>CAZWON010000018.1:0-27837 GCA_964635565.1 uncultured Planctomycetia bacterium
TCAACCCATTTTCGTTTTCTTCATATTCAAGATCATAAGATTTTAAAGTTGCCCAAAAGATATTGGTAATACCATTATTATAAAAACAATCTCTCAATTTAAGAACAATATTATCTTTCTCAACCATCTCTTCTCCTTCCTAAATCCTCCATCTCCACCCCAAACCTCTCCTTAAAAAGCTCTCCTCTTATTTTCTTATACGCCAGAAATTTTTCAAGAAATAAGGTTAGTAAATCTCCAGCACAATATTTACACCCTCCATCAGCAGTAAAAATAATTTATCTGCCTTGTTTTATTTTTCTCCATAACTCCTCTAAAAGCTCCTGTGTTCTATAATTTACAATATCCTCTTCCACCACCTGTTTAAGGGCTTAGCCTCTTTCATTCTCCTCAAATTATCCTCCATCTCCTCAATCACTTCTATATCAATTGAATCATCTTCTAAAAATCTTCTGGCTATTTTTATGGCTTCCTTCATAAGCATAATGGCTTCCTGCGTTCTTCCCTGTGTGTAATATACATTAGCAAGCCCTTCATATCCATCGTGATGCTCAGGCTGAGCGAGAAGTAGTTTTTTAAAACTTTTCTCTGCTTCTTCTAATTTCCCTTCTTCTAAAAATTTATATCCTTGCTCATACCATATATCCTCGTCTTCTTCTTCAAAAGGTTTAATATAAGGAAACTCTTTTCTTATTTCGCTTATATAATCTTTTCCCATTATTCCTCCTCCTTTTGAAAAGAATCCTGCTCTTCTTCTAATGGCGGATACTGTAAAGGGGCAGTTCCTTTCTTATCTACTACAAATGGATATTTTTTATCTTTACTGCTTTCTTCTATTTTTCCCCTCTCAATGACGAATCTCCATCCATCTCCATAGTCAAATAAAAAAAGCATCTTTTTATACTCATAGAAAACATCTTTTACTTTTGTCTTTTTAACTCCTTTGCTGTTAGAATCAAGCCCGCCCTCTCCTATATCTACAAACAATTCATAAGAATCAAAGGAGTCGTGATAACTATCAATATTACTGTAAAAACCAAAACAATGGTCAAAACAAAAATCAAACGATTTCACTATGATTCTGGCAAAAGTATAAAGAGATTGAGTCTCTAATATTGCTATCTTCCTCTCTACCCGGGGAACAAAACCATCGCCATAACTCCTGGAAGGGCCATCTTTTATATAAACCCTGAAAAATAAACGCTTTTTTACTCTTTTCTTTTATCATGCCCGCGCTCACCTCTATTTACACCTCGGGGGTGTAGATAGAGGTAATTTTATTCTAAAATGAGGCGCTTTATTTTATGCAATTCCTTTTGATAAGAAATTCTATCTTCTACGAATTCTCTATATGACTTTTTTGAAATATCAAGCAAATCCGAGTAGTCGCATAGTGCGTCCTTCTTATTTAATATATACTCTTTATAAGAAGAAAGCTCCCAATCTTCAGGTTTTCTCACTAAATTAGCAGTGGTAGGATTCAAATGGATATAACGAGTTAGGTGTAAAAGATATTCACCATTTTCAATCAATATACTTTTAAATCTTCCTTCCCACAAAGGCCCCTTTCTTTTATATCTAATATTGAAATATCGACTATAACTGTTAAGGAGATTCCCCATAAATATAGAAATCCCATTTTCTTTTAACTGTTTTAAAATTAAATGTAAATGAGTGGGCATAATACAATAAGCTACGATTTGAATAAGATTTTTGTCTTTTGGTAAAATAACAGAGGAAACACACTTATCAAAGCCTTTCTTCTTAACTTCTTTAAGAGTTAAGAATTGAGAGAATTTTAAAACACGATTTTTTACTTGATAATACTGTAATGCTCTCCTTATTCTTAGGAAATCACTGTTAATATTAAATATTTTAAAACCAGCAATACTTTTGGTTAGAATATGATAAACCTCTCCTGTTACTAATGGATCTTTCCGATAAGGCGTCTTTAACCTCCTTTATTTACACCTCCGAGGTGTAGTTAGGTTTTTTTATTTCAAGTATCCTATCTATGCGGAAAACTCTCTCTTCTCTGCGTTTCCTACAGTAGGCCTTTAATCCCACAAAAGCCCTGTCTTTATAAACCATCTCACCAAGGTTACAGGGCCTTATAATTCTTCTGGTTTTGTCTCCGTTTGGCTTTAAATATACAATCTCTATATCTTTTTGTTTCTCAATTGCTTCTGTGAAAAAGTTCATCTTTTCATCTAAAGCAAATTCCTCCTCAGACAATTTATATTGATAATTAGTAAGGAAATCTACTATCTCCTTATCAGTAAAAACATACCCTTTCTTAAAAGGTTTTACCAGGCTTATACCTTCAAGTGAAGTGCACCTGCTTAAAGCAACATAAGCCTGACCCGGCGCAAAGGTCCCGCGGCTGAAGTCTATTATAACTTTAGGGAAAGTCTTTCCCTGGCTTTTATGTATAGTAACTGCCCATGCAAGATGTAAAGGATATTGGGTAAAAGTCCCCACTGTCTCTGTCTCTATTCTCGCTTCTTCTTCGTTGTAATAAAAATTGAATACTTCCCAGGTATAAGGGGTAACCTCCTTTATCCTGCCATTAGCGAGTTTAACCATAATTCTGTCAAAATCATCTTCATCCTTATCTTTACTTACTATATCAACAATCTTAGCCAATGTTCCGTTTACCCACCGTCCAGAGGAATCATTGTTAACCAACATTACCTGTGCGCCTACTGCCAATCTCAGTTTTTCTGGTGCAGGATAAGAACGTTTATCAAACTCCCCTTCTATACACGCAGGATAAGTGTATATTTTTGAATGCAAAGATTCTAAATGCCGCCTGTTTATATCTTCGGCTTTTTTATTTGTAGTAGTAAGGGTTATAACTGGAACTCTTGAGCCTGAAAGGGCCCTGCCTACGCATTTGTTAAGAATTTCAATATGCGTATCGGTTAAAGTATTGTTACGTATCGCATTTAAAATTTCAATAAAACGTTCGTCTTTCTGGCGGTAAATCTTCTCAAGCTCAACAAATTCTATCTGAATGTCCCTGAATACATTAGCATTAAAAAAATAGGCGCCTGAATAATATTTATTAAAAATATTCCTCTCTTTGTAAGTTACCACGGGAGGAAGCTGGTAAAGATCCCCTATGAATATCATTTGCATCCCGCCAAAAGATTCATCTTTCTTATTGCGGTTTAACCGAAGAGAAATATCAATACAATCAAGAAGGTCTGCGCGGACCATAGATATCTCATCAATAATTACTGCTTCTAATTCTTCTATAATCCGGCGTTTGCTCTTTCGTAATTTTCTGACTTTATCTTTTGTAATATCTGGCTTAAACCCAAAAAATGAATGGATAGTCTGTCCCCTAACGTTTAAAGCCGCTACTCCGGTAGGAGCAAGAACTACTATCTTTTTATTTGTATGCTGGCGAAAATATTCAAGAAGCGTAGATTTACCAGTACCGGCTTTTCCGGTAATAAAAATACTTTTATTGGAATTCTCCATTATATCCAGAGCTTTTGTAAATTGTTCGTTAAGTTCTACATTTAAATCCTTATTCATAACGTTGTTTGTGACTTATCTTATAGCCTAAAGATATACCCGACTGTTTTTCTATCATTCAACAGATGTAGCCTCCCAGCACCCAAACCCTTGAGGGTTTTTAACGCCTAAACCTACATCGTAAGCCAATTTCAAAACTCTTGGTGAACCAGAAATTTCGTAGAATCCCATCCACGCCTTTATTACTGTGCCCCTATCGGTACTGCTACGGTTGTAAATAATTATTTTCTCATCCCTCGCAGAAACCCTGTAGGGTGAGATATTAAACTCAAAATCATTATCTCTACCATATATAAGTTGAAATTTCTTACGAAGGTTTTCTTTTATAAACAATGGAAATTCCTGCTCAAAAGGAGAGTAGTAGTAAGTTTTTTTACTGCCGTCGGCTTTCTTTAACGTACTATAACAGGTTATAGGTGAAAGCATCTTGATTATAAGTTTACCCCTAAACACCGGTTGTGGCAAAACATTTATACTTTCTATAAAAACTTCGTTCTTGCCTATATAAAACTTCTCTGTTTTAACAAGATTTTCTGCTATACTTTGCAGTATTTCTTTTTGAGAGGACGAAATTATAAGTCTTGCAGGCGGCGTAAAATGAAACTGATTATCTATATTCTTAAACTTTCCATAAAGCCGCGAGAAAGTAAAGAGGCGAAACTTCCTCTTCTCATACTGAAACCCTTGTTGATGAACTCTTCTGCGCAGGGAAGCCTCCATTAGTGAATATATAAACCCTTGCAGAATATGATTATGGCTATAAGGCAAGGTTATTCTCTTATTTCTGCTTAATATTTGTATCTCTAATCGCATATTACTTTTATTCAATGGAGGTACTCTATAAAAAAAATTACTTATTAATTTTGAATATACTATTTTTTATATCGTACCACCCTATTTCCATAAACTCAAGAATTCTCACAGCTACTGCAAATTCACAACCACCGTCTTTATTGGTACGAGGGCAAAGATTCTTAAACTCTTTTCTAGTAAATTCTTTATGTTTCATTGTGTAATCTAATAATTTCTCCATTTTCTTTATAAAAACTCTTTTTTTATTCTTCTCTGTCTTATCTTTACTGTAGAACCAGTATCTAATTACGAAATTAGGATAATCTTCAATTTTCTCAAGATAATAGAAATTGGGTTTTATAATTTCTCGAACCCTATTTAATTTAAAAGGTATTATTTTTTTAAGTATTTTTCTAACATTTCTTCCCCTCTTTTTCTAAAATACAAAAACCTTCGCTCTATCAAGCGAAGGTTTTACTTCTCCGAAGTTTTCTTCAGGGCTAACGTTTAGCCGGTTTTTACGTCCAAATTCCCCTTTCAAACTCAGGACTGCCTTATCTGTGTTTTTATTCTACAACTTAAAGATAATCTGTGCAAGAAAAAATTTCGACCTTTTAAAGTAAAGTTAGAAGAAAATGAAAGGGAATTTGTATGTTCTACCTGTTTTCTATCATAGGGACAAATCTTACCGGGGCTACTTTTTCTTTTATAATTTTTCAGCCTAAAAAACAATCAAAATAGTCAATTTCTTAGAAGATTGCAATTGCGGTGTGTTTTTTTATGTGTTGTCTATCGATTTTTTTTCTTTTATGATTTTATTTTTTTCTAAGACCTCTTGAGCCATTTTTTCTTTATATTCTTTTACTTTTTCTCTTATGTGAGGAAATTTAATGCCCAATATTTGCGCTGCCAAAATACCAGCATTTTTAGCGCCAGTTTTTCCAATAGTTAAGGTAGCAACAGGAACTCCTGAAGGCATCTGCACTATAGATAAAAGCGAATCCAATCCTCCTGCCAAGCGGGTTTCTATAGGAACTCCAATTACAGGTAAAGAAGTTAAAGAAGCAATTACACCTGCAAGATGTGCTGCTTTTCCTGCGCCAGCAATTATTACTTTCAACCCTTTATTTTCTGCTTCAGTTGCGTATTTCTGTAGCACGTGAGGTGTACGGTGGGCAGAAATAATATTCATTTCATATCCTATACCAAATTTATCAAGAATACTCGTACTTTCTTTCATTATTTCTAAATCAGAGTCACTTCCCATAACAATCCCTACTACAACTTTGTTATTCATTTTTAGATGCCTCCTTTTTTATTTTTTGTCTATAATAAATACTCTTTGTGAAAAAATGGGTGTTCTTTTAAGGTGTAACTTCTTTTTCTATCACCTATTTGTATTTTTTTCTCTTTACAAAATCAAGACCACAGATTTTTTGGTCTTTAATGACTATGTCCTATAAGTTATAACTGCTCTTGTAATGAATCAGGGGTAACATAACCAGTTTTACGTACTTTTAGGTCTTTAAGTCTTTTTTTCTGTTCTTCAAGAACTTTAAATAAAATATCTGGGGCATCGGATACTTTCGTTTTATAAATCTGGGTGATACGTTCTATTTTGGCAAGATTTTCTGGGATCCGTACAGTAAACTGGGCTGTGTAGTTACTGTGAGAATAATCTTTTCCCAGTATTTCCTTAAAGAGTCTCCTTAAGTCTTCATAGCAGGGTATATATCCTGTTGGTGTTTTGATTGCTCCTACATCATTATTGACACGTAATTCCATCCATTTTATCCACACTCGCTTATCTTCCATAGCGGTGAGATAATTGCCATTTTCATCTTTAAGGAAATAGTTTACTGCAAAAATCAAAGGAGGATGTTTCACTCCTTCGATAAACTTGAGGTGATTTTCAATATATTTGCCAAGTGAAATTGATACAAAGTCAATGTTGGACATGGGATTAAACTGTTGTATTCCCTCTTCCCCTAAAGTAGCAGCTGTTGTTTCAGATTCAAGTGAGGCGCCCATTGTAATCACTCCATGAGTCCAGTTGAATGCTTGCTGGACAGGTGGCCACGTAGTGGAATCTCTTCCTCCGTAAATAATACCCTTAATTAATACCCCTTCAGGATTATCAAGATTAGCATCCACATTTTTTAGAGCATAAAGACTTACGGTATAGCGGGCGTTTTTATGAGCGTGAAGAATCTCATTGCCTTTAGAATCCTTTTTCCCTTTATACCATTTTCCTGAATAATTGATTCCTTCTTGGGGTATTTTGCGTCCATCACCAAGCCAGTAAGGGATGCCTTCGTCTGTTACAAGGATATTGGAAAAGATTATTTCACCTGGTGTAGTAAGAACTTCCCATACTATAGGGTCATCGTGAGGGTTAACATCCCGGATAATACCGAATATCCCACACTCAACATTCGCTCCATAAATTTTTTCTTTTTTCTTTCTCAAATAAGCTATATCATCTCCTACAATGGTTTCACCTCTTAACATTGCAGTCGATGTTTTTCCACAGGCGCTGGGAAAAGCACCTGTAAAGTATGTCTTTCTTCCTTTTGGCCCATGTACACCCATAATAAGCATATGTTCAGCAAGCCATCCTTCAGAAGATGCTTTGTTGATAGCCAATCTTAGAGAAAGTTTCTTTAGACCTACAGTGTTTCCTGCATACTGGGTATTTACACTGTAAACGATATTATTCTCTAAATCAATATAAATCCTTCTTTTATCCATATTTTTACTCACACCATTCTCTAATTCACCAGCGCTATGGACATAGCGGAAAAAATTTTTTGAGGAACCAATTTTTTTGAATTGTTCATATCCTGTTCTATATAATATATATTCAGAATGGGCAACATAACTGGAGTCAGTTATCTGAACACAGGGAATAGAAAATTCAGAATTTATCGGACCGAGAGAGAAAAACAGGACGTACATTTCTTTTCCGAGCATACTGTTTTTAAAATAATTATGTATTTCTTTTAATCCCGTTTCTTTATCAGTGGTATTAAGAGACATACCTAAATCTACACCAGCAGGAAGCAGGTATTTGGTGTTCGCTTTATCTCTAGCTTGGTCGTTATATCCGTCAAAATGGACACTATGCCCCTCGAGAGCAAGTTTCTTTTCTTCTCCTGTTTCTAAGGCTTTATTGCGAATATATTGTCTGTCTTCTAAAGAATCGTCGCATACATACACAGAGTGAGGATTACATAATTCAATATACTTTGCTACAAACTGATGGAGGAAAAAATTATTTAATTCTATCAATTTCTCGTAACTTTTACCTTGGCATTTAACTTTAAGTATTTCTGTAATCTTCTCTATCATTATCTTCTCCTTATTTTTTAATCATACAGAAACTTTAAAATAAATCTTATATTTGTAACATTTATCTATAAACATTTTTTTTCTGTATACTTAAGAAGCTCGATGTGAGTTTCCTTCCTCCCTATAATTTCAGAAGAGGTTTTTTGTAAATTTCACTACACATTAGAAGTTTAGAATTTTATTATATAGGAAAGAAGGGGTTGGTCAAGTATTTTGGGGATGTAGTGTCCAATTAACTGTTGTTAGTTCTTAGAGAAAAACGAACCCAATCTAACCCTTTTATTGAAGTGCCAGCGAGCTCTAAAGGCGCCTTTCCATTCTTTCGCTTATTATGCCCCTTACAATCAGTATAAGGTTTAAAGCAATGATAGATAGCCATTAGATTCAGATATCCTTCTATAGCGTTTAAATCGTGTCCAAAACCTTCCATTGTTTTAAGCCGTTTCTCATATTGCTTGATTAAATTCTCTAACAGATTGTTTGTGTATGGCATATATGAATACTTAAGGTGACAAAATATGTTATCTCGGTATTTAATGAGCATATTAAGGAAGTTGGTAATTTTCCGTTGTTTCTTAAATTTAACTCTTAGTCTTTTTAGCTTCATAAGGCGATTATCTACTTTATTAAGTGAATTGCTCAATACATACATCCTAAGATATCTACGTAACTTTAGCATATCTTTATGTCTGGTTTTTAATACCTTAATCCTCTGTTTAATTTCTTTCAGTTCTTTTGAAAGAGAAGGTTTCTTGCTTAAATAAGGATGCACAAAAACTGATTTTAGACTCCTTAATCTCCTTAGAAGCTTGCTTAATTGGTTGTAAATATGCTGATAGTTAATTACCCTGTCTATCCCTCGCAAAAGGTGCATTAGGCAGAATTGGTGAGGAATTTCGGGCGTTTTCTCTTTTACAGCATAGATTATATTCTCACTCATATCAGAGATTATTCCTCTAAAAGGATATTTAATTTCTTCCTTTAAGACTTCTAAGAAGTTCATTATTGCCAGTTTGTTTTCTCCTTCTATCAAATTTTGATGCACAGGTAATCCTACTGAATCCTGCGCGATAAAAAGAGTTAGTTCCCATTTACGCCTGCCTTTTAATTTGATTCCTTTTCCGTCTAGATGTAAAAAACCTGTCAAATGAGGATTTAAATCTTTAACCATATCTGTCAAAGAACGCGATCGTAAAGAGACTTCTTTTAGATAATTATGAATGGTTGATTTGCTTATAAAACTCTTTGTTGTCTCCCTAAGCCGCTTAGCAATAACTCTATAACTGCTTCTATCCTCTATGTGCCGTTTTACTACTTCAATGAGCAAATCGAGGGAGTATTTAGTTCGCTTGCGTTTTCTCCAACTAAATGTTTTCTTGCACTTTTTACAATAAAATCTCTGTGTATTTTTTTTGTTTCGTTGATTTCAAGAAAAATTCCACTCGTTTTATTTTGTTATGCTTTCTGGTATCTAAACTCCTACAATAAATGCATCTTATTCTTCTTTTTATCATATTATCTAACCCCCTTTAAGCTAGTCTGCCTTTCTTAATTCTTACAACTCTCTCTATTATAGAGGGTTAGAATAAAATCAGCAACAGTTAATTGGACGCTCCCGATTTAACCTCGACATAGGTAAATAAAAGAACACATATGGCATTTTCTATCTTCTCTATCTGGCGTAAAAGGAATAGAGGGATCTAATATCTCCCGAATAATAGATTTTATCGCTTTATAATATATTCTTAAATATTCTCGGGCATTACCATAGTCTTGTGGAAAAAGGCTTTTTTTCTCCATAGTTCGTAAATTATATATTTGAGCATCAATGTTTGAGTTAGGGAAATATTTACGAATGATAATATAATATAAAGGGAGTTGAAAAGATTTTATATTTCTTCTTATATTTTCTCTATTAAATTTCATCTTTTTAAGATGATAAATATCTTTAGGTATAACATCTGAAGAGCCTGTCTTATAATCTACAATAGTAATATTCTCACTGTATTTATCAATGCGGTCCACTTTAGCAACAAAATTAAAATACTCTCCTTCAATGTTGATAGTACCGGAAAATTCTTTTTCTAAGCATAATATTTCTTTATGAGGAGATTTTTTCTCTTCCTCTAAAAACTTCTTAAGACGATTCTTAATTATTTTTTTAAGAAGAAAAGAATCTGCTTTCATTCTTCGTGAAAGAATAGAAAATTTGTTTTCAAAGTGTTGTATAAACTTGTTCTCAAATTCTTTATTAATTATAGGATTTTTACCAATAAAACAATGAAATACTTCTTCTAAAAATTGATGAATAAATTTACCTATCTCCTCCCCTTGAGGTTCCTCAAGGGGAGCACTTTTTTTATCCAGATTCAAAACATATTGATAGTAAAACTGTAAAGGGCATCTAAGGTAGGTATTCAGTCTACTTGCTGAATAAACTGTTTTCCTAAGGAAATCAATGATTTTCCTATTTTTAAACGATAAAGTTCTGTATCGCCTAATTCTTAAAGCGAAGGTAGCACGAGGTATATCAAAAATATCTAACCTATTAAGCTCTTTTTGCCTTTTCCATATTATCTCTTCAATAAAACGACTCCTTTCTTTATTAGAATTTTCTTCATAAATGAGAAATGCTTTTTTTGAGTTACTGATAAGTCTTAAAAATTGATACCTTTGAATTTCTTCTTCCTTCTCTAACCTATTAATACCTAAGGTTAACATCACTTCTCTTGGTATTAAAGGCTCACACACCTTTAACTTGGGCAATGAGGCTTCATTAACATTTATTACTATAACATTATCAAAATCCAAAGAGCGAGTTTCCATTAACCCCAATACTTGTAAGCCCTTTAAGGGGGAGCCCTTAAAAGATATAACCTCATCTTCTAATTTTTTTAAAAAGATTGAAAATATCTCTAAGGGAGAAAATTTATGCTCGCAAAATATCGACGAAACAACTTCTTCATTAATAGCAAATACTTTGTCTAATGCAAGACGATTAAAAGGAAAACTTCCTATCATACTTTTCTCAAGAAGGATGTTAACAATCTTCTCTGTAATTTCGCAAAAATATTTAAAATTATTTACTCTTTCGAATGAATAAAAAAATAATTGATGGAGTTTCAAAACTATTTCTTTTAACTCCTTAAGTGCGCTACTAATTTTCATATTACGAAGGGTATCCCGGACTGAAACGTAAAGTTCATGAGAGTTCTCTATATCAGCCAGTTTAATAAATAAAGAACCGCCTAGTTCATTGGGGATAATACCTTTAAGAATCTCCTCTAACTTATGAACAATTACCCTGGTTATCTCTCGCTTAGATGCAAGTTTTAAATTCTTTACCAAAGGATTACGCAAGATTCTAATGTAATGAGGAGAATAATATTTACCGTTCTTCTTAGTCTCCTGGGCTTTTAAAAAAATATTAAATAATTCAAAAATTGGTGTTCTTTTAAGAGGATATCCCAATGAGATGTTAAAGTTTCTGGTAAATGATGAAATCGCAGAAACCAGAGGAATAACTGCCTCTGGCTGAGGAAGAACAATAACGGTATTATTTAAGTTATTTAAGTTATTTAATACTTCTTGGACTAATCCTATCTGACTGTGTAAATCAACCCCACTTAATATAGATATTTGGGGCTTATTCTGAATACTACCGCTGGCATTTAATAAGGTTACCCCTAAATTTTGTGCATTGCTTTTTAATACTGACCATTCACTCTCATTCCCTTGGAAGATAAGAATACCCTTATTTTTCCTGTAAATTTTTTTTATAATATTTTTTTCTGTGGTATGGAGATAAAAGAAATTACAAAAAATTATTTCTTTAAATTCTCTAAAATCAATATCTTCTACTATTTTTGCTGCATATAAATAAAGTCTTCCTCGTGTAAAAAGACCTTTATTTTTTAAGGCTTGATAATAATCTTTGCGTAAGGAACTAATATTTTGCAATAAAACATTTACACTATGGGGAATATCGTAACCTATATCCGCACTCTTTTCCACTCTCCTAAGGGACTTATCAGAAATATCCTCTAATTCTAACTGCTCTATGAATGATACAATTTCTTTTGCCCATGGTAAAAATTCATTAAACTCCTTTTTTCCCTTAAGTATTTGTGATTCCTTCTCTTTAACAATTGAATATATAAGATAATAAGCATCTAGATCTTTAATTTTTTTTATAAGAAATTTTTTAGAGACAATATATTCAACAAATTCATCCATCGAAAATATAGTTGGAGGGAAGAATACACTTTTTATTTTATTTGCCAATTGGTGTTTCAAAAATAATGCGGGACGTTTCCCCCCAAAAACACAAAGAATATTGCTAAAATCATTATTCTTTGTGGGAAAATTATCTACTATGAATGTAGATAACCTATCAATAAAATTCTCTCCAAAACCAAAAGAAATTATTCTTTCCATTTAAACAATTTCTTTTACTTTTATTATATCTAAATATAGTAAAAATCCCCTTATTTTATACTTCTTATAAAACTCGTTTAGAATTTCCATATATTCTTTCATCTGTTTCTCATCGTCTTTTATAGAACTGTAAGATACTTTATAGTCAATAATCCACATTTCTTTCTTTTTGATAATAAGGCGGTCTATGCGACGTGTTTGGCCACTCTTTGTTACGATTTCTTTCTCTGTATATACTCTTCCTCCTTTTAGAAAGAAAAAAGGACGTACTTTTTCTTCATTCAGCACTCTCATTATTTGTTTTTCTAAATAATGTATCTTAATAGAGGGGTATATACATTTTGTTTTTTCAATAGCATTTTTAACTGCTAACTTCATATTCGTACCTGAGATATCACCAATATAAGACAATACAAGATGTATTATATTACCATAAATGATTCTATCTCTATTAAGAAGCTCTTCTTTATGGACTACCTCATCCTTTAAGAATTTAATCCAATCCTGATATTTAGAAGGAGATAAATATTTTATCATATGTCTTTTTTCTTTACGCTTATATAAACGCGGTTTTCCCCATTCATATTTTTTATTTTCTATAAAATATTTTGCTTTATTGTACATATTGCCAATTTTATGAGGAAGAAATATATAAAGTTCTAATCGGGGACGAGTAAAAGCAACATAAATAGTGTTTAACTCATCAATTAAAGAATTAATATAGGCGTCTTTATAGATATTCTGAAGTTTTTTTGAATACATCTTATATTTTTTTGTAATGCGGATTAATTCAAGTTTATTGTTATAGATATTTAGAAAACAATTACTCTTTCTATTTCCATATTGAGGTATTATCTCTATGCCAAGAAAAGGAAGAATTACCACATCAAATTCAAGCCCTTTTGCCTTATGTATAGTAAGTACATGTATTGAATTAGTTTCTGTAATAGTAACATATAAATCATCCTTCGGCGCCGAAGAAAGATAGGAAAGAAAATCTTCTAACCCAAGATATTCATCTTCTTTTTCTTTCACTAACTCTATTAATTTCATAAAAAATGCTTGCTCTTTATTAAAATTTTCCATGATATTGAAATGGGTGTAAATGCTTATTATAAGTTCATAGAGAGAAATAAATCCTACATTCTTAAAAAACATCTCGATATTTTCTTTCCATATAGAAGAATATTTGTTTCTAAAGACATGATATAAAGAAAATCCTATAGGGGATTTTTCCTTATTTAAATTAAAAATAAACTCCATTGTTTCATTTAAAGATAAACCTGCCTTTTTCCTGAAGATTTCTCCTAAAATAAAAGAAGCAAAACTTACATCATCAATAGGGTTGTTAAGGAATTTTAGGAATGATATTATTTCTTTTATTAAAGGATTCTCTACAATGCTTAAAGTTTTTTCTGATTCCACCGGTATATTATTTTCCAACAGCCATGCTGTTACTTTCTCTAACTCATTATTATTTCGACAAAGGATAGCAATATCTCGATATGCAAATAAACGTTTATGCAATTCCGACAAAAGGCTTATAAGCTTTGCGTGGGTAATTTCTTCTATCTCTTTTGAATCAACACCATCTATTTTCTCTATCCTAACATATCCATAAATGTTCTTGGATAAATATTCCTCTTTTGAATCTTTAAAAACTCTTAGAACCTTATCAACTAAAGAGGGGTTACTTTTCAAAAAGTCTATATTTAGAAGAGCTCTTCTTAAATTCCTTTCAGAAAAAATATAGTTATTAAACTCCACAATTGCCTTTTGACTCCTCCAGTTTTTTCTCAAAAGGCGAAGTTTAGGATTAAAGTGTTTAAACTCCTTTCTTATCTCATCAAATAATTTTGCTTCCCCTCCTCTAAAACGGTATATAGCCTGTTTCTTATCTCCTACATAAAAAAGCGTTCCTCCTGAAGAAAGAGCATCTTCAATCATAGGTTTTAGATTAAGCCATTGCAATAAGCTGGTATCTTGGAACTCATCAATAAGATAATGAGAAAACCTCATAGACATCCGATAATACAACTCAGGGATACTCATTTCTTTTTTAAACAACAAATAAGTTTTTTTATTTAACTCTTCTAAAAAGAGAATATCTTCTCTTTGAGATATTCTATGTAATTCCTTTAAAACCATAAAAAACAACTCTATATAGGCAGCGAATGACTTGTATGCTTCTAATTCTGCCAGACGACATATTTTTTTATTAATTTTTTCCCATTCTCTTATAACATAATTAGAGCACGTCCTTCCTTTGTTCATAGGAGGATAAGTATTTTTAAAAATAGAAGGTATTCTTTCTATATCAAAATATTTGTTCTCTGGCTCTATAAATTTTAATATATTCTTTTTTGCTCGTTCATTCATACCTTTGGGTAAATTGTAAGATAAATTCTTTATTGCATTATATAGTTCACTTTTAGTCTTTAATATTTCTGCATTAGATATGTTACGAATATTAAGGGTGTAACTATGGTGATTATCTAAAGAAAATAGAAACTTCATCAGATTGAAAACATCCTGTTTAGGAAACCATGAAGTGCGGTTTTCTATAAAGAGATAATGTTCAATAAAATCTTCAAAGACTTTTAATATATTTTTATCATTATTGGCTTTCTCTACCACTATATCTAAAGAATAGGCAAGATGCTCATTATACTCTTTCATAATTCTGAAGCTTGCAGAACGCTCAATTTTTAAGGCAGAACTCAAAAGAATAGTATTTATAAGACTATCTATTGTCTGGACTTGAAAAAGGCTATAGTGCTTTATCAATTCATCCATTATTTTATTTGCTTTATCTTTAATGGTTTTTTTATTCATATTTAAAAAAGGGAAAAGACTACTTTTTTCATCTGAAGATAAAGACCCCAATGCAATCTTTTTTAACAAATCTAATATCCTTTCTTTCATCTCTAATGTAGCTCTGTTGGTAAAGGTAATTGCGAGGATATTTTGAATTGGTATCTTTTCTTTATTAGAAAAATTAATAAGAAGTTGAATATAACGGCGGGCTAACTCATATGTCTTTCCTGTCCCTGCAGAGGCTTCTACAATAACTACTTCGGGAGATTCTATAGAGTATTTCTGATTGCTTTGCATAATCTTGGAAGAATTAGCTTAAAGGCGCAACTAATCTACTTCTATAAGAGTATATTTTGTATCTCCTAAGCCTATTTTTTCAGCATATAGGAACTGATGATTGTAATCAACTTTAGGGTGAATCTGTTTAATTACATCAATCTTTTCTCTCTTTATTAACAGATCTACGCTTGCCTTATCCACAGCCACAGGATCGTATCCGAATAAAAGCCCCAGATCTTCCACAAATCCATTATTTTCTTTATTCATACAGTCACATTCTTTTGTAATAAATATGCAAAAATTTAAATAGGCACAGCGTTTATTATTGCTTGCAGCATAAGCATATTCTACCATTTTCTCCTGAAGAAGTGCATACTCTTCCGACCAGTTAATCTTTACTGCTTCTTGGGGGCAAATACTTATACATTGAGCACACCCAATGCACAATTCATTTATAATAGTATAGAAGGATTGCTGTTTCTTTATAGCAGAAGTAGGACAGTTATCGGCACATATTCCACATCCTATACATTGTTTTTTATTTATAGAAGGAGATATATTACAGTGCTGAGCAAGTTTCCCTCGTCGTGAAGCTATACCCATACCTAAGTTTTTAATAGCTGCACCAAATCCTGTAAGCATATGCATCGTAAAATGGGAAGCACAGAATATAAAATCAATTTCTCTCCATAAAGAAGCTATAAAACACTTATTATAATGATATTTATCAATTGTAACTTCAATATAGTCATTGCCTTTTATGCCGTCAGCTATTAAGATAGGTATATTCAAAGCATAAAAGCCATGTTCTTTTGCAAGATTTATATGGTCAATAGCATTATTACGCTTTCCTCTATAAAGTGTATTGGTATCAAAAAAAAATGGCTTGGTGGGTATATTTTTTAAAATCTTAATAAGTGGCCTAAAAAACTTTGGGTTAATAAAGGATTTATTTCCTCTTTCACCAAAGTGAATCTTTATTCCCACAAAATCGTTCTTTTTAATCTCTTCATAAAAATTAGCTGTCTTTAATAAATTAATTATTATATCGGAATTCTTTATAAGTTCACTGCGTGTAGTTTTTTTAAAGAATACCTCTTTCATTGTAGTCTATGAAAGCGTAAAAGGAGGACATTAAAAAAAATTAAAAAAACTTTTCTTTTAACTTTTGGAAATAATAATTGACAAATTTATTTTCTTTATCTTCCTCAATATCAATGATTTGCGCTCCTGTAATATATCCTTTATTGCTATCTATAAATTCTGACCATACTACCACAACTTTTAATTTTACAGAATCAAGCTCTTGGGGTATAAAATAGTCAATTAAAAGAACTTGCCCTACTTCCCATTCAATCTCAGAGAAAAAACATATTCCCATAAGGCTTAAATTAAATGATTTTCCTTTGGTATATCGCGCCACTTCATTCAAAGGTCTAATCTCTAAAAAATCTTCTGTCTCAAATCTCAAAAATCTTCTTCTATTTTCCATATTTTTATTCCTTATCTATCATCACCTTTACTTTCTCTGCGTCTTCAGGATAAACAATATGAATCTCAATATTAAATCTTCCTTTAGGTTTTAATATTACTTTGTTATTTTTTAACAAATCAACCTTATCACACCCCAAAAGCTTACCCTTCTGGGAATAATAGTGAATCACGATGGGAAAATAACCTACTGCCTTATTGCTATTATTAATTCCGTATATCCTTAACAACGCTTCATTATTGTTGATCTTGGTAAAGATATAATTTTCTATTTCTAGAAAAGATAAATTAAAAGATGAATTATCAACAGTATTTTTTCTTATTTTATTATAAGATTTCCAATAGAAAACAGAAGTTATTCCTATTGTTATAGTTATAATAATGATTATTATTCTTTTTCTCATTAATCATATTATATCATAAAATAAAAATATTAATAAATATAAAGAGAGTAAAGATAGTTAAAAATGCAGGGTTACCCCACATCTATACCAACGTCCATCTCCTTTTATACCCTTTAGGGATTCATAACCCGTATTGAAAATATTACTTCCCTCTATAAATATACTTATATTGTCATTCATTTTTTTAGATATTTTTATATCTAATATACAATACTCTTTTCTCTCTAAAGGGTGTAAAAAAAATAGTAAAGAGTTGACTGTAAAACCTTTAATTTTTATCGCAAAAAGACAAGTTATTTTATGTTTTACATAGTCAAAAGCATATTTTGATGCATAATAAGGATTTTTTTATCAAGAATAAGATATGTATAGTTTAATAAGATTTTTTTTATCAAGTTGTTTTTAAACTTGAAATTCAACAATGCAGTTGCCCCTTTTGCCTTGACTTCTCCTACATTAGTTGCTTCCCAGATAGAAAAGTCATTTTCCTTTATCCAATCAATGGTATTGGATTGACTTCGGAAGAAAATACCTGTTTTTAGATTAATTTTTTCAAATATTTCATAATCAATACTAACTTCATAGTTTTTTGATTTCTGAATTTGCAGTTTATCATTTCCTTTGTTAACAGGAGATTCATAGTAGAGTTCGGTAAATGAAGGAGAACGCCAGAAGCGAAAGAAGATAAAATTTAAATTTATATTCTTCTTTAATGTGTAAGTTGTTGTGATATTTGTTGCATTTAGCCAGCCAAAATTATCATAATAGCTTTGAACAATGTTTATAGTGAAGGATAAAGGATTAATTGTGTGTTTTAATCTCACTGATATATCTTTTTTGTAACGACCATGATTGCCAAGATTGGTGCTAGTAATCTTTTCTTTCTCAATACCAAAAGAAAAAGAAACTTCTTTAAATGACAATTTAGACTCATAGCCATATCTATATGTAGTGTGGTAATTTGTATAAAAAGAAGGGTCATCTCTTTTAAGAATAAACTTATCTGTATGTCTTCTTAAAAATATGTGGCTCTTAAAAGAGTAATTTTCTTTAACTCTTTCTGTCTGAATAATAAACAGCTTCTGATTTATATGTTCTTCTTCTTGAGGAAAAGACGCGCTATAAAAACTATCTGCCCCAAATTCACGCTGGGTAGTAGCAAAAATAAAATTTATCTTATTATTGTTTTTCTCCCAAAAAGAAGAAAAAGACAGATTACGAATATAAAAATCAGTATCCTGACGATCTCCCTTAGATTTTCTATGTTCATAAGATAGTCTATTTTTTGTCTCTAGGAGGGGGAAATTTAAAGCCAGAAGAGTGTTAAAGAAGGCATGCTCTCCCCACATATGTTCAAGAAATATACCTTTACCTAAAGGTTCTTTTATATAAAAATTAACTGTCTGGGAATTGGGTTCAATTTTTATTGTTTCTATGTCATATCTTGTAAAGGGAATTTCTAAGCTATAATGTCCTGTTTGGGGGTCGCTTACATCTATTCCATTTATATTTACTTTATTATCTTGGAAAGTAGAACCCCTCAGAGAAATATCCTGTTGTAACCCATTACCTGTTCTCTTTCGTAAATCAAGCTCACTAAAGAATTCCAAGTATTCCTCAACGGATTTAGAATAACCATATTCGGAATTTCTACTCTCAATAACATTGAATGCCTCCATTTCATCTTTATTTATCACAATGGGATTGAGTGTTATCTGTTGGGCATACAGATAAAAAAAATCCACGAAAAATATACTCATAAAGGCGCAGATTTTATTTTTTATCATGTTAGACGCAGAGCTTCTTTCAAACTTATGTGGTTTTCGTAGAGGGCTTTTCCGATGATTACACCTTTTATAAAAGGTATTTGTTTCTTTATTAAGATTATATCTTTAATTGAATTTATTCCTCCGGAAATAATAAAATTTACATCTTTATATTTTATAAGAGGTTTGAGGCGATTAATATTTACTCCTTTAAGCGTTCCGTCTCTATGTATATCTGTATAAATTATCCACTTAACTCCTTGGGCTATAACATACGATATAATTTCTGATACTGAATAACCGGAATTTTTCCTCCAGCCTAACCGCATAAACCTTCCTCTAAAAACATCTATACTTACAGCGATTTTTTGGGAAAAATTTTTTATGAGTTGAGAAAGAAAATATCTATCCGTTATCTTTGAACCAATAATTATTCTCTTTACTCCTAAATCTATAAATTCTTTCGCCTTTTTTATATTTCTTATACCCCCTCCAATTTCAATATTAATTTTCTCTTTTATGATTTTTTTTATTATTCTCATATTATCTCCCTCTCCAAAAGCAGCATTTAAATCTACAATATGTATAAGCTTCGCTCCTTCCTCTTTCCATTTTTTTACTATACAAAGGGGGTTATCTGCATATACCTTACAATATTCCTTTTTTCCTTTATAAAGCCTTACTGCTTTACCATCCAAAAGGTCAAGGGCAGGAATAACAATCATAATCTAAAAAATAATCAACGTAATTTTAGAAAGTTATCTAATAATTTTAACCCCAATCTCTGGCTTTTTTCAGGATGGAATTGCACACCCCAGATATTGTCTCTGTGAAAAGAAGAAACAAATTTTATTCCATACAATGTTGTTGTAAGAATACAACTTTTATCTTCAACTCTACAATAGTATGAATGAGCGAAATAGAAATAACTTTGATTGGGAATCGATTTCAACAAAGAAGGGGCGCTCCTTTTAATATCTGAATGGTTATAGTTGATATAAACTTTATTCCATCCCATATGAGGAATAGTAAGATGAGAGAAAGGGAATTTTTTTACTTCTCCTTCTATAATACCCAAACCATGTAGATTTTTTGCTTCTTCGCTATATTTAAAGAGAAGCTGCATCCCTAAACATATTCCTAAAAAAGGAGTCTTCTCTTCTATCTTATCCTTGAAAATATCTAATAAATGCCTTTTCTTTAATTCTTTCATCGCTCTACTAAAATGCCCTACTCCGGGAAGAATTATTTTTTCTGCTTTCTTTACTACCTTAGGTGAATCTGTTACCTCGACTTTTCTACCTAACCACCTAATTGCCTTAGCAACACTCATTATATTTCCCATACCATAATCTACTATTACAATCATATTTGGTCTGGTGAAATTAAGCAGGGTAATTCTTAATCAATTCTTCCTTTTGTTGTAGGAAGAGATCTTTTTCTTGACCCAATCCTTACTGCTTTCTTAATAGCTATTGCTAAAGCCTTAAAAGAAGCCTCAATAATATGGTGAAAATCTTCTCCTTCTAAGACATCCAAATGGAGATTAATTTTAAAATGATCGACAAATCCTTTTAAAAATTGTTTAAAATAGGAATAGGTATATTCTCTGTTTTGTAGAGGGCGCTTCATAAACGTTTTAGAATATTCCCGTGGTAATTTTTTGGGTTTTATTTTAAGATAAGACCTACCACTAATATCAATTACACATCTTACTAAAGCTTCATCCATACATACTAAACTATCCCCAAACCGCTGTATACCTCTTTTATCTTTTAAAGATTTAAGAAATGCTGTGCCTAAACTAATTGCTATATCCTCATTAGTGTGATGAATATCTACATTTATATCTCCCTTTGCTTTTATATCAAGATTAAATGAGCCGTGCTTTGCTAATAAAGAAAGCATGTGATTAAGAAAGTCTATGTCGGTATCAATATTATATCTACCTTTACCATCGATATTAAGCCTAATGGTAATATCTACTTCTTTTGTTTTTCTTTTCACTGTACTTCTACGCATTTCCTCCTTCCTTTCTTAACTACTATGATATTCTTTTTCTTACACTCTCAATATGCTTTTGCATACCCTCTAAACTAGCAATCTTTTCTAATATGGGAAATTCATCTGTTAATGCCTTCTTTGTATAGTTTATAATATGAATTTCCTTTAGAAAATCTCTAACTGACAATGATGAAAAGAATCTTGCAGTGCCATTAGTAGGTAACACATGACTGCATCCTGCTGTATAATCACCTAAAGCAACAGGGGAGTTTTCTCCTAAGAATATTGCTCCACTATGATTTATCTTCTTTAGTAAAGAAGATGGCCGTCGTGTAAAAAGTTCTAAATGTTCAGGAGCTATTTTATTTACTATTGCTATAGCTTCTTCTAACTTTTTCACTCTCATTACAAAACCAGGTATTTTAGATTTACGCAACTCCTTCATAACTCTCTTTGAATTTGTTATTACAATGCCCAACCCTCCTCTATGTTCCATCTGGGCTTCTAAATCAACGGTAATAAGCTCAATGTTTGCCTTTCTGCTGGCAACTATTACTACTTCCGAAGGACCTGCTAACATATCTATATCTACCTTTCCAAATACCTGGCGTTTTGCTTCAGTAACAAACTCATTCCCTGGTCCAACTATTTTGTCAACCTTAGGAATGGTTTTTGTCCCATATGCTAAAGCAGCAATTGCTTGAGCACCTCCTACTTTATATATATTTTTTATTTTAAGCATAGAAGCTACAGCAAGAATAAAAGGATTAAGCAACTTCTGCTTATTAGGAGGAGACACTAAGACTATCTCTCTAACGCCTGCAACTAAAGCAGGAATTACGCACATATATACTGTAGAGACTAAAGGTGCGGTACCGCTGGGCACATAAACTCCTACCTTCTCAATAGAATTATATTTCACTTTCAATATTTTCCCGTTATCTTCTTTGATGGTCATAGGCTTAGGAATCTGTGGCCTATAGAACTTATATATATTATCTATACTTGATTTGATAGAAGAAATGAGTTCAGAATTTAATTCATTAAAAGCAGAGCTTATTTCTGATTCGCTTACTTTCAATTCTTTAGGTGATAATTTGATTTTGTCGAACTTTTTGGTATACTCTAAGATAGCTTCGTCTCCCTTTTCTTTTATATTCTTTATAATTTTATAAACACGTTCTTCAACTCTCTTTTTACAGTTTCGTCGCTTTTCCAGCAGCTTCTCAAGACTATTTATATTGCGAAGTACTTTCATATATTACTTTTATTTATAAAATCTCTTATTGTTTCTTGCAACAATTTTTTATCAAGCTTTTTAACTAATTTCCCCTGTGATATAAGATTCTTCCCTCCTCCTCTTATTCCCAGAGAATCTCTGTATTGTTTTAAGAATCTATTTAACGAAAAACCTTCCTCATATACTTTCTTTGTAATAGCAAAAACGAATATATCATATTTTTCTAAAGAAGAGGTTATAAATACAAGTGAATTATGATATCTACTCCTAATTAAATCTGCAAGATGAAGTAATTGAGTATAATTCTTGTTCTTAAGCTCTATAATAAATAAAGTTTTTCCTTTTATATCTGTAGACTCCTTTATAATGTTATCTAATTGTAGAGACAATAAATCTTTCTCTAAAGATTTTAGTTTTATCTCATATTCTTTAACTGTCTTCTGCAAAATCATTACTTTTTCTGCTATATCCTCCTCTTTAACTTTTAATAAATAAGAAAGATCTTTAGCTATATTTTTATAAAACAACGCTTTTCTTAACGCCTCCTTCCCTACAACAGCCTCAATCCTTCTTACTCCACTACTTATCGAAGATTCACTTAAAATATAAAATAATATTATACAAGCAGTATTATCAATATGAGTCCCCCCGCATAATTCTTTACTATAATCAGCAATAGAAACCATTCTCACAATATCTTTATATTTCTCTTTAAAAAAAGCTAATGCTCCTTTTTTTCGTGCTTCATTCAAATTTAGATATTCTTTTATAACATCATCGCCTCTTATAATAAATTGATTTACTTTTTCCTCTATAAGGTTTATTTCCTCATCGGTTAAAGCTTTGGGATGAGTAAAATCAAAGCGTAAACGGTCAACATCTACAAGAGAACCCTGTTGAGTTATGTGTTCTCCCAAAATATTCCTTAAGGCTGACTGTAAAAGATGAGTTGCTGTATGGGCACGCATAAGAGCTTCTCTTCTTTGCTTATCCACTACAGCTTCACATATTCCTTTTTCTATTTTCCCCGAAATTACCTTTCCTATATGAAGAATAACCTCATTATTTTTCTGAACATACTCTACAACAAATTTGCCATTCTTAGTCTGGATATACCCCTTATCAGCAAGTTGTCCCCCTGACTCAGGATAAAAAGGAGTCTTATTTAGGACAACGATACCTTCATTATTTTCTTTTAGCATTGCAACTTCTTTTTTCTCTTTTAAAAGGGTTACTATTTTTGCTTTCTCTCTAAGACTTTCATAACCTTTAAATTCACTTTTATTCTTAAGGCTGTAGCTTTCTTTTGCGAAAATAGTTCCTGTAAACATACTCTTCTTACGAGATAATTCTTTTTGTTTCTTAAGTAACTCATAAAACTTGTCTTCATCTAACTTTAGATTCCTCTGAGAAGCCATTTCCTTTGTCAGTTCTAAAGGTAAACCATATGTATCATACAGCCGAAAAACAATCTCTCCATCTATTACATCTATAGAATCTCTCTTTAATTGATCAACTATTATACTAAATTGTGATTTTGCTCCTTCAATAGTAGAAAGAAATTTTTCTTCTTCCATTAGTATAACATTGGCAATTCTGTCACTGTTTTTTAATATTTCTGGATAAACTCTCTGCATTATTTTCCCACATTCTTTAACTAATTTATGTACAAATGCTTTCTTATATCCAAGAGTGTATCCATTCCATAATGCTTTTCTAATCAGTTTTCTTACCACATATCCTCTCTCTTCATTGGAAGGGAATACCCCATCACATATCGCAAAAGTTACTGCCCGTGCATGGTCTACAATAGTATTTATTAAATTAATAGGAAATTTATCTATATTTTTTACTTTTAATATCTCATAAGTATAAATAATAAGAGGTTTAAGAATATCTATTTCAAAATTAGAATCTTTATTCTGTAGTACAGAAGCCATTCTTTCTAACCCCATTCCTGTATCTATATTTTTCTGGGGTAAAGGTTCTAATTTATTTTTCCCTTTTCTATTAAATTGGGTAAACACAAGATTCCATATCTCTACAAATCTTCCACAACCACAGGTAGGGTTACAGGTATCTTTTAAACATCCTTTATCTTTACCGCGGTCAAAAAATATCTCTGAACACGGTCCACAAGGACCATCAGGCCCTTTCTCAGGAGCATTAGGCGGCCAAAAATTATCGTCTGCCCCTAGACTTATGATTTTTTCTTTAGGGATACCGATGCACTCTTTCCAGATATTATATGTCTCTTTATCCTGATAATAAACAGAAACCCATAAATATTTTTCTTTTATGTTTAAAGAAGAGGTAAGAAATTCCCAGGCGAACTCTATGGCTTCTTTTTTAAAATAGTCTCCGAAAGAAAAATTTCCCAACATTTCAAAAAATGTATGATGATAAGGCGTTTTACCTACTTTCTCTAAGTCTGCTGTTCGTAAACACTTCTGGCAAGAAGCAGTGCGTTTCAATCCTTTTTTCTCCCCTAGAAAATAAGGTTTAAATTGGTTCATTCCTGCAGGTGTAAAAAGAACAGTAGGGTCCAGTGATACTAAAGAATCAGAGGGAAAAATTGTATGTTTTTTGTCTTCAAAAAAATATAAATATTTTTCTCTTAGTTTATCTGTATTCATCTAATATTTCTATTATGTCTTCCAATGCAAAACCTCGCTGATATAGATAGCGAACAATTTTTCCTTTTTTATTTTTTGAAGTACTATAACGTTTGCTAAGTCCTTCAATGATTTTTTTTATTTTCTCTTTATAATGGGCTGTATCTATACTATCTATCTTTTTTTTAATTATATCTTCCTCAACGCCAAGACTTTTTAGTTTAAAATAAATCTTGCTCTTTCCAAACCCTTTTCTTATTTCTTCCCTTATAAATGAAGAGACAAATTCACTATCATTTAAGTAACCTTTTTCTTTAAGAAAATTTATTGTCTTTTTTATAGCAGACAAAGAAAAATTTTTTTTCTTTAATCTACCAATAATTTCTCTCTCGGATCTTGCCCTATATTTTAGAAGGAGAAAGGAATAATTTAATGCTTTTTTAAACTCTTCCAATTACTCTTCTTTTAATACAAAATACCCTCGATTGGTTTTTACTAAACAATTACCTTTAATACCTAATATGGCTTTTTCAAAATCATCTTTATTTCTTATTCTTTTGTCTCCTATCCTTATAATCAAATCACCTATTTGTAGCCCTGCTTTTTGAGCAGGAGAACCATCATCAACACTTACAATAATTACTCCCTCTTTTTCTTTTATTCTAAATCTCTGTTTTAAATAAGGAGTCAAATCTTCTATTTCCATCCCTCTGAAAGTAGTAATCTCTACAGCTTGGACTTTCTCGATACCTTCGGGCCGTGCACCAATTTTTATATCTATTCTTATTTCTTTTCTATTTCTTAAAATTTCTATAGGAACTACTTTACCGACGGGAGATTCTGTAACAAGACTTACAAGAGTTCTACTATCATTTACAGGTTGAGAATTAAAACTTATAATTAAATCACCTTCTTTAAGCCCGGCCTTATCTGCAGGAGAATCTTTAAACACTTTTACAACAATAACACCTTTTTTCTCCTCTATTCCAAAATAGCTCCTTAAATCATCATTTAAATTCTGGATGCTTACCCCTAACCACCCATAAAGAACTTTCTCTCCTCTTATTAACCGATTTAATATCCTCTTTGCTTTATTTATAGGTATGGCAAATCCTACACCCTCATAACCTCCTGAGCGAGTAATTATAGCTGCATTAACTCCTATAACCTCTCCATCAAGATTTACTAACGGCCCCCCACTATTCCCTGGATTAATAGCAGCATCGGTTTGGATTAAATCTTCAAAACTGGCACGTCCTGAAGCTACAGGAAGATATCGATGCAAAGCACTGACCACTCCCAATGTTACAGTAGGCTGAGGGTTTTGATACTGAGTAGAAATACCAAAGGGATTACCTAACGCCATAACAAACTGTCCAATTCTTAAGTTATTGGAATCTCCCAACTTTGCTACAGGCAGATTACTAGCCTCTATTTTTATAATAGCTAAATCTGTACGAAGGTCTTTACCTTTTAAAATAGCATTATACTCATTCCCATCATATAACGTAACTCTTATCTCTTTTGCTCCACTTACCACATGGGCATTAGTAAGAATATAACCATCTTTATCAATAATAAATCCACTCCCTAAGACAAATCTCCCATAGTCATTAGGTATATTTCCAAAAAAATCTTCAAAAAATCTTCTCAATATCTCTTCTTCTGGCCCCCCATAGGAAGAAGCTGCAGTTATAGACACTACTGTCTTCCCGATTTCCTGTGCTACTTTTGTGGTATAGCTTTCTAATAACTTATAATCTTGAGAATAAAGAGGGCTATTTGAAATAAAAAATATAAAAAGAAAATAAATGGCAATGCGCTTCATATTAACCTCCTTTATAGATTGTTCTTCTTACTTCTTCTTCCAACTTAGCTTGCAACTCTTTATCTTCTTTTAATATTCTTCTTAACTGTTCTCTTCCTTGAGCAAGGTTTCTATTATTGTAGGAAAACCAACTCCCTGATTTTTTTATTAAACCACATTCCTGAGCAGCATCAATTAAAGCTCCTACCTTAGATACTCCTTCACTATAAATAATCTCAAATTCAGCACTTTTAAAAGGAGGTGCTACTTTATTCTTAACGATTTTAGCTTTTATACGTGAACCTATAATTGTTCCTTGATTTGATATTGTGGCTATTTTTCTCAAATCAATTCTTATCGAGGAATAAAACTTTAATGCCCTCCCTCCTGGCGTAGTCTCTGGTGAACCAAACATAATGCCTATTTTCTCCCTTATCTGGTTAATGAATATTACACACGTGCGTGATTTGCTAATAGCTGCAGTAAGTTTCCGTAAAGCTTGGCTCATTAAACGAGCCTGAAGACCAATTTGTGACTCTCCCATTTCCCCCTCTATTTCTGCCCGAGGTGTTAAAGCTGCAACCGAATCTACAACAATTAAATCTACTGCGTTAGAACGAACTAAAGCCTCTACAATTTCTAAAGCTTGCTCTCCAGTGTCAGGCTGAGAAATCAAAAGGTCATCAAGGTTTACCCCAATAATTTTAGCATAGGTGGGATCAAAGGCATGTTCTGCATCTACAAAGGCAGCTATTCCTCCGCCATTTTGAGTCTGAGCAATAATGCTTAAGGTTAATGTTGTTTTACCAGATGCTTCGGGTCCATATATTTCTATTACTCTTCCACGGGGTACTCCTCCTACACCTAATGCCTTATCCAATGAAATAATTCCTGTGGATAAAGCTTCCACATCTAATCTTGTATCTTCTCCTAAGCGCATAATCGCACCTTTACCAAACTGTTTTTCTATTTGATTTAAAGCGAGTTCCAAAGCTTTTCTCTTATTATCGATTGTTTTCTCATCTTTACTCATCCTTCTCCTCCTTTATTACATTTATGATATTATTTTTCTTCTGAATCCACAACTTTTTAGCCCAAATACCTTATTATAATGCTGTTACTGTACCATCTTCTTTTATACGTGGATTAAGATAAATTTTGTAGTGATTAAAAGAAAATAGAAATTATCATTATACCTTCTTTTTATATTACTGTCAAATTACGACTACCTTTGGATTGCGTCCCCAAAATTGATATAACTTTAATTCCATTTAGCCCCTCAAAGAAC
>CAZWON010000019.1:0-27304 GCA_964635565.1 uncultured Planctomycetia bacterium
TATCCTTTTCAGTAAGTTATGCAAAATTACCCTTGATTTTTGGGGAATGTCCAAAAATATATTCAGTACTTTCCCGAATTATGTGCAAATAATATTTATAAAGAAAGCTCTTTGAAAATATAAAATAGCCTCTGTAAAAGGAAGCTATAATGAAGCTAAAATTAGTTAAATTTAAGCGTGAACCAAAAAAGTGTGTCTGTCTCACGTGTGGCCTAAAGCAAAGATTCAAAAGCAACGGCAGGTATTTCAAAACGATAAAAGATCTAAGCTTGGATAAGCCTCTAAAGCTAAAGGTAGAGGTTTTAAGAGCAAAGTGTCTAAGTCAAGCCTGCTCTCTAAAAAGCTTTACTCTTCTTCCCAGAGGAATAAAAAAGTACCATCGCGCAACAGAGAGATTAATACAAGAAGCACTTGCTGGTTTAATAAACGATAATTCTACTACTCCGCGTATAGCTAAAAGATTAACCAGGGTGTTTAACACCACCGGTTCTAGTTCGGCGATTGACCGCTGGAAGCATGAACAAGCAGATAAAATAGATATCAAAGAGATAATTACTAAACTTAGTTTCTCAGGAATTCTTTGTATTGATGAGTATAAGCCCAGAAGATATAAAGGTTATGACTTAATTGATTCTGACGGCTTAACCGGGAGAATCCTTTACTTAGAAAAGGCTGAAGGCCTGGGCCGGGTATAGTTAGAGAACACTTTGAAAAGATTAAAAAATTAGGCATAAATCCTCATACAATCATTTTTGATATAAGAAGATATTCCCTAACGCGGCTAAGCGTGTATTTGGCAAAAACATTTTAATCCAACATGATTATTTTCATGTGATGAAGATAATCCATTATCATTTAAATAGAGCCTTAGCAGAATACAGGAAATTGCAAAAAGAAAAAGGAATTTATACCTTAAACCTCTGGGAAGCACGCTGGCTCATCCTTAAGAATATGGATGATTGGTCTTTCCAGCAGCATCAAACAATATCAACAATATTATCACACTACAAGAACACTATCGTTGAAGATATCCTTATCCTGAAACAAAAAATAAGAGATTTTTTCTTAGATTCCCAATCCCAAGAAGAAGCTTACGCCAGAAGAGACGAACTGTTAAACGAAAACTGGCATCTAAAGACTAAGCACTTTGCTAACATTATGAAATTCTTAAATTCTTCTTATTTTAAGTATATGACTACCTATTTAGACCATCCGCAGATTCCTAAAACTACCAATTCAGAGAATATCATACGGACCTGGAGGCAAATGGAAAAGGTCCGATACGGATTCAAGACCGAAAAAGGACGGCTGAATCACCTAAAATTATACCAGATTTACAAGTATTTAAACGGTAAGTTAGTTAAGGACAAAAATATTTCCCTAACCCTTTATTTATAAATCGGTTAGCCTAAAAAGTTGCACAAAAATCGGGAAAGTTTCATTTCACCGTTGCTTCTCTCGCTTAAGGCGCTTTTTCTCTTCCTCTATTCTTTTTGGGATAAGCTTCGAATACCTTAAAGCGATTTTATTTTCAGGGTCGAGCTTGAGCACCTCTTTGAATTTTGCGGCTGCCTCATCGTAGTTTTTGTTTCTGTATAAATTCCTACCTTCTTTATTAAGGATTTGTATTTTTTCTCTTAGTTGATGCTGTCTTTGTCTTTCGATATCCTCAGGGATGCGGTTAAGGTAATAGTCGGTTTTTGAATAATGTGGAATAATCTGGGATGCCTCTTCAAACTTCACCTGCGCTTGTTCATAATTTTTAGACTTATAAAGAGAGACAGCCTCCTCATAAAATACCTTTGCCTGTTCATTTAGCCGACGCTCTTTCTCTCTTTGTTCAGCCTCAAGCCTTCTTTGTCTTTCTTTTTCTTCTTTTTTTCGGGCTAATTCTTCTTCTCTGGCTCTTTTTTCAGCTTTTTTGATGTAATCCTTCATCTCGGGGTCTTTAGAAATTTTTAATGCTCTTTGCCACTCCTTCTTTGCTTCTTTTAGTTTTCCCTCTTTGTAGAAGGCGTTTCCTCTTTCAAAATATTCTATTACTTTTGCTTCTCTTTCTTCGTTGCGCTTTCTAATCTCTGCTTCTTTTATCTCCTCATCTACCCTTTGAAGATTTTCCTCTATCTGCTCCAATAACCGTTTGATGTTATAAGTATAGCCTTTTATTTCGGGCGTCGTTCGATACTGCGCTTTTTTAGAAGAATCCCGCTTTTGAGTGTCAGCTGTTTCTTCTTTTGCCCCGTTAGAAATGGCTGAATCGCTTGGCAAAGAAGGATTTCTAACGGGGTTTACGTCTAATATTGGAGGCCCGGACTCCTGAGCAAAGCTACTTGCCCCATTAGAAATCCCCGCCGTAGGCACGGCACTTGCCTCTGGCAATTTATTTCTAACGGGACTTGCTTGCAGTAATAAAAATATACCCATAATTACGCAACCAATTAATCTTATCTTATTGCCCATTTTTCCACCTCCATTGATATAAGTTCTGGTCTTGCCTCTTGTTTTATCCTCTGCCACAACTCTCTTGCTTCAAGTAACCTTCCCTGGCGGTAATATTCTAAAGCAAGCTGGTTATCTCTTTTAAGTTTCTTCTCTAATTCAATACGGCCTCGGACATATTCCTCTGCCTCGGCATACATCACTCTTCCTATTTGTAAGCACCTCTGGTAGTATTCTTTTGCAAGGTTTAATTTACCCTTATTTTCAAATTCTTTAGCTAAATAATACAAACGATATAGTTCCTGCATAATCGGTGAATCTGGTTTAGCTAATTCTTCATTAACTAACTCCCAAGCCCACTGCTCTATTCTTTCTTCTAACCACCTTTGTCGGGCTCGCTCTATCTCTTCAGGTGTTCGGTCATAGAACTTTCCCGTAAGTCTGATAAATGGGCCTTGAGCGGTGTAGTCAAGGTGGGTTAAATCGTCATTGAAATCAGTGAAGTTATATCCTGCGCCCACTTGAATAAATTCGCCAATTTTTCTAGCTACCTCAACCAAGACACCCTGTTTTACATCTTCAGCCTGCTTTTGGGCAAGGCGCCTGTATTCGGCACCTATCTGCCAATCTTTATCAATTTTATAATTAAGACGGTGAACCATAAGCCAGGTTTGTGTCTTGGTAAATTCAAATCCGGCTACTTTCTCTTCTCCCTGTTTGTAGGCTAACTTCTCAACGACTTGCCATTTATCAGTTAAATCATATACCGCCTCTGCGGCTAATATGTGTGATTTTTCTTTTTCAATGTCAGAAAAATTGCTCTGGCCCGAAGGTGAATTATCCTCTAAATAGGTATATTTGGCTAAAAGGTTTAATCTGTCAAAATTAACAGGTCTGTAGGCTATTCCTGTTGTTAACTCTTTATATTGTGCCTCCGTTGAGTCAGTGGTAGTATTCTTGGTCTGGGAAATATCTGCTTTGGCAAAAAGGGTTGTATTAAGATTGATTTTTCCCTCAATAGCACCATAAATGAGGTATTGTCTTTTATCGGCTTCTCCATCATCCAGACGCAACTCCAGTTTGCTTGAAGCCTTAAATTGAACCTCGCCCGTCTCTTTGTCTCTATCTACAAAACCTAAGCCTATTGAGCCGGCATTGCGGATGCTTAAAGTGCCATCGTGATTCTGGACTTTTCCTCTTTCAAAACTTACCCCAGCTGCCCATTTATCATTGATATCACCGGATAACCCAAAGATATTGGTGCAAGATGCTTCGGTATCACTTTGGGAGTGTTGTTGGGTAAAGGTCCCCTCTAATCTTCTTTCATCCTTTTCTCTAACTAAGCCAAAGGTATTGGTCTGGGTTAACTTATCTCTGCTCTTTGCGTAAGTCCTATCAGTGGTCAGGGTTAACTGTTCGTTAATCTTTCTTTGGGAGCCAAAAACAATTGATTGGGTCTGTCCGCCTCCAAATGTATCAGTAACTGTCAGGGTTGTATGCACCTCGGTTTTGTCATCTATCTGTGCCTTGCCGCTAAAAGAAACAGTATCGCCAACCTCACCAGTTCTATAATTAGTCTTTGTGTAGTCGCCGGATATTTCAAATTTATCCTTTACCTTCGATGTGGCACCGATACCGACAGCTGTGCCTTCAGTACCTACGGTCTCTTTAGCCCTTAAAGATAAATACTCATTGACTTGCGCGTTTACTCCTATGGCAATCTGATGGTTGGCAGCGCCTTTAAGGGTTGCTTGCTGCTCTAAGGAAACATCTATCTTTTCGGTTAATTTGTAATCTGCCCGGAGAGCAACCGTATCCTCTTCGATATTTGTCTCAGACTCAAATTGTTCTTTTTTCTCTTTTACCTGTTGTTTGCGATACTCAGCGGTAAGGTTGAGCTTATCAGTAATCATTTCATGTTGTAACTGAACACTGGTGGTCTCAGTCTTGTTGGCGCCCACCTGCAGTTGAGTCTGAGGGTTTCCATCGTCAATGAGTTTTTGAATGTCGTGCCTTACCCTTAGCCTTGTCTTAGGAGTTATGTCTAAATTTAAGCCTCCTCCTAACAATTCTTTACCTTGCTGGGAAATCGTAGAAGTAGATGAAAAGCCTTTTTCGATTCTTTTATAATAACTGGTTAAGCCTAATCTATCAAAAAGATATGCTTCGCTTTTTAATCCATATGCTTTACCTTTATCTAAATCGCCTGTAGGCAATTCAGCCCAACTTAGTCCTCCATCAGTAGAGATAAAACTGCCTACAGCTTCAGATTCACTTTTTGCAAATTCTGCGGTAAATTTAATGTCTTTGCCTAAATGAATTACCGCATCCGTGCCCAAAAGTGTATAGTTTTTATCTAATTGTTCTTCCTGAACATAAGTGCTGCCGATTCTTAGACCCAGCATCTTTGAAAAGGTGCTGGGTAAATAATCAGTTAAAGACTGTTGAGCACGTAAGCCATAAGTTCCTTCATCGTATTTATCTTTTGTTTCATATTCATAATCCACTACCACATAAACAGGATTGCCATCTAATAAATGACTGGAAATAATAAAATCTGATTCAACCATGGAAGATATCGGCTGCCAGAAAGTAAATCTACCATTGGAATGGTCAATTTCATAATCAACTCCTTCTTCAAGCTCTTTTGTGGCTAAAATCAGGCCAGTTATTTTATCCCGCACCTCAATCTTAACTTTTTCAGAACCTTCAATAATATCTTTATGTTTTAAATAAAAGAGCGAACCACCTGCTCCAGTAAATTCATTATGCCCTGCTTTCTGTTGGGCACGGGCTTTGAAGACAATTAACTTGGTATGGGGCTCGCCAAATGAGGTGGTAGAAACACTTTCTAAATGGACTTTTCCGCCATAAAGGGTGCGGCTAAAAGAAGTGAATTCTGTATCGCTAAAGCCAGTTTCATAATTTCCCCAAAGGATAGAGGATTTATCCCATTCGATTAATAAATAAAGCATACCCTGGGTATCAGTGGCTTTATAATCAATTGATGAAGCATCTCCGTAAACAGGATAATATTTATCCGGGTCTAAATTCCTAAATAACTCTTTTTTATCACGCTCAGTATCTAAACTTGAAGTGATAAGGTATTTACCTTTAATTTTTCCTTTCAAATAATAAGCCAACTTTCCTTCAGACCAAAAGCCTTTCTTGAATTTATCATCCTGTTGGACTGACTCGATATTACCTCTGTTAAAAGTATAACCGAGTTTAGCATCACCCATTCCCACGAAGAATAGATAATCCTCGCCTACCTTAATATGCTGAGAGTAAGTTTCAGAAATCAGAGGACGGATGTCAGAAGTCAGACTTTCTCTGTCTTCTTCTGTTATCTGGCTTGCGGCTTCTGATTTCTGAATTCTGGCTTGCGAACCTTGTGGCACAACCTGTATATCATATTCACCCTTAGGCAGGATTATCTCAACTTCACTTTGTTCGTCCGTCCCTTTGCCGCTTTTGCTCTCTAATAAATCTTTCGCAGTTAACCCTTCCTTTTTAACAACAGGGATTTCACACTCAATTTTATCGCCTTTCTTTATCCTAATACTGCGGACTATGGACTGTGGACTATGGACTAATACAGTCTCCCCCTCTATCCTTATATTCTGCTGCTCTAAATTATTAACCTTGCTTTCCCGCTGAATCCATTCTTTATAATCAGCTTCTTCCTCTTTATCGCTCTTTTCTTTTTCCCTAAAACTTGTGATTTGTGACTGGTGACTTGTAACTTTGAGCTCTCTTTCCTTTGTTATATCCTGACTGCCGTCTTTACCAGTCACAGTCAAAACATATACGAAATTGCGTTCTGGATTAATTAATTTCCCTTTTCTATCCTTTCCATCCCAATAAATAGGTTCATCTATAGTTAATCTTGTGCCCTCAAATTTTCTAATCAATCTCTTGGTATCTTTATTAAAAATCTCCAACTTCCACTTTTTAATAAATAGAGAATAATTGGTAAATATCCTGAATTCATAATTAGTCGACAGCCCATAGCCCATAGTCGATAGCTTACCTTTTTCTATGAACTGTGAACTGTAGACTGTAGACTGCCGTAAGGCAACATTAAGTCTTGGGGTTGGTTTTTCTCTTCTCTGGGTTATCTTTACAGGCAATCTCTGATTACTGATTACTGGTGACTGGTGGCTGGTGACTCCGAAGTTGACCTTTGCTAATATGCCGGGGCTAATATCTACTATGACTACTTTGTCTGTAGTTAAATGCGCTCCTTGAGGTAAAGTTCTTTCATCAAGCCTTAAAAGATGCCTTCCGGGAATAACTGCGGGCAGGTGGTATTTGCCGTCTTTATCAGTGGTTACAACCGTACCATCCTCCATAACAATCTGCACCTTGGGAATTCCGACTTCTGACTTCTGGTCTCTGTCTTCTGTCTTCTGCACCCCGTCTTCATCCCAGTCCCAGAAGACCTTGCCGATGATTGTGCCTAAACTAAATAATGGGTCTGATACAACTTTAACCTTCTTGGTTGCTTTATTGGATATAATTGTTCCATCTGAATATTTGGCATATGCAGTATTCTCATAGTTGCCCAAGGTAACGCCTGAACCAACTACTAATTGATATTTAAGGGTTTTTGTTGTGCCTGCGTTGAGTGTGCCAATATCAAAAACAATGGGGCGATTACCTGTGGAGTCAGATATTGGTGTATTATCTAAAATAGCTTTTCCGCTTATATATTTAAACCCTGCCGGTATCCTATCTTCTAAATAAACATTAGTTACATCACTGGCTGTCTCATTCTTTATTGTCACTGTATAAGTAACCACATCGCCAATAACCACTTCTTTTTTATTGGCGTCCTTTTTAATCTTTAAAAGCAATGTATTTGCGTCCATGGGATGGTCCATCTCTATTACTGCGCCGGCCACTGTAAACACCTCGCCTTTAGAGCCGGTTACAATGGTTCTGCCGGCAGGGAAACTTGTTCTGGCAGATGGATATGCATATCCGGAAGCAGTAATGGTAATGTAATAATTCCCATCAGCACATAAGAAACTGTAAGTTCCATCTGCGCCTGTAGTTTGGGGGTTGGTATCACCTGCGTCTATTTCAACGCCAGGTGTGCACTGGCTGCCATCAGAGTTAAAGATAGTTACCACAGCTCCCTCAATAGGATTATTCGTTAGGGAATCAAAAACCACGCCAAAGGGGTCGGCTAAAGTCACAGTGCGGATGTCGCTGGTTACTCCATCTACAGTAACAGTCAAATAATTCTTGCCCTTAGGTAGAGGCGTGGTTAAGGTAATAGAGTAATTACCTGAAATATCAACTGTGCCTGAACCAACTTCCTGCAACAAGAGATTGCCATTGGCATCATTTGCCTTTATGCTCACACTCTGGCCAGCTAAACCCTCGCCGGTAATCGTAGGCGTTGCCCCAAAAATTCTCTGGCCTTCTGCGGGTGAAGTAATCGTAGGCACCTGGTCCGGGGTGGGCTCAGCCACCACGGTAATATTTATGGTGGGACCAGAAACAGTTCCCACATAAGGAGTAAGAGAATTTTCACCTATGGCGAGAGCAGCAGAAAGCGCAATTCTAAAATTACCGTTTGCATCAGCGGTAGTTGTGGCAACTTGTCTGCCATCTTTATCTTTTATGACTACAGTATCTGAGGAACCGGCTGTTCCTATAACCACGGGGGTGCTGCCCACGGTCCTTCCGTCTGTGGGACTGCTGATACCTACGGTATTAAATACCCAGTTGGCATTATTGTTGCCCGAATCTATAGAATTGTAACAGGTTACTGTGTTGGTATTGGCGTCTGCGTCTTTAACATCTATGTAACTCACTGTCTGGGCTGCACCAGAGAGGGTTATCCCCCATTTAGAGCCAGAAGAGGTGGAGCGTAGAGTAATTAAATTTCCACTTGCCCCGGTTAAGGTCAGAGTACTACTTACAGTTTGAGTTGTGCCGGCAGTAAAATTAATCTGTTTACCAGAAGTGGTGCAGGTCAAATTGTAGAACGTAGTATCTCCGGAAATAGTTGAAATCTGACTACTATCATCAAACACAACTGTGCCTGATGAATGGGTGAATGTGCCTGCGGTGTGGCTGAAGTCTGTGGCAACATTGAAGTTGCCGCTGGGGGCAATAAGTTCTCCCCCTGTTATAGTAACCGCACCATTGGCATCTATATTCCCACCAGTAGCAATTAAAGTGCCACCATCAACAGTTAATATTCCTGTAGTAGTTAAGGTGTTGGTGGAGATATCTAAGGTACCTGAAGTTACATTCAAGGCTCCTGCTACAGTTAAATCAGCATTAGTCTGAAAGATATCCTTGGTAGCATGGGTATCATTAATAATTAAGTTATAGTAGTCAGTTGTGCCAAAATCAGCTATGGTAAAAGTATCAGACGTTCCATCACCATCACCTACATAGGTTACTGTCCCTGAATCTGTATCCATAGTTCCGATGGAGACAGACTCACTACCGAATAATTGCAATGTTCCATTATTGGCAAGGGCACCTGAGACCGTTAGGTTTTGGCCGTTTAAATCAAAGGTGGTAGAGACAGAGATGGTTAAAATTCCCTCAATGTCTATCGGATTAGTGGAAAGCTGTAAAATACCTCCTCCTAATTTGGTCAAATTCTGAAAATCATGGCTTGCATCAGTGCCTCCGGTAATAATGGTTTCTGTGCCTGAAGCTGCATCAAAGGTCACTGTGCCCGAAGAGGTAAAGCTCCCTGTAGCCGAGACCTTCCAGGAACCATGGATAGTAACTGCGTTGGCTTCGGGATTAAAAGTTCCTGTGCCACTCACCTCTAAATCATCTGCTTCTACCGTTCCTCCAGGGGTATAGGTCTTGCCGCTATCTATCCAGACCTCATATCCATCATCAAAATCCACATTGGCGCCTGAAATCGTGTAATGGATATCATCATCACCTGAGTCATCGGCTGTAGCAAGCAGGGTATTGGTCATCGGCCCTACGGTTTCATGCCTTAAAACAATCTTCTCAGTATACATCTCTAAGCCAGTAATATCAGTTGAGCTATCCACTGCTTGCGTTATGAGATTGGCTTCATAACTTGGGTGGTTATCAATAAATAAGGTGATAGTATCGTTAGCAGCAACCGTAATACTACTAAAGGAAAATACCCCGCCAGCGGTGGTATCAACCGTGGTCTTGGGTGCACCATTTACGGATAAACCAACAGTTACCCCTGAACCGACATCGGCACTCTTTGCCTCATTGGTATATATGGTGCCGGAGATGGTGATGCCTGTCGGCGCCGCCGTATAAGTACAGTAGATACTGAATCTGCGCTTGTATAATGTTGGAGACCATTGATCAGGCCAGCTTCCGTAAGTTTTGTCTTGGTATCCCGCTTTCTCTTCTGTCACATCGTCATAATATATAGATTTAAAAGAGCCAGAAGGATTCTTATTTGCCCAACCCACTAGGAAATAATCTTCACCGGCAGAAAGCGAAGGCGAGCCAAAAAAATTAAATGTGTACCATGCTGGACTCCACGAAGGAGTACCCAGTATGATCTTCTCTTCTGTGCTACCCACCAGAAAATTATCGCTTTTTTTATAAATAGCACCCTTTACTTGCTCATCAGTCCATCCATTGCTTATGTACATACTCAAACTCTGAGCCGTTCCATCCTCCGGACAGGTAAACCAAGAGCCTTTAATCACGTCATTCATAAGATCACCAAAGGACCCTCCCACAGTCTCATACCCGAAGTTCGGGTCTATCGTCACAGGATAAACAGCATTATCCAGCCAATTCTGGCTAATTGTAATTGTTAGAATACCTGCCTTTTCATCTATATTTAATTCACCCCAGATTTCTTTTCCTTCCGCATCTGTGACTTTCGGTCTATAAATGTGAAACACTTTGCCTGTTTTGTAATTCTTGCCACCTAATTTGGTATAATCACCTTGCTTTGATTCGTGATAAACTGCATAAGAGCCAACCACATTCTCTGGTCTGAAGGTATCTACTTTTCCGTCTCCATTCGTATCAGCCCAGGTAGGATGCGCTGGGTGCAAAGGTGGCTGGTAGTAAAACTTTAAACCCTGTGCCTCAATTGGAAACTCAAAGATATTTGAATCCGGCTTTTCTTTTAAAATAACATCAAACTCAACCCCTCCCCCATCGTTTATGGTGAAACTATGTTTTATACCAGCGATTTTCTCAATAATTTCCTCTGGCTCTTTGGGATAGAATTCTACGTCGTATTTATGGTTAACCCATCTTAATCTATTTTGAGCAAGGCTTTTTTCTCCGTTTTTAGCATAGGGAATATCCACCTTTAGGGTTACTTCACCATCCCATTTGTTTAATTTTAAGTAGGGTTGCGGAGCTGAATGTCTCTCCTCCCCAATTTCGATTGAATCTCCCGATAGGGATTTAAAGCCATAACTGGAGCCGATTTTTCTTATCTTTAATTTCCCAAAATCTCCCGCCAGAACTTGGCTGGAAACACCCAACACCAAATCAACAACTATTATTAACCCAAATATCCTTTTAACCAACATTGATTTGCGATTCGAACAGGTAAATTTGGTAGAAGCTATGCTAAAATTAGTTGAAATTTGAAGAAGCCCTTCGTAAAATAGGATATGTTGATATTTAATAGGGACAACGACCATTTATTTTTTATCTTCTTAGCAAAAGGAAATACAACTGCAAAAAGCTAAAGGCAAAATAAAAATAAATCATTTTCTTAACTTCTCAACAGGAATAGTAAATTCTTTCACAAAATCAGTACCAAATTTTTCATCAATAAATTTAACAAGTCTTTCCATATCCACTCTTAATACCTTTCCTGTTTTTGTATTTACTGAATAAAAATCCACCCCCCTGTTTCTTTATCATGTGGAGAAAGTAAAGTTGAATTTCCTGCTGAATCAATTGAATATAATTCTTCCCCACTTGAATAAATTCCTGAATGGCCTGTAGACATTGTCGATGCTGTTGAATCCTCCATCACTATCGCTTCTGCTACTTCTAATTTGTATCCTGAACTCTGTGTCCCGATGCCGACATTGTCAGGAGTATTGAAATAAACTATCTCCGTTAGCATTGAGTGATATATCTAAGTCATCTTTACCCACTGCTAAAGAATAATTATTGTTGTTTGAAAATCCGTATCCTACAGCAAAAAAGGCTTGTTTGCTATTGGTTACATCATATCCCATAGCGATAGAATAAGAAGCGCTGGCAGTGATTACAGCACCCATTGCCACAGAATGATATCCTGAAGCAACCGTTCCTTCTCCAAAAGCCACAGAATTTGGTCCAGTGGCTTTGGGAGCATCAGTATGAATACATACATATCCACCTCTCACTGCTATTGAATAAGCCCCTATATTTGCGTTGTCCCACTCGCTTCCACCTACCTTTCCTGTTCTAAAAGCAGCTTCAGAGGGAATCCACATTAATCTTGTTCACGCGCCTGATGTAAAGGTTTCTCCAGTGGAGCCAGAAACAAGAACTGTTCCATCAGAAATAGTAAATTTAGCATCCGGACTCGTCATCCCGATGCCAACCTTGCCCATAATATAAGAATCGCCTGTTCCATCAATACTTAATGAACCATCTGCCTCGATATTTCCATCTGAATCAATATGAACAACCTCTACATTACCTGAATCTTTTACCGAGAAAGAACTTGTGCCATCTACAGAATCTAATACCGCCTCAATGTTATCAGCATAACCTTTACTGGTTTTCGCCAAAAACAACCCTGCTAAACCGATTACTAAAATTATCCTTTTTATCTTCCCCCTCCCCTCAAAAACAAAACATAACTCTTTTTACACTCTTTAGGTCAATATTATTTTAACTGCCTCTATTTATCTGGGAATCTTCTACTAATCTTTTACCTGATACCAACCCCTACATAATATAACCATAATACAACGTGCACCTCCTTTTTATTTTCCCTTATAGACTATTTCAATCATCTATTTTAAAAATGCAGCTCTGTTTTTATTGTATCTTTCCTTAATCCAAGATGAATTTGATAGGCTATTATAATATTTTGGAAGCAAAAGAAAGTATTGTCAAGAATTTACACACAATATTTTACAGTGCTCCCAGAAACTTTATATTGACATTAAAATATATCTTATGTTAGAATTAATTCAGATGGATGAACGGCGCCAAACTATCCGTATAAGCGATAGTTTCAAAATTACCTACAAAGTAATAAGCCCTCCTGATGGATGGGGAAATGCTGTAAGTATGAATATAAGCAAAGGAGGTATAGCTTTTCCTGTTAATCAAAGGCTTCTTCCGGGAATAGTCATTGAACTTCAAATTAAGCTTTTAGAGAATACTTCCCCTATAGAGGCTACAGGGGAAGTAGTTTGGGTAAAAGAAAATCCAGAAAAAGAAAATCAGGAATTCCCCTATATAATAGGGATAAAATTTATCAATATTGATTTGCGTGAACGAGATAGAATTTACTCCTATATCGATAAAAAACTCCAAGAAAACCCCTCTTCAGGAATAGAACGAATTAAATAGCTCTATTCTTCCCTCAGAAATCTTACGTGTATTTTTCAATAGAAGCAATAAGCTTTTCTGTAGTCACGGGTTTAGCAATAAAAGGATGCCCTCCGATAATCCCGTCTTGAGAGACAACCTCGTCTTCTTTTACAATAGCAGTAAGAAATATAAGAGGAATGTTATGAAACTGTTTATTTGCTCGTATCTCTTCCGCTATCTCTCCTCCATCCATATCAGGCATCACAATATCTAAAAATATAATATGAGGATTAAATTCTCTTATTGCTTCAATAGCCTTTTTGCCCTCATTCTCTGTACGCACAATATATTTACCTGTCTCCTCAAGATTAAGCTTTACCATTTGAGTAAAACTTTTCTCATCATCAACGATAAGTACTCTTTTTTTATCCATATCTACTCCTTTCTTATCCTAAAAAATATCTTCACTCTTACGCCTCCTTCTTTTTTATTCTCAATTTCTATTCTGCCCCTATGCATCTCAATAATACTTCTCACAATGGCCAAACCTAACCCTGCACCTCCTTTATCCCGTCTGGTAGTAAAAAAAGGGTCAAATATTTTATCAATAATATCTTCGGGAATCCCACAACCTGTATCTTCAACTTCAACAATCAACATTTCATTACTTCCTCTATACGTCTTTATCCTTAAAATACCTCCTTTTTCCATTGCGTAAGTAGCATTCATAAATATATTCACAAAAACCTGCTCAATCCTATTTTTATCTATCTCAACTAAAGGTAATTCTCTGCCAAAATCTCTAATCACTTTAATCTGACGTCTATCAAACTGATGCTTAAGAAGAAAAACACACTCTTCTAAAAGAGAATTAATATCAATCGTGGATACATCTATCTTGGAAATAGAAGAAAAATCAAGAAGTCCTCTAACAATATTATCAGCCCTTTTAATTGCTTCCTTTATATTAGCAAAAGTAAGTCTTATATTCTCATCATAAGAATCTATCTTTCTCTCTAAAAATTCTACCCCCTGTAGAATTATTGCCAGAGGATTTTTAACCTCATGAGCTACTCCGCTTGCAAGCATTCCTATAACCTGCATCTTTTCAGCTTGGATAAGCTGAGACTGTGTCTCTTTTAATCTCTTATAAGCAACAAGCAACTCCCTTTCTTTCTCTTCGCGTTCCTTAATCTGCTCAATAAGTAACCTATTTGATTCAGAAAGCTCGTGAGTACGTTCCTTTACTTTCTCTTCTAACATTTCACAGGATTCCTTCAATGCTCTTTTTATATGACTGCGTTCTACAGCATATTGTAATGAACGTATAAGTAAAGCAGAATTTACTTCACTTTTTATAAGATAATCCTCAGCGCCTCTCTTTACTGCCTCTACAGCAACATCGGTGTCTTCCCATCCGGTAAGCACTACTATAGCTAGAGAACTGGCCTCTCTTATATTACTTAGAGTTTCTAACCCTTTACTATCAGGAAGATAGAGGTCTAATAAAATAATATCTATCTTATTGTTTTCTAACTCATTTAACCCTTTCTTTAATGTATCTACCCACTTAACATTAAAACGACTTTTCTCGGATTTTTTAAGCATATCTTCAATTAAATAAGCTACACTACGCTCATCTTCAATAAGCAAAACATTTATTTTTTTATCTTCCATAATAACTTATTAATTTAAGAAAATAATTTTAATTCAAAATTGGATGAAAAAGATAAATGAAATCAACCTACTTGTGCAGATACAAGACTTACTCTAACGAGAACACAGGTCTCAAGATAATCTAAATTGAATGGTTTAATAATATACTCATACGCTCCCAGTCTCTTTGCTTCCTCAAATATTTCTTCATCCTTTATTCCTGTTACCATTATAACACCTACTTTATCGTCCATTTCTCTTATACGTTTCAATACTACTATCCCGTCCATTCCCGGAAGTCTTACATCTAAAAGAACTAAGATGGGCTTTTCTTTTTTTAATATCTCTAGGGCCTCCTCACCGTCTTTTGCAGTAAAAGCGTTATAGCCTTTTTTGGTAAGAAAGTCCTTAATAAGAGAAGAAATTGCCTCGTCATCATCAACAATAAGAATTTTATCCTCATTATACTCTCTCTTTAAACTAAAAATATTATTAATTGATTTAATGATAACCTTAATCCCTAAATTTTTCCGTAAAAAACCACTCGCTCCTGAAATCCGGGCCTCTTTTTCTAAATCCTCACTCTCTATGCCTGTCAACATAATTATTTTAGTCTTTATATCGTTTTTTCTTACTCTCTTTAGTATCTCTATGCCATTAATGCGAGGCATATTAAAGTCTAAAAGGACCAAATCGGGTTTTTCCTCTCTAATAGCTTTTATAGCCTCTTCTCCTCCACTTATAGTAACTACTTTATATCCTTCTCGGGTTAAAATATCATAAAAAAGGTCTCTTACTTCCAATTCATCATCAACTACTAAAATTTTCTTTTCCATTTTCTTTAACCTTTAACTAATAAGGAGGTAATCAGTGTATCTACTTTCTCTAAATCACAGGGTTTAATTAAATAATCACAAGCTCCTAACTTTTTTGCCTCTTCCATAATATAGTTATCCTGGGCAGAGGTCAACATAACTACGTCAATTTTTTTATCTAACTCTTTTATTGCCTTAAGCACCATAAGCCCATCCATGCCCGGCATTCTAAAATCAAGAAAAACTATCTTTGGCCTATCCACTTTTACCTTCATAAGTGATTCCTCTCCTGAAGAAGCTGTTATTACATGATGACCTTTCTTGCTTAAAAACATCTCTAACACTTCTCTTATCTGGTCATTATCATCTACAACTAAAATTGTACTCTTATAACTCTGGTCTAATAAGGGTGTATCTTTTTTTGTGTCTTCTTTTAAAACCTCAATAATTTTTTTTATCATAAAATGGGTGGAGAAATCCTTCCTGATTATCCTATCCAAACCTATCTGGCTTGCCAATTTTTTGTTTTCTTCTTGAGGCTTTCTGTCTGTAAGAACAATTATTTTTGTTTCTCTGTCAAACTCTCTAATTTTTTTTGCGGCCTCAAACCCACCTAATTGAGGCATATCTTCATCAAGAATAATAAGCCTGAATCTCTCTTCAAGAAGGCGGTTAAAAGCTTCTTTTGCGGTAGGAGTACAGGTAACTTTATAACAGAGAGAGGAAAGTATTTCGTAAAATTTCTCTCTTGTATCTATATTATCATCTACAACAAGAATTTTATCCCACATTACTATTTATTAGAAAGCTTCTCTTCTATTAACCTAATTAGTTCTTCCAAATCTATAGGTTTAATAAGAATATCTTTTTTATTATACCCCAATCTTTTTATAGTATCAATATTCTTATCCATCCCCAATGAGCCACTTAAAATAATTACAGGAGGGTGTTTATCTTTCTTATGTATTACTTTAAGCACCTCTACGCCGTTTACTTTGGGCATCTTCATATCTAAAATTACCAAATCTACTTTTTCTGATATAACCTTTTCTATACCTTCTTCTCCTCCATAAGCACTTATTACTTCATACCCCTTTTTAGCGAGAAACTTTTCTAAAATATCAACTATTTCCTTCTCGTCATCGATAACAAGAATTTTATACATTTTCATCTCCTTTGATTGGTAAAATTATTACTGCTGTGGTTCCCTCCCCTAAAATACTCTCAAACCACATTTCTCCTTTATGATGCTTAATTATACTGTAACACACAGCAAGCCCAAGACCTGTACCTTTTTCTTTAGTGGTAAAAAAAGGGTCAAACGCCTTTTCTAACATCTCCTTATCCATCCCATATCCTGAGTCTTTTATCTCTATCTTAATACCTTCAGGGACCAAAGAAGTTTTAATTTTAATGTGCCCTCCTTCAGGCATAACATCTCTAGCATTGTTAAACAAGTTCATAAATACCTCCTGAAGTTGCTTCTCATCTCCTCTTATTAAAGGTAAGTTAGCTTCAAACTCTCTAATTATACTAATGTTTGCTAAACTAAACTGGTGCTCCACAAGAGAAATTACTTCTTCAAGAGAATGATTTATATTTATTTCTCTAAATTCTCCTTTACTGGGACGGGAAAATTTTAAAAGCCTCTGAATGATGTCTTTTGCCCGTTGGCATTCTTTAATAATAATATTAAGATTATTTTTTATTTCTTCATTTTGAATTTCTTCCATAAGAGAAAGTTGTGCTCTTCCAGAAATGACCATAAGAGGGTTGTTTACCTCATGAGCCATATCTGCAACCAATTTTCCTAATTGGGCAAGTCTTTGAGATTTCTCCATTTCTTTTTTTTCTGTTACATCATAACCTAATGCCACAGCCCCCATAACTCTATCTTCATTATCCTTTAAGGGTGCTATGTCCCAGGAAAGTATAACTTTTTTATTATCACGTGTTTTTACAGCCACCTCAAAGCCTTTTGTTTTCTTACCCCTTGCAATTTCATTACAGACCTCTCTTGCTTTTTCTTTATCCTCCTCAAGGATAAAACTCTCATACCACTTCTTTCCGATAATTTCCTTACGGCTGTATCCCAAAAATTCCTCAGCAAAACGATTAACGCTTATAATAGCTCCTTCTTTATCTAAAACATAAATAGCTGACTGTGCACTTTCTAAGATATTCTCTATAAAAACTTTTGTAGAAATAAGTTCTTCCTGTGTCCTTTTAAACTCAATAATCTCTGCCAATACAGTAGAAACAGCCAGAAAGAACTCTCTTGTTATGCTCACCAGCTCTTTTCCGTAATCACTATAAAGCATAAGCATTCCCCGAATGTTCTCTTCATCATACTTGCCCCCATAACCGATAATAAAACAGAAATGAGTATGTTTTTCTCCCTCTCCATATTCACATTTTTCCTCTTCACTATGACTGTGGATAAATAAAGGCTTCCCTTCTGATACAGAGTTACCACAGATATTATCAAAAGGAATTCGCATACCTATTTCTTTTAAATAAGGCAATCCCAGTTCTGTGCTTAATATAAATTCTCTATTTTTATTATCCGCTAAAAAAATAGCGCCCTTTGGTTTTACACTGAGCCAGGGAAATGAAACTAAAGAATAAAGGGAACGCTCTAAAATTTCTTTTAAAGAAATATTTTCAAAAGATAGCTTAACAATCTCATTGATAATCGTCTTACTCCAATAAGCTAATTTTGCCTCTTCTTTTGCATTCTTTTCCTCGGTAATATCAGCAATGATACAGATTACCCCCTTAAAAACCCCCTCTTTCAGAAGAGGATCAAGCGTAATTAAAAGCTGTCGCTCATTATACTTACACTCATAAGATTGATGCTCTTTTGTTTCCAGAGTTTTTGTAAAAAGTTTTTCTTTAAGTTTTAAATGAGGGATAAATATCTCAAAAAATTCTTTACCTTTCATCTCTCTATAAGAAAGCCCTAAGATATCTTTAAAAGCCTTATTTGCCCGTAATATCCTGCCTTCTTTGTTTAAAAGTACCACACCATCCAACATAGAATCAAAGGTAGAACGCCACTCTTCTGCTACCCTCTTAAGTGTTTCTTCAAAATTTATCCTCTCAGTAATATCGTGCAATAAGATAAGATAAGCTTCTTCTCCTTTCCATTCTACTTCCACGATTCTCATTTCTGCTCTTTTTGTAACCTCGCCTTTCTGCGGAATAATATCAACTTCCATCATTTCTTTTTCCATACAGGGAAACCCTAATAAACTCCCCAAAATATTACTCTTAGAAATACCAAAAAGCTCACATAAAACTGAATTGGCGAATAGGACTTCTCCTTTTCTATTCACTACCACGATACCTTCGTAACTTTTCTCTATAATATTAAGAAATGTCCTTCTACTAATTTCTATATCTTCTTTTGCCTCTGCTAAATCTTCTAAAATATTCAATATAGCCTCTTGAGACTCTCTGAGGTCTTTTGTGCGCTGGGAAATTTTTTCCTCTAAAACCTCCTGTTCTTTTTTAAGTCTAAAGTCTGCTTCCTCTACACGCCTAACAAGACTCTTAATCCGTTGCACATCCTGGGCTATAAATAAAAGCATAAAGTCTCGCTGGGTTTTTTCTTTGTCGCCAATCCACATTAATATAATAGAAAGAACAACAGGAATTTTCTCTTTTCCTTTAGTTAAATATTCAACATCAAGATTTCTCAATATACCTTTTTCTAATAAAATCTCCATTCTCTTAGCGTCCAATATCTCTTTGGACATAATTTTTTCTATAGAAGAAGTAATGATTTCTTCTTTGGTATAACCCAGTAAATTAAGAGTGACAGAATTCACCATATTTATCCTTTTTTTTGCATCAGTAACTACTAAAGAATCACTTATATTTTCAATAATTGACTCTAAATAGGTTTTAGAAAAAACAATTTTCTCTTGAGAGGCTAACAGTAATTCTTCAATTCTGTTAATAGAATCCGCTACCTTACCAAATTCATCTTTACGTCCCAACTTAATTCTATAAGTTAACTCTCCTCCAGAAAATCTATTAAGTCCTTTCAGGATAAGTTGTAAGGGGTTAATTACGAAAGCCTTATTAAAAAAAGCTATACTTATAATGACAAAAAACACAAATATAGCATAAAGCAAAAAGTAACGCTGTTTTATTCCCTTAACTCCTTCATCAACAATTTTTGTTAAAACCCCTATTCTAATTGCTCCCTGGCGATTCCCTTTATTATCATAAAGAGGCAGAGAAAAATCATAAACACAGCTTTTTTTATCGAAACATAAATGCCGAACTAACCTTTTATTTGCCTTTAAGCTCTTTAATGTTGCTCCATCCTTATACACTGTGCCCTTTTCTTTTTTTCTGTTATGATAATATACCCTGCCTTCTTTATCTGTAATAAAACAATACACTCCATAAGGAATTTGCTCTACTATCTTTTTGCACTCCTCATCCACTCCTTTAATTTCTTTTAAAGGAACTCCTAAAGAAGTTATCTTTTCTAAACTTTCTTTTAAAATAGAAGCTCGAAGAAATACTCTCTCAATAATATTTTTCTTATAGACAGAAACAAAATCTCTAAGAACCAAAGTAATTCCTATTCCCCCTGCTAAAAGCAAAATTCCTGAGATAACAAAAATCAATTTCCCTTTTAAACCTAATTTAACCATATTTCTTTTTATTATTATAACTATTGGCTGTTGTGTTTCTCTAGTAGCTCTCTTAAATGCCTAATCTCTTCCTTTAACTGCCTCATCTTAAGTTCTCTACCCACAACAAAACGATGGTAAGTTTCTAATTCGTTTATCTTTCCCTTTAATTTTTTTTCTGTTTTCTTAAGTTCGGTAATATCTTCTCCTGAGCTTAAAGTCCCTATAATCTCACCTTTCTCATCGCAAATTACTGTATTATGCCAGGCAATTATTCTTTCACCTTCTTTTGTCAATACAGGATTTTCATAGTAGCTAAATTTTTCTATTTCTCCCTTCAGAAGATGATTGAATACATTCTTAACTTCTTCTTTTATCTCAGGTGATAAGAAATTATCAAACCAGTCTTTACCTATAATTTCCTCTTCCTTATAACCCAATACCTCACATCCCTTTTTATTAATGAGAAAAACTTTTCCTTCTTTATCGAGAACCATAAGAATAGTTCCTGCAATATCAAAATACATCTTTGCTTTATCTTTCTCAGAACGCAGCTTTTCTTCAATCTTTTTACGCTTAGTTATATCGATAGCCATAAAGACAAATCCATAGATTTCTCCCTTATCATCACGCTGACAAGCAGTAGATACACTTACAACAATCCTCTTCCCGTCTTTTCTATACCAAACATACTCCTTCTCCTCAAGAAGTCCTGAACGGGCATGTTCTACTAAAGAACAAAAACGAGGAAATTGAGGGCTTTCTTTAATCTCGCCTCGTTCTTCTTTTGGAGAGAAAAACATACATATACTTCTTCCTCTTATCTCATAAGCGCTATAACCTAAGATATACTCAGCACCTTTATTAAAAACCTTTATTCTACCCTCTAAATCTGCAGTAATAATTGCTACCGCACTAGCAGCATCAAAAAGAGCCTTACGCTCCTCATATGCCTCTCTAATCTCCCTAAACATACGCCTTTGTTGACGAATAATAACAGTAAACACGATTATAAGAGAAACAACAAACATAACAATAACTATAACAATCATTCTGGAAATTAAAACTCCTCTCACCGGCCATAAAGATACGAGATACCACCCTCCATAGCCAACAGACTGTTTTATTAAGTAATAGGGCTTTTGATTAAAGAATACTTTTTCAGAAGAAAGATAGTGCTTTGCTAGGAGAGGAGTAAAATCAACTTCCCCAAACTGCCGAGATAAAACTATTTTCTCCTTAAGAGTCTCACTTATAGGATAAAAACTTCTAAAAAGAAATTGTTTGTCTCCTGAAATTAGCACTATTCCTTCAGGACTAATAAAAAAACTATGGTAAAAGCCCTCAAAATGAGAAACAAACCCCTCAAGATTCTTTTCCACTACAACAACTCCTATAATGCTATCTTTTTCATCTTTTATAGCTAAACTTACATAAAATATCCTTATATCCTCAACTAAATCCCTTAAAAAATAATACCCTTTCCCTTTTTCTATCGCCTCCTTAAAATACGGCTGGTTTATGAATGTCTTTTTTAAATAACTATTCCCTCCTTCTCTTTCAGAAGCAGCGATAATTAATCCTTTCTTGTTTACAATATAACAGGCGTCTATATCAAATAACTCCTTATACTCGTCAAGAAGATGATTAACTCTTTTTATTGCTAACTCATTACTATATTTAAGAACGTCCTTTACCCGTTTAGAAACACTTAAAGATTTTGCAACTTCTTCTGTCCTTATAAGAGCATCTTTTAGATGGTAGCTTAAATTATGTAAACTAAGATAGGCAATACTCTGTTCTTCTTTTTTATGGTATGCCTCAAAGGAATTTACTGCAAACCATCCCAGAACTAAAACAATAATAAAAATTAATCTACTACCATTCTTGAGATAAATACTTCTTTTATCATCTAAAGACGGCTCAAATTCTAAGAAACCACGATATAACAGATAAGCACAAATAAAAATTAATATACACAAAACTACTTCCACAGGAAAACCAAAGAAATACTTGAAACTTTCCTCGTTAAGCTTTGCAGAAAATAAAAATTTACTGGAAGGGACAATAATACCGCGCAGAAGAAAATATAATCCTAAAAAGATACTGAATATTTTTAAGAAAAAAGAATTTTCTTTTTGGATATAGTAGTAAAAAAATATAGCACACAACCCCCCTATAACTAAAGCAAAAACATAATGCAGGCCGGCAATAACTCCATCATATCCATATAATATCCAACTCAATCCATAAAAGAGAACTAAAAACACATAAAATACTTTGGGTATTACTTTAAAAAATAGTATATGGAAGATTCTTCTTAAGAAAGAAAAAAGAAAAAAATAGGAGATAAGAAAAAATATTGTCCGTATTATTTGAAACTCTATAGAATCCCCTAAATCACAGGCGAAAACTCTAAGCCACTCTCCTATTCCTGCAAAGAGAAAGAAACATCCTAAAATAGTATAAATAATTTTATGGGCTCTTTTTTGTGAAACCCTCCCAATACATAAACTAGAAAGCACAATGAGGCTTACTCCGTAAAGAAATACAATATAATCATACTGGGCAAGAAAAAAATCTCTCATCCTCTTTAAAATATGATTAGCTTTTAATATCTAAAGCTAAAAAGATTTTCTCTTCAAAAGAGAAATCTCCTATAATCTTTTTTATAGGATGGGGGGAAAGTTTAACCAGGGTGGGAATGATAAAAATAGCGTCTTCTCTCGCTTTATCTACATTTCTTAAAACATCAACGACTTCCAGACTATAGTTATCACCTAATCTTTCTTTAAAGAGTCTGTCTAACTTAGCAGGTAAATTTTTCGATAAACTCGCGTTAACATATAATCTAAAAATATATGAGGCGGGCATCTTCCCCTCAATATTTTTTATAGAAAATTTTTCCTCCACTCCCCTTCGCCTTCTTTTTTGAAAAGCAAATATATAATATTCAATAAAAATAAAACTGTCAATATAAATCTCTCTTTAAGGAAATTTACCCTAAAATAGATAAAATATAGAAATTATTAGCGAGAAATCTTAATTATTTTGTATTTTAAAACTCCTGCAGGAATTCTTATCTCTACTATATCACTTTCTTTATGCCCTAATAGGCTTTTTCCTACAGGAGAAGTAATAGAAATCATCCCTTTATCATAATCAGCCTCTGCTTCAGAAACTATTATGTATTCTAATTCTTCGTCTGTCTCTAAATCTTTTAACTTCACCTTTGCTCCAATTCTTACCTCAAAAGGATTAATATTTTCATTTTCGATAATCCGCGCCCGGCTTAATTTATCCTCAAGTTCAGCAATTTTCTTCTCATTCAATGCCTGTTCTTCTTTTGCCGCCATATACTCTGCATTCTCTGATAAATCGCCTAAAGCGCGTGCTTTTTTTAAAGCCTCAGAAATCTTTTTTCTCTTCACTTTCTTAAGATAATCCAATTCTTCTCTTAACTTTTCATAACCTTTACGTGTTAAATATATATCCATCATTTTCTCTCTTGAGACATTAAGGATAAAAATTTAAAGAAATTCTTATCATACACGATTTTATGGTAGATTCTCTTTAAAAAAATTTATTCTCTATAAATAACCGCCAAATAGTCTCTTCTATCGCAGAAAAATAAAAAATATAAAGTGCTAATATCCTATAATCCACTAAAATCTATAGAATCTATCACTTCCTTTGTCTCAGTTGCAATACTTTTGCCTGGTTCATAATAAGTTATTATAGATACAAAATACCCTTCACCTTCAAATATGTAAGAATCACTTACATATAAACCTGAAGGATGAGGAAGTGTAAAATGTGCTCCTTTATAATTTTTCACCTGAATTGCCTCAGGAGCTGAAATCCCCTCCATCCCTTTTCTTCTCATCTCTGAAACAATATCATCTGCCCACATCAAGGAAGATTTATTCTCGGGATTAGGCCAGAATTTAACCTCTATAAAGGGGAAACCAAAATTTCCTCTTGCAAGATAAGGCCCAGGATGGTATTTACAAAAGACTGCCCTTGGCTCTCCTGCTTTCTCAACCTCATCTTTGTTCAAAGCTACATACCAACCCTCAGGAGCTGTGATCTTAAAAGGAGGCTGTTTTCTTATATAATTTATCTGTTTAACATATTCTGGAGAGACCACCTCAAAAATTTCCCTTAAATCCCGAGGATAGCTACACATTATCGGAATTAGAAAACTTAATAAAGAAATAAAAGAGATAATTTTTACGAGATTAATATTAATCCTTCTCTTCACCATAACCTCCCTTCTAATTATTAGACCTTTTTCGTTTTATCTGAAGAAGCGCTCTCTTTACTAAAATCATCTATTCTAAAAGTTTCTCCTTTCTGAAACTTACACATAAACACAGACATAAAGTGTCTCTGAAAAAATCTTCTCAGAAGAAGAAACTATATTATCTAGATAAAAATAAAAACTCAATTAACTCCTCTTTTAAAAACAAACTCTTTAAAAAAAGGCTTTCTCTACTTTTATTATCAGCTAAATTTAATTTTAAAAGTTAAGGCCTTAATACTCTTTATGTATCCTTTATCTCTGTTTCTTCCTATTAAAACTCTATTTATTCCAACCTTATTGTTTTCTCAGAGAAATTATATAATTTAAATAATAAAGGATCAATGGTAGTTTGTCTAATTTCCTCCTACTCCTAAAAACCTCATCTTTATCTGAGAGATTTTCTATCTATAATTGCAAAATGTTTTATGCTCATCAAAACAAAGTATTTCTTATGCTCTGTTTTGCAATATTGCAAGCATCAGGCCTCACACATTTGATATCATTCAACATCATTTTATCTCTCTATTTTCTTCCTTTACTTCCTTAAAGAAGACAACAGATTCTGGATTTGTAAATAATAATTATTTAATTCTTTCAAGCTCTCTGCAGAACTCTTCAAGGGCATTTATTAATATATCAATTCTTTTATTCAGCTCTTCTTCAGGAGCCCTCGCTTTAACGTTAAACCCTCTGATGGTATTTTTTACAGTATCCCGAAATAGCTTACCAGCTTCATAAATCTCCTCCCCAAATTTTCTAACATACTCCTTAGGAGTATCTACAATCAATCTTCCTGAAGGATATATTCCAAAAATACCCTTCCCATCCCACCGTAACACATAGTGACGGGATGTATTTCTGTCTATAAAAAGAGAAGGGAATTTTTTCTCTAAATTTGGTATTTCAATATTTACAACTCTATTTACTGCGATATACCCTCTCTCTTCTTTCTCTATGCCGTATCGTAATAAATCATCCAAAGCACCTTCTCTTTTCTGCCCAAGATAAATATCATCTAATGACATTTTCATTGTAACTTCTCTCAAAGATAATATCTCTATATTTATCCTTTCTTTCTCTGCTTTTGATAAATCATTTATCCAACATACCATCATATCACAACTCTTCTCATCATGCTTCTGCGCTATAAAATGAGATGCTAAATATTCAAATTCCACTCTTATTTTCTTTCTATTATAAGTATCATAAAATATCCCATCGGGAAAAGCTGTTTGTAATTGCAGAATACACCAGGAAGGTCTAATCTTATGCATTAAGAACAAAAATAACGCTATAGCCTCTTGTTCATTGTTAGGTTCGTATACAATACCCTTAAAATCTCTTCGTATTTGCATTGCAGGAAATTAAACTTTTTACATAAATTAAATATTCCTTTAGGTAAGTTCAAACTATAATATTATATCTCTTTTATTTTATCTCGCACAATACTACTCAGAAAGACAAAATAATCTTTAATATATTTCTAACTTCTCTCAAATACTCTCTTTAAGAAACCATTACTAAAATTATAAAAATATAAAGAAAAAATAAATAAATGGATTCTTCAAATAAAAAAACATAAATGCACTATTTTTGAGAAGGTAGAAAATCTACACTTCCTTTTTCCCCAAAAGATTTAACTTCATATAACTATTTTAGTAATTTTACTTGATATAGGTTTTATTTAGACTTTGTAAAAATAAGCCCCTTAAGCCAGAGCGCACGCAGAAGATGTCCTGTGGCAATAAACATTAAGCCTAATAGCAAGGAACCAAAAGCTGCACCCAAATTTTCCCAGAGGAAACTGAAAAATACAGTATAGGTCTGTATGATAAGAAATGTTAATCCAAAATTAAAAAATAATCTATCTTCCTTTATAGCCCCATAAAAAAGGGCGCAAAGGGAACTTCCGAGAAACAACAGATTTGTCATCCACAACTCCCCTGCTGTAGGAAATGTCCACTCTTCCCTGAAATAAAAACCAAAAATAGACATTATCCATAAAGACAAATATCCAAATAAAAGACCTGCTGCTTCATATGTCCGCCCAAACAAAAACTGAAACTTATCCTCGCAAGCCTCAACCTTCTTTATATGTCTTAACCCCACCACTACAAAAATAATACCCAATAGTAACTGAATCACTGGCATATCCATACCTACCTCATAACAGGCAAAATAATATGCTGTAGAAAGCCCTACAGTATGCCCTAAAAACCCTATACCGAATATTAAAGCTATCTGGTCGTGCATAAGGTAGGCAATGATAAAGAAAAAAAGTGCCCCTATAAGAGAAAAAAGTGGGAAAATGGTCTGCTCTCCTATAAGTTCCCAAGAAAAACCAGGATACAACATATAATTTAGAAATTGCCATCCTGCTGAAGCCAGAATATAACCTATAATAAAAGAAGAGGTACCTAAACGCAACCCTTCCTCACGCAAAAAACCTAATCGCGTAACTACTTTATCTGACCTTTTTCTCAATCTAACACCGATTGTATGAAACAAACTCCACCCCAATAAACAAAATACACCACCTAACAACTGCTGATAATGTTGGGGAGAAACAAGCTTTGCTAAGGCAATGATGGGAGTAATAAGGGTATATAAAAAACGTCCTATAGCAAGAAAAAAAGATATATTTATCAATCTCAACGTAGCCACCACTCCAAATACCACCCAGAAAGCGCCTATTATGAAAAACACACGTATTAATCTCATAAATTGCCGGCGACGTTGTTCTCTCATATAATCAGATATCTTTTTAACCTGCTCTTCACTTATCAAACCACAACTATGCCATCTTTTTAAGTAACGCATTAATTTCCCATATCTCATTTACACCTCCTTCTTTTCGGGTGGACTGCTTTCTGAAATAATAGTCCGTATTAGTTATTATACCATTATTTTTACCTACTTTGTTTAAAAATCATAACTCGGCACTG
>CAZWON010000020.1:0-26540 GCA_964635565.1 uncultured Planctomycetia bacterium
GGCTTCGGTGGACAGGCATTGTAAAAAATGCTGTTGAATATACTAGACAGAGCAAATAAAAGAAACAGGAGGCCGCAAGCCTCCTGTTTCTTTTGTCTTCATCCGCAACTATTTTCCCATCTCCCTTATGTTACACATCAAGCAATGCTTAAAATGTAACATAAGGACAATGAAAATGCAGGCAAAGAAGGAGGTTAAGGAAGTGCATAAGAGGAGTTTATTTATAGCAGTTTTTATAGCGTTGTTGTTTTTGTTAAGCAACAGTGCTTTTCCGTTTGTTATCTTTGAGCAGAATTTTGAATGTAACTCCAACTGTAACTGTACGCCGTCTGATTTGGGATGGCAGGGTGCTACTTCTGCTTTAAGTATTGTTTCAACTCCTGATCCTTCAGCTCCTGCTTATGGGGATTGTAGTATGAAATATACAGACAATAATTCTCACAACGGATATTCCCCTTATCATACTTTTGCTCCCCAGACAGGGCTTTTAAAAGTTTCTATGGACTTACGAAAGGATTGGGGCGATAACTATATGATTTATATTGTAGGAGGGGACAATAACCCTTCTAATTATGGTGCTAATATTTATATGGGGAGAAAGTTTTCATCCGAGAGCGGTGACCCCAAGATGCTTGCTTATTTCGATAATACTTATCATAATCTGGAGGCGTTCATTTATGATACCTGGTATCATGTTGATTTCATTATAAATATACCTACGAACACCTACGATATTTATATAGATAGAGAGTTAAAAGCAAGTAATGCCCATTTTCGCGGGTACGGAACAGTTACATCACTAAGGTATATTAAATTTGGTTATACTAGCTGGGGAGAGGTATCCGGCTATATCGACAATATAAAGATAAGCGTAATCCCAGAGCCGGCATCAATCTTACTTTTGTTAAGTGGCCTCTTGGGTATAGCAACTATTATTAAAAAGCGCATTTGACCTTCCCCTTATGTTACACATCAAGCAATGCTTAAAATGTAACATAAGGGATTTTAGAAGGGTGTACTTTTAGAAAGGAGGATGTTGATAAGGAGGATGTTGATATGGAAAAGATATTCTGGGTGGTTACTTTATTTATTGCGTTATGTCTTATAAATACCGTAGGGGCTAACGCTTTTGTTTTCTTTGATGACTTCAGCGGTAACATTCTTGATACGGATAAATGGGAAATATTGAAAAATCAAGGTACCATTACTATTAAAACAGAGGATGGATTGACTTATCTTTCCATGTATGGTAGTAACGGCTCCTACCTCCATAAACGCATTGAGAGAAGAATATGGGTTAAATACGGAAGGCTGGAATCGCGTGTTATGCTTGGCGGGGATTATAACAAAGTTGGTTTTGGTGTAAACGGCGGCGATAATTCAGATATTTACGAAGGGTTTTTCTTTGATACGTTATCAGCTAATGAAAGAGAACAGGAAAAGATGTTATCTTGGAGGATTTATAAAGATAAAGGCGGCTCTTCTTATTATGAGCATCACTTGATAGATAATACATTTTTTGGTAAATGGTATACCGTTAGGATAGATTGGATGCCCGGCATAGTTAATTTCTATGTAAATGGCAATAAGATTGGAGAATACGCAACTTCTTATAATAAACCTTTGCCTATTCGTATTTACAACGACCGTTCTTCTGAGTTTAAAGTAGACTATATAAAGTATTCACCCATTCCTGAACCCTCAACTTTTCTACTTTTATTAAGTGGTTTGTTGGGCCTTTTTGCTATAAGGCCTAAAATCCATAGAAAAGCATAATTTCTTTCAACCCTTATGTTACATATCAAGTAATGCTTAAAATGTAACATAAGGAAGGGGTAAGGGGTATGTGTTCTAGCAACAAGATTAAAATATGGCTTAAGATTAAGATATGGTTTTTATTGGTAATTAGCGGGGCGTTTTTTATAACAGGAGTTTACGCTGACGATAATGACGATATAAAGTTAGAGGCAGATTATATTCTTTCCTGTCAGTATACTTCAGATGCATCCTCCGATGCCTATGGAGCAATTAATAATGTATATGGAAAGCCCACGTGGGTTGTTCCGGGTGAGAACGCAGTGGCTATTATGGGATTGCTCCGTGCTTCGGAAGTTTTAGGAGATGATTTATACAGGCAAAAAGCCAATCTGGCGGCTGATTATTTGTTAAGAATGCAGGCATCTGATGGGGCATGGTATGACGAGTATGATTATGATAAGCCTGATAATCACCCGGATAAATCGTTGCGCCATACTGCTGAAGTTATGATTGCTTTTGATAAGTTAGGGTATAGGCCGGCAAGGTATGGTGCAATGAAGAAGGCAGCAGAATTTTTGCTTTCTTGTCAAAACTCCAACAATAAGAAGGGAAATGATGACGGCCTAGTTGGGGGAGGAAAGTATTGGTCAGAGGAGAATAGTTCCTATAAATACCATACGTGGCGGTGGACATCAGACAACGCATATGCTTACCAGGCACTTATGGCAGCAGCACGCTGGGCAGAAATTGCCGGGGACACTGCAGATGCACGTAAATATAAAACTGCTGCCAATAAGATAAAGAGCGGATTAGAGACTGTGTTACTTACTTCTTCAGGAGACCACTGGGTAAGAGTTGTAGATGAAAACGATGAAGTTGTTGGTAGTGAGGATAGAGGAGACTGGATAAGTTATGCGCCGGTTATGCTGGATGTGCCAGTAGAAGGGGTTAATGGAAATCGTGTAGGTCAATGGATTCATAATACCTTGCAGATAAATGATTCTAATTCTCCTTATTGTGGTGCTCTTGTATGGGATGATACACTGTATCCTGATAAAAAGTCGCCAGGTTATTCTTTTCAGGCAATGCTTGTTTGGCTTGATACAGGCCAGAATAACTATTCTCAGTATGCTTTGGAGTGGGCAGTAAATAGCGGTCTATGGCAGAGAACAACTGATGATAATCATATAAAAGGCGGATGGATTGATTGGGTTGATGATAATGGCAATACCCCGCTTTGGTGGGAGAGATTTATTGACACAAGCGCATACTTTATTATGGTAAAAACCGGTGGATATGATTTCTCACCCATTCCTGAACCTTCAACCTTGCTCATCTTTAGCAGTGGCCTTTTTCTTTTTGGTTTTAGTATCAGAAAAAGGAATAAAGATTAACAAAACAAAAGTTCTAAATTCGTTAATGGCAGTTTCCCCGCACAAAGTGTGGTTTTGTATTCTTGTTATTGGTATCTTCTTTATATGCAGTTCCGCTTATGCTTTGGTAACCATTGATTTTGATGATGTAAATTCACATACTAAGATAGATACATATTACAAGCACTTGGGAGTGATGTTTTTAACAGAGGGAGAGAGTGGTTATAGTGACGGCCATGCTTACGCACGCAGTAGTTCCCTTGCTAAATCCCCTTCTAATGTAATCGCTGGTTATAAATCAGGCTATACTTACTTGAATGATAAGCACAATTGGGGAGTAGCCCTTTTTGATGGTTTAACTGACAGAGTAAGTATTTGGGCTGAGCCCTATGGGAGTAAGACTCTTTTTGCCTGGATTAAGGCTTACGGCCCTTCAGGTTATCTGCTTGAGAAAGTTGTTCTTTTAGGTTCAGTGGGAGGGGAGGGAGAAGAGTTGAGTATTACTACAATTAGTCCTTCTATTGCAAAAGTAGAATTTAGCGGAAATGGCAAAAGAGTATGTTTTGATAATTTCTCTTTCAATGAACTTACCCCCATTATTCCTGAGCCAAAAACTTTATTGCTTATGATAAGTGGGATTATTGGTATGGTAGCCTTAAGAAGGCAATTTATTTAATCCCCCTTATGTTACACATCAAGCAATGCTTAAAATGTAACATAAGGATTAGGATTTTAGAATTCGGTATACATGTTGCCTACTTAACTTGAGTCTTTCTCCAATTTCTGTAATATTATAACCACGGCTTAATAGTTGTTTTATAAGATATTTTCTTGCAGATATCTGGTCAGGTTTATTTAGTCTTTTCTTTTCCCGCAATTCTTTTATTCTCGTTTCCAGTATTAATTCACTTGTTATATGATTGTAAGACTTCTTTCTCCGGAATATTTTCAATATATGAGAGTGGATATTCGTTTTGAATATGTCTACCGCTTTTGAGCTTTCCAGGACACTTTTTATATCTAACCCTGAGCCATATTTTAACAATCTTTTATATATCTTTTTAGCTTTAGCTATATCTTTTGATATAATCTTTAGAATAAACTTATAGTCTATGAATGTTTTACCTCGGAACTCTTCTGTATATAAAGATGAAGATGACCACCTGTAAGACGCAGGAAAATCGCAGAGGTTAGCTTTGACGGGATTAAGATGGATATATAAAGAAGCAATTAAAAGATACGATTCATCAAGGCATAAGCTTGCCCTGAATGCACCATAGAATACATGCCCTTTTCTTTCGTATTTCCTGTTGAAATACATAGCGTATCTTTCGCAGATGTTTTTTATTGCCGAAGAGGCATTGTCCTCTTGAAAGTTTATTAGTATATGAACATGATTTGGCATAAAGGCAAAGCATAGTATTTTAAGTTTGTGTTTCTTTGCTATTTCTTTAAGAAGATATAGAAAATATACGTAATCATTATCTTCTAAGAAAAGAAGCTCTTTCCCTGGGGCGCGCTGTATGATATGTGCTATGCTTCCTTTGGGGATAACTTTATTTCTTACGCTGAATATGCTTTTTATTTCTCCATTGTTTGTTAATCTTTTTATGCCCACTATGCTACTATTCTATCTTCTTTTTTGATTATGTAAATCCTTATGTTACATTTTAAGCATTGCTTGATATGTAACATAAGGAGGGGTTAGATGTGTTTGAATTTTCTTTCGTAGTCTAATTCCATCCCATAAGGGAAGTCTTGATAATGGTAGAGGATTACAGGTATCTCAGTTTCTACATATTTTAGGAGGGCATTTTTGAATTTGGTTTTTAAATTATCAGTAATAGTTACTCCTTTTTTTAATTGAATTTCTAGTTTCGCTTCATTGTTTTCTTTACTTAAACGGAAATACCCTGTGGTGCAGAAAGCGACTTCAAAATCTTCATATAGTCCTTGTTTAATCTCTTCGGGATAAATATGTATTCCTTTTGCCTCAAGAAATCTGCCTTTTCTTCCACCCACCCATACAAGAGGAAGTTTTAGCTCAGGTAGCATATTCTCGTTGTTGTGGTTTTCTAATACTTTTTGGAGTTTAGAATAAGAGATAGTTTCTCCTTTATCTTTTGAGTTATAACGCATAAGGGGAATCAGCATATAGGGGCTTAACATAGAGAATACAAGTTCTTTCTCTTTTGATTCTTCGGGTAGGGCCTCTAAGAAAGTACGGTGTGGATAATAGTGAAAAAGGATAGGACATACCTTGCAATCTTTTCCAAATAAATCTTCTCTCAAAGCTTCATTTCTCTGGGCCTCTCGGCGTATATTAATACTATGAGGAGATTCATGAAAAAGGTTCAGGTCAAGTTCAGCGATTCCCATAGTTGCTCCAATAAGCCTATCAAGGGAATTATCGAGGTCTAAATCAATAGCATAGGCAAGATAGGAGCGAAATGATTCTGAGAACCAATCCTCACCAGAAATAAGGCTTATGTTGAGTTTCTTCCAGTTTATATTTTGTTCGTTTCCTTCTTCGGCGAGTTTTTTTAAGAAATGAGGGTCACTTACAATAAGGGTTTGTTCAAACTTGGGAGAGAATTTTTTAATAATAGCCAGGGCCATATCACTTCTCACACTTGTTTCTGCAATCTTTAAGGAGGTATGGACTTTTACTCCCATAGGTATACAGTTAACCAGAAATGTTTTTTTCTTGCTTATATTAAATACATAATCCAAGGCAGTATCAATTGATTGAGAAATTCTTTTATAATTCTGGTGGGTATTTATTCCATATGAATATACTCCTGAAAATCCTGAACTTGACATTGCAAGTTTCATATTTTTTATTGTTCCACCCACACATAAGTTTTCTATTTCAAACCGTGCAAAGGTATTATGTTTCTCAATTATAGGCACCTCTTTTTTAAAAGTTTGTATATCATTTATTTTTCGATAGTTAACATTGTGTTCAGCTAATATTTTTTTATAAGCAGGAACTTTCTTTGCTGCGCGATGGAAGGCAGGAATGAGAAGTTTTTCGCCGTACTTTTCCAGTTTTGAGGGGTCAATAGAACATAACAATTTTATGGTTTGTTTGCGCTGTATTTTTTTTATGAAATCGCCAAGCATCTTTATTTTTGATTCGTCCGTTCAAATAGATAGGAGATTTTCAAAGTTTTTATAGAATATTTTTTCTTTTATTTTTTCCGGTAAATTTAAGTTATTCACACACTCAACATAGTCTTTCATCTTATGGAGTTTACCTTCATAGGGCATAGGGAAGTCTGTCCCAAAAATAAGTTTATTTTCACCGAGCCTTTTAATTATCTCAATAGTTAGAAGAGTTCTTATTTCATTTGGGTAAGCGGAAATATCTAGATAAACATTGGGATTTTTTTCTACTATCATAAAGGTCTCGTTATGCCAGAGGGTTCCGAGATGAGTAAGAATAATTTTTAGTTTAGGAAAATTAACAGCAACTTCATCAATGAGTAGAGGGTTTGCTTGGGAGAGTTTTACCAAAGAACCAAAAGGGGTAGAACCTACATGGAAAACTATAGGGATATTTAGCTTATTAGCTTCTTCATATATGGGCCACATCATTTTATCATTGGGGTAAAAATTCTGTAGAGGAGGATGGAGTTTCAGCCCTTTAAGGTTCAATTTTGTTATTGCTTCTTCTAATACATTAGTTGCGTTTTTATCTTTAGGGTCTAAGGAGGCAAAACCAATAAATTTACCAGGGTATTGTTTACAAATATTAGCAACAAATTCATTAGATGCATAAATTATAGGGGCATAGCAGGCAAAGAGGACGGACTGAGAGATTTGTGCTTCTTCCATTTGTTTAAGTATGTTATTTAAAGAGATAATCTCCATTGTTTCTTTAAGGTTTTTAAAAGAAGGAATAGTATGTAGGATTTCTAAATATTTTTCTTTATCAGAGATTTTATCTATTTCTATAAGATGAATATGAGCGTTGATTATTTTCATAGTTACACCTCCTTGTTGGGAATCTTGTGATTAAAAGGATCATAAAGAGAAAAATTAGGAGCAAAAGAAATCTTTCCCCACCCTAAGGCTATTTTTATTACTTCTATACTCATTATCACAGCATTAAGCCATACCATAGGAGCAAAGGATGGGATTCTTCCTTCCATAATTTTTTGGATAGCTAAAGGCCCATAAAATTCCTCAATGCCCTTTATTTCTTTAAGGGTAGAAAGCATATAATTCTTTAATTGTTTAAATTCTTCTTCGGTTATTGATGAAATTTCTCTGCCTTTGGTAGGAAGGTTATAAACCTCTTCTAAGGAAGGAGTTTGGTTAGTAAATACACGCACATTACCAAAAGGAAGAGCCCATCCTTCAATAAGAGGGATATTTAATTTAGCGCAGGTACGGCTTATTATTATAATGGGTTTTATAGAATCAAGAGCTAATACAGCAATGTTTACTTTATTAAGTATATCTTTAATGTTTTTCTCGCTGACACTTTGATACTTTTCTATTTTAACTTCTGGGTTAATATTTTTTGAAAATTCTTCTGTTACATCTATTTTATTTTTGTTTATTGTATTTAAAAATGCATATATCTGGCGGTTTAAATTAGAGACTTCAAACTTATCATCATCAACAATTTTAAAAGATATTATACCGGCGCGCACGAGTATTTCAATAATAACACCTCCCAATCCTCCCAGTCCAAAGACAGCAACACATAAATTACGGAGAGTTTCTTGCTCTTCAATGCTCAATAGACCAATGTTTCTTTCTATCATTTGTTGATAGTTGTTATTCATAATTTTTTATTTAAAAAAAGTATTTTAACTCTGTGTAATATAAATTTTCATAACTGCCAAATTCCGTATTAGTTTTTCCCCAGAAAAACTGTGTTCCCAAAGAAAAATCAAGGTTCGTAAATACATTATAACTTATTTGGGGGTTTAAAAAAATACTTTTTCCATCGATATCATAAATTAACCAATTGCTAAAAGTAATAAGAGGAGTAAACTCATACTTCGCCATAAAGCCCAAAAGATGTTCATTAAAAGAACGCATTTTTTGGGCGTATTGATATGAAGAGAGGAATAAGTTTAAATCATTACCAGATGCCTTCCCGTTGTAAAAATATTCTCCCAGAAGGTAAAGTTTAGTTGAAGGAGTATAGTCCATTCCTATAGCACTGCGAAAAAATTTATTCTTATTGTCAGGGTAAGTATAGGTAATCTCTGCGCGTAAGCCCGCATTAAAAAAATAGCCATCAAAGCCGAATCCGAAAACTTCATCTTTATCAAATTCTCCTAATACAACGGTTAAATCATAGTCATTTAATTTTCCTATAAAGCGGATGCCAAATTTTGTTTTTTCAAGTGTTTTATAAGGTGCTAAAATTATATTTAAAGAAGAGAAATGATTTAGAAAGTATTCTAAATTTAGAGCATCCACGCCTATTTTCTCATCTTGTTCTAACTCAAGAGGACTAGTGGGATTGAATAAGTCAAGTGGTCCAAAAAAACGCATTCGTGAGAAATCAATATTTTGTTTTCCTAAAATCAAGCAAAGGTTATCTTTTTTATATTTAAGGTAAACGCGGTAAATTGAGTGCCTTATATAGGCATGTTTTTTATCTCTTGATACATAATCACCATCTATAAAAGCTAAGTTTTTCTGGTTTTTCTGGCGGATAATATCAAAATCCGAGGCGTTGTAGAAATCATGGAATAAAAATTCATTATCCAAAGAGATATTAAACTCTAAAAAAGAAACAGGTTTAAAATTTATTTTTAGGCGCAAACGGTTAAGTTCAGAAAAAAAACTTTTTTTATTGCCTGTTGTTTGTGAAGAAGAAAAAATATTTTTATAATATCCGTTTATGGTTAACTTTTTAGAAGAGTAATTATATTCTTCCCCAAAGGAGAAAAGTGACATTAAATTTAGCAAAAGAAGGATAGAAATTATTCTTATTGACTTTTGCATTTAATTTATTATTTTGCCGTCACGAAGAGCAAAAACTTTTTTTGCTTTATCTATTATCTTTTTGTCATGCGTAGAGAATATAAAAGTAATATTTTTTTCCTCATTAAGTCTTTGCATAATTTCTATAAGAGAAGAGGCATTTTTTGAATCGAGATTTGCTGTGGGTTCGTCGGCTAATACTACCTCAGGTTTTGTAGCGATTGCTCTTGCTACAGCTATTCTTTGCTGTTGCCCACCGCTTAACTGATTAGGTTTTTTATTAAGATGGTTACCTAAGCCAAGTTCTTTTAATATACTTTCTGCTATTTCTCTTCTTTTATTTTTTTCTATGTTTTGTAAGAGCATTACATATTCTGTATTTTCTAAAGCAGTAAGAGTGGGGATAAGGTTATAGGCTTGAAAGATAAACCCTATTTTTTTAAGGCGAAATTCAGAAAGAGCCGATAAACTTAAACGTGTAATATCCGTCGTGCCATAGATAATACTTCCTTGGTCAGGTTTATCTAAGGCCCCCAGTAGATTAAGCAGGGTGGTTTTACCAGACCCCGAAGGTCCCGCAATGCTTACAAAATCTCCCTTATTTATAGTGAGATTAACTCCATTTAAAGCAGGAGTTTTTATTTTTCCTGTTCGGTATGTTTTATGCAAGTTTTTTACTTCAATGAGTTTCATATCCATATGTTACAACGTCACACGTCACAAGGTCACCAAGTCACCAGGTCACAAAGACACCAGGTCACACGTCACACGTAAGGACGTAGGGACGTGGGACGTATTATCAAAAGTCGCCAAGTCACCCGTCACCCGTAAATAGTCAATAGTCGATAGTCAATTGTCTATAGTCATACTAATCGCTATCCGCTATTCGCTGTTAACCCTGAGCTAACAGCTAACAACTATGAGCTAATTTCTATCCGCTAATCGCTATACGTTAAAATCTCAACGCCTCAACTGGTTTTAACCTTGAGGCTTTATATGCTGGGTATAATGAGGCAATAATACTTGTCAAAAGAACAATTAATACCCAAAGTGTTATATAGCCCACCACTATTTTAGGATAGATAACCGAGCCAGTATAGTATGCTTCAAGAGCATGAGAAAATTTTGATAAGTCAATACCGGTTTTGCCAAAATAGTAAACCATAATTGACCCTATAGATGTTCCTATAAGTGTTCCTATAATTCCTAAGAAAAAAGATTCCCATCCTACCATAAGAACTATATTCCGAGGTCGTGTTCCTAAAGCAAGCATAATCCCTATTTCTTTTATTCTTTCCATTACGGACATAAGCATAGTATTTAGAATGCTTGCTGCTACAACAATAAGGACGATAAAAAGGATTATATTGCTAAAAGCTCGGTCAAATTCTAACCATTGTACAGTAAGAGGAGATATTTCTTTCCAGCTTAGGACTTCATAGCAGGAAAGACAGAGTTTTTCTTTTATACTCTGGGTGATTTCATCGGCAGTGAAAGCTTCTTTTGTGCGAATAGCAATTTCTGAAATTTTATTGTCCATTACAAGAAGTTCTTGTGCTGCTTTTATAGTGATAAGAGCTATTCCTTTATCGATTTCTTCGGCTCCTGTATCAAGAATTCCACATATCCTATAAGCACCTGCAGCCATGCTTCCATCGTAGCCTTGAGACATAATCACCACTTTCTCATTTAAGTCTACATTTAGATTCTCAGCAAGTTTTTTTCCAATTACAATCTCATTATCTTTGCCTTTAGAAAGAAATTTTCCTTTTTTAATATGGCGATTAAGTGTGGTTACCTGAGGTTCAGTAAAGGGATCTATTCCCATAAGAAGTATGCCTGATGAATTTTCTGCAGAACTTATAAGGGCATAATCTTTTATTCTTTCAGAATAGGCTTTTACATTGGGATTGCTTTTAAGGATTTTTTCTATGGAAAGAGGATTTTCTATACTTAATTCCAGACTCATTTTCTTATGGAAATCTTTTTTATGAATTTGAATATGTCCACTGAAAAAAGAAGTATAGTTTTCTACCATTTGAGAGTCCGCTCCATCAATAAAGGCACGGATAAAAATTAAGGAAGCCAATCCCAAAGATATACCACTTAGAGTTATAAGGGAGCGGTATTTATTTCTTCCAATATTTCGCCACGCAATGGCAATAAAAGTTTTTATCATATTTTTTACTATTTTATCTTAATTTCCGTAAAGTAAAAATATTTTCTTCTATAGGTTCATTATAAGTTGCTTCTATTACTTCAATAATGGTTTTTTTATTAGGATTTATAGCCGAGGACATTTCCCATATAGAGGGGATTTTTCTATTAGAGAACTCTTTTATCTTACTGTACTTAAGGATCTTAATAAGTTCCCCTTTTTCGTTATAAAATTCTTCTTTTAAAGGGATAAAATCATCCTTTCTGACCCAAATGATTATTTTTCCCCATCTCACGGAAGCTTCTGGCTTAGGAATAAGCTTTATTTTATAAACAATACTGTTATTTAAAGTTTCTTCTTTTAATATGGTGTGAGTGTAATCATTGACAATACTACTTTCTTTCACCAAGTCATCATTAGAAAAGTCACTTCCCATCCATGGTTGGAGCATCATTGAGGGAGGAATTTTAATTGTTCTTTCTATGCGAGGATGATAAATCCACATATTGTTTTTTATACGTAAGGTGATTATACCTTTTTCTTTCTGAGGGGAAAGAATTTCTATAAAAGTTTTATCTTCTCCTTTATTGTAAGCAACAAGCTCCAGAGTTCTTTCCCATTTTGGCCGAATCACAGTCATACGATATTTTCCTTTAAGGGTTTTCCCCCTTAAGAGCTCATCAGAAGCTTTAACTATCTCTTTTGGCGTAAGTCCAAGACATATCTGGCAAGTAGTAGATAAGATTATGAAGAAAATTAATTTTTTACACATATTTTGTAAGATCAAGGATTTTATTGCGTAAATTATTTATTATTGTTTCGTATTCATCAATAGTTTCTTCTTTTTCCAGCAATAATTCTTCAGGAGTAATCTTTTTGCCAAAGATTATCTTTATCTTTGCTGGTTTAGGAAGTAGGCGATAACGTGGCCAGGCACTAAATGTTCCCTTTATATATACAGGAACAATTGGTACTTTTAGTTCCTTCGCAAGAATTCCTATACCTTTTTTAAACTGTTTTATTTTTCCGTCACTAGAACGTACTCCTTCAGGAAACATGCAGAGGATTTTGGAGTTTTTTAGAATATAAGCACAGGCCTGCATACTCTCTACTAAGTGCAGGATAGGGTCTATAGATACAAAGCGGAAGAGTTTTACTGTCCAGGCTATTAAGGGGTGCTGGAAATAACCACTGTAACCTAAGAAGTAGACATTGTTTATGATTTGTGGCCATAACGCTGTCGCAATAATAAAACCGTCCAGGTAGCTGGTATGGTTAGGAGCAATAATATACGGGCCGTTTAATGGTAGATTCTTTTTGTTTTTTACTTCTAAGAGGAAGAAAATGCGTATAATCATATTTAGGAATATACCTATAATAAAATTGACAGACTTTATTATTAAATTTTGTTTTATGCTAATTAACTTTGTGATGCTATGAGGGTATTGGCTTAGTATCTCCTGCCATTTGGTAGATGGAGTAGTAGGAGTGGTTTTTTTCTCTAAGGAAAGAATATGAAGTTTTTTTAAAGCGTCTCGCACGGTAAATATACCTAAAGCATCCTCATCATTTATCCTTATTCCGGTTACTTTTTGAAAGCCCAATAGTAATTCTATTTGCTCAAGAGAATCTAAACCTAAATCAAGTTCGAGATGGTCGTCAAGATTCACAGGATGGTTTAGTTCTTTCTTTAGATATTCTAAAGCCTTTTGACAGAGAGGAGAATTTAAGAGATATTTATCCTGCGGGATAAGATGGGGCGTTTTTTCTGGTGTGTAGACAAGAGAGTATTTTTGATTTACCTCATAGCGTTTTATTTTTCCCAAAGGAGTCCGTGGTAGTTTTTCCCCAATTATTACGTATTTTTTAATCCGTTTGTAAGAGGGCAGAGATCGCGATATATTTTCTATCTCAAAGCGAATTTTATCTTTTACCTGCTGAATGTGGTGAGTGCGAAAATGATGATAATTAGGGAGTATTGCTGCAGTAAGAATTTCTTTCTCTTTAGAAAGATTATCCTGAGACAAGAATATGCATATTTCTTCTATATAGGGACTTTTTAAATAGTGGGCTTCTAAATCATCAGGATTAATTTTTTTACCCGAGCTTAAGACAATCAATTCTTTTTTTCTTCCTTTAATATAAAGAAATCCATCTTTATCTAAGTAACCTATATCTCCAGTGTAGAGCCATCCATCTTTTATTACTTCCTTTGTATATTTTTCTTCTTTATAATATCCCTTCGTTACATTATTTCCTTTGATTAAAATTTCTCCTTCTTTATTTTCATCAGAATTAATAATTTTTACCTCTACCCCAGAAATCGTTTTTCCTACAGAACCAATTTTATTGCTTTGGGGAGTATTAAAAGAGACAACAGGTGAAGTTTCCGTTAATCCATATCCTTCTAAGATTGTAAATCCCCATTTATAAAAATCCCAAGCTATCTTTTCATTGAGCTTAGCTCCCCCGCTTACCATGAAACGTAGGTATCTTCCCAACCGCTTGTGTAGTTCCCCCATAATGAGTTTAGAGATATTAAGTTTAATGTATTTTCTTAATGGAAAGGATAGATTGAGGAGTAGTTTTAAAAGGAGCCTTTTGAGTAAAAATAGTTGATTAATGTTTTTTGAAATTCTTCTATGGAGCAATTCAAAAAAACGGGGGATTCCCACAAGAATTGTGGTTTTTGTTTTCTCCATGCAGTCCATAATCTCCTGGATGTCATAGTAAAGAGGGAAACTTATTTTTGCTCCTGTAAGAAGAGGGAGAAGCATTGTTACCATAAAAGAGTAGGTGTGATAAAAAGGAAGAAGAGCAATTAGACAATCTTTTTCATTTATTAAGTGGAGTTTTTTTAAAGAAGAGATGTTGGCAAGAAAGTTTTTATGGGTAAGCATAACTCCTTTAGGAGTAGAGGTTGTTCCTGAGGTGTATACTATTGAAGCTAAGCTGTCTGTTTCTATTTCTATAGAAGGTAGTGAGTTTGAAGATATATCAATCTTTTTAATTACTTCCTCAAAATCCAGAGGGAATATAGTTATGTTAAGTAAGGAGGCTATTTTTTTAAGGCGGGTATAGCTATTAAGAGAAGTAATTATAAATTGTGCTTGGCAGTGTTTAAGAAAAGCCTCTATTTCTTCGCTCTCCAGCTGATGGTTAAGAGGGGCTACGGTTGCTCCAAGTTTCATCAAACTGAAAAATGCGATTATCCAGGAAGGGTCATTTTCCATAATAATTGCTACGCAATCCCCCTTTTTTATATTATTTTTTGAGAGAAAAAAGGCAAGATTTATAGTCTGGTTTTTTAGTTCGTGGTAATTTATAGTGGTATAGTGGTCATCCTTTTTATAATATATGGCAGTATTTAAAGGATGGTTATTAGAGGAGGCAAGAAATGCTTCAAATATATTAGAACAACCATCTTCCATCAAAAATATTATACCAGAGAAAAGGCCAGTGGCAAGGAAAACACGGGATAGCGGTTAGCGTGTAGCGATTAGCGTATAGCGGATGGGGATTAGCTCATAGTATTTAGGGTGTAGGGTGTAGTGAATAGCGATTAGCGGATAGCGGATAGCGATTAGTATGACTATAGACAATTGGCTATCGACTATTGACTATTGACGGGTGACGTGTGACCTGGTGACTTTTGATAATACGTCCCACGTCCCTACGTCCTTACGTGTGTCGTGTGTCGTGTGACGTGTGACCTGGTGTCTTTGTGACCTGGTGACTTCTATGTTGGGGTGTAGGAATATCGAGTATCGATAATCAAGAATCGAGGATCAAAAACAAATAGATACTAGATGCTCGATACTGGATACTGGATAAAAAACTATGAACTATGAGCTAAGAACTAAGAGCTATCAACTATTTGGCACGATAATTGCTTATTTATAATAAGAGAATGTTTTTGTTGACAGATATAGGCGATAGGATAAAATGGACATAACCATATGATTAAATTTACCTTTAAGAAAGTTGATTCTCTTAAGCTTCTTGATGAAGTTTACCGTCTACGCTTTCAGGTATATGCAAAAGAATGCCACTTTATTAAAGAAGAAGATTATCCTGAGGGAAAAGAAAACGATAAGTTTGACCCTTATTCTATCCATTTTGTTGCTCTTGATGATGAAGGGGTTGTAGCGGGAGCATTAAGATTAGTATTAGATTCTCCTTTTGGGTTCCCCCTTGAAGAGCACTATAGAGGCAATCTTACCTTAGATAATAAAGAGTTTTCCCGAAAGCATTTAGGAGAAATTTCCCGGTTAGTTATAAGTAAGAGCTATCGTAGAAGAAAAGGCGATGGTCTTTATTATGAGGTTCCTTGTGAGGATTTCTTAGGTAAAAAGGAATTTAAGCGTAGATTACGCCCGATGGTTTTTGGGTTATATCGTCTACTTTACCAAGAGAGTAAACGGAGAAAAATTTTTTACTGGTACGCCGCAATGGAAGAGTCTCTTTTTAGACTTTTAAGCGCTCACGGTTTTACATTTAAGCCCATTGGTAAGCCTGTAGAATATTATGGAATAGTTACTCCTTATTTAGGAATAGTTCAAGAAATAGAGAGGTCAGTGCAGACTTATCGTCCTGATTACTTTCAATATTTTATTGAAGGTTTAGATAAGGCTCTTTTGCCTACTTCAGATATTCTTTAAGAGGAGAAAATGTCTAAAATAAGAGAAGATTGTCGGTAAGGTTTACATTATGTAACCTATTGATTTATAATAAGTTAAATATTAAGAATTTTCTTTTCTCCTCTGTGTGTCTATTTTATTAAACAACCCTTTCTTGTATTTTTCTCTCCTTAAAACACCCTAAGAGTAACTTTCCATAAGACTTTGATTAACAAGATGTTATAATTCCAACTTTTTTATTTTTCTTGGGAGAAATTGTGTATTTTGGCATAAAATATGCTCTTTTAAATTAACTTTTACAGTAAAGATGAATAAATTTTCCCACTCTAAAGAAATGGAAGAAATAAGAAAACTTTTCTTTGTGTGGAAGGAATATTTAAAGGAATATTTATTTAAAGAATTAAGAAAATATTATGCACAGAAGAATAGGAGCTAAGAAGTTTTTCTGCACGGGTGCAATTATCTTCTTCTTTGTTTTATTATGGATGCTAAAACAAAGGGTTTATGCTCAAGAGGATAATCTGGTGTCTGTTTCTTTTTTTTCGTACGCAGGACGTATTTTCTCTTGGATTATGGGTGGGGGGGTATTAGGAGCTTTAGTTCGTTTTGCTAGGAGAAATTATATTTATTTTAAAAGGCTTGTCGATCTTATTGGCGCAACAATAGGTCTAATCATATGCGCTCCGCTTTTTCTTATTATTGCTATTTTGATAAGGATTGATTCTAAGGGCCCGGTGTTTTTCAGGCAGATAAGGGTAGGTAAAGAAGGGAGAGTATTTAAAATATGGAAATTCAGAACAATGCGTGAGAATGCAGAATTTGAAACAGGACCTATTTGGGCAGAAGATAGTGATCCCCGAATGACAAGAGTAGGGTATTTTTTAAGAAAGTCTCACCTTGATGAACTTCCCCAGCTTATCAATGTATTTTTCGGAGAAATGAGTTTAATTGGCCCTCGGCCAGAAAGACCGGAGATGGCAGAGTTGATTCTTAAACACGTTCCTCACTTTTCCCAGAGGCTTAAGGTTCACCCTGGTATAACAGGTCTTGCTCAAGTTCGTTATACATATGGTGCTTCTATTAAAGATGCAGCAAAAAAACTTAGATATGACCTTCTTTATATGAAAAAATTATGTTTTCTTTTAGATATTCAGATTATTTTCTGGACTATAGCTCGGGTAATAACAGGAGAAGGAGCACGGTAATATTAGGATTTAGCGTATAACAAATATAGCGTTTAGTATAAAAAATAAGATGAAAAAAGGATTAAAAATTTTAAGAGAGAGTTTTTATATCTTAAAGGATAATCCTAAATTGTTTATTCCTTTTATTTTAGGAGGAGCATTTAATGGCTTAGCTTTATATCTGATTTATCTTATACCTCAGAGGCCTTTTCTTTATTTATTTGGACCACCCGTTAAGGTATTTTTTGGAGAAAGATTTTTACACTATCCTTTTAATCTGTATCTTTTACCTAAACTTTTTTATTATGCTACAAGTTTTGTTTCTGCAACGATAGGAGTGTTAATGACAGCATTAGCAATAGGGATGATAAAAAATATTTATTCCAAAGAAGATACTCTTATTACGCCTAACTTTATTTATGCTCTAAAACGGTATTTTGCTCTTTTCAGTGTGTGGTTTGTGACCTTTATTATTTTATTCTTTTTTGTCAAGGGTATAAGATTATTTCCTTTAAAATTAAAAGGATTAGCTTTAAATATTGTCCCATATTTTATATATATAGGAACTATTTTTATTCAGCTACTTTTTATTTATGTGATTCCTGTATTAATTATAGAAAAAAAGAGTATAATTAATTCTTTTTTAAATGGGATAATTTTTTTAAAGAAGGTGTTTCCTACAACACTGTTTATTTTAGGCTTAGCAATTATTATTTATCTTCCTGTAGTTATATTGAGACAAAATATGCCCTTTTTAGCAGGCGCTTTTTATCCTGAGATTATTGTAGTGGTTCTTGGAATTAGTGTGTTTGTTTCTTTTGTGGTGGATGTTATGGTTACTACTGCCACCACATTAGTGTTTTTAAAAGAAAAGAGAGGTTAAGATGGTAAAGAAGTTATTTTATTCACTAATCGTTTTTAGTATAAGTGTGATGTTTTCTGGTTGCAAAGGAGGAGGTGGTTCTTTGGGAGGGGTTAGTGGTTCAGGTAGTCAATCTCAATTTAGTATGGATGGCGGGGAAGGATATCTTCTTGAAAGTGAGTTTTTCCCTCAGTCAGGAATATTTAGCGGAGGTGAGAGTGGAGGAATAGAGACAGGTTCATCTATTGTTTCTACTTATGAAGATTCAGAATCGAGTTATGAGTCTCAACTTAACCCTGAACCAAGCACAATTTTAATGCTGACACTTAGTCTTTTAGGACTATTAGGGTGCAGGATAAACAAGTCAATTAAAGGAGGTAGAAGGAGGTAGATAGAATGCGTAGATTTTTTATTATTTTTATTGCTTTAGGAGGAGTATTTTTATATTTTCCTTCTGCAAAAGCTTACAATATTGATGGGTATCTTACGGATTGGAAAGTAGACCTTTCTTCAGCAAATAACAAAGGTTATTTAGACACACATTTACCCTCAGGGGGGTTAGATATAGATGTTGCGACTGAAGACAATACGGATGCGTCCTATGGGTGGAGGCAGGTTTATCCGGGGTGGAGCTATGAAAATAAGTTTGATGTTGAGGCAATATATTTTGATAATGATGCTACCAACGCCTATATTGCTATTGTTACAGGACTTCCTAAGTCAGGGTCTAGCGGATGGGATCCCGGCGATATTGGCATAGATGTTAACGGCGATAATATTTATGAGTTTGGCATAAATACCGCTACCGGCAGACTTTATGGTTCTCTTGACGAAACTGATTGGGATGGAGTATATTATGATGGTGTTAATCACAATCCTGATTATTCTGAAGCAAATCCCTGGAATATTATTGATAAAAAATCAAAGAGATTGGATTATGTCCCTTTTGTCTATAGTTTAAACCAGAATACCCATTATGTTTTAGAAGCATCTATTCCTTTATCTTTGTTAGGCTTAAGTGCTAATCTAGGAGACCCTATCACTTACTTAACCATTCACTGGACAATGGAATGTGGCAATGATTATTTAAATCTGGAGGCAACGGTTAACCCTATTCCTGAGCCATTAAGCATTGTTATGATGGGCATTGGTGTATTGGGTTTTATAGGGTTAAAATTTAAAAAGATAAAAAATAGTTGATTTATTATGAAGAAAATTTATCTTCTTATCTTTCTTAGTTTCTTTGTTTTTGCCTGTAGTGATTCTCACTATGTAGCAGAAAAACTTTTATGGCAGGCAGAGAAAAACACCAAAGAGCTTTTAAAAAACAAATCTAATAGGTTATCCTCTGATGACTATGAGAAGATTATTTCTTATTATAGAGAGGTTACTGAGCGCGTTCCTTTAGATACGCTTTCTTCTAAAGCACATTTTTTTATTACAGATATTCTTCTTAGAGAAGGTAAATATGAAGAGGCTCGAAAGGAATTAAGAGTAGTGATTAATAATTTTTCTTCTTCAGGTGCAATTGCCTCCCAAGCCTATTTTGCTATAGGCAGGATATTTGAATCTCAGGGTAAATGGGAAGAGGCAAAAGAAGAATATGATAAGATAATTGACCTTTATCCTTTAACAAATATTGGTTTAAATCTTCCTCTTTATATTGTGCAACATTACACTTTAAAGAATAACAACAAAGAAAAGGAAAGTGCTTACCGTAAAGCATTACGTCATTACAAAGGATTAATTGAAGAGTATAAAGATACAAGCGTTGTGCCTTTAGTTAAAGATTATCTTGCCCGGGCAAAACTTAACCATGGCAATTTAGAAGAGGCATTATCTGTATGGGATGAGATAAAAAATGAGTACTCTGCAAGTCCTTTAGCGATAAAAGCACTTTTTACTAAAGCGCGCCTTTATGAAAGAGAATTAAATGACAAAAAACAGGCAATTAAGGAGTATCAAGAATTTATTGAGAAATATCCTAATCATAAAACTATTCCTGAAGTTAAATTTAAGATAGCCATGCTTTTTTTGGAAGATTCTCAAGTTACTAAAGCTAAAGATATTTTTGGAGAACTTTTAAGGGATTATTCTTCTGATAGTAAGCTTTGTATTAAAAGCATTCTCGGATTAGCTTTATGTTATCGTAAAGAGGCAGATACTGAGAAGGTGATTAGTGCTTATCAGAAGATAAAAAAAGAATATCCTCAGAGTAAAGCTGCCTTAAGTGTTCCTTTTTTAATTGGCCAGTATTATTTAGAGGAGAAATATAATTCTAAAGCTTCTCAAGCATTCCAGGAAGCAATAAGGGAATATAAAAAGAAATTAGAAGAGGCCAAAGATAATATCCTTTATAAAAGAGAAATTGCCAATCTTTTAGCTTTGTGTTATCTTAAGAATAATCAGATAGAGGAAGCAATTAAAATGTTGAATTCTCTTGCTGAGAGATATTCCAAAGAGCCAGTATATCTTATTGATTTGGCCACTTTATACCGTATACTTAATAATAAAGAAAAAGCTATAGAAGTATACGAAAAGTTGATTAAAAGGTTTCCTAAAAATCCTACAGTTCTTAAACTCGCTTATCAGCAGATTGAGGCTCTTAGAAGCGAAGAATAATGTTTCGGGGAGAAGAGTTTTGTTGGCAAAAAGTATATACTTCAAGAGAGGGTCTTTATTAAAAATTTTATTTTTATCTTTTCTTTTTATTTTTTTATTCTTTCCTGTTTATAGACCTCTTCTGGAAAGATTTAATGCTCGCGACTCTTATTATTCCCATGGATATCTTATCCCTTTTATATCTATTTATCTTCTTTGGAGAAAAAGATTTATTCTGAAAAGAATAGCTTTAAAGTCGCACGTAAGCGGCATTTTTATTATTTTAGGGGGAGTGTTTATGCACCTTTTAGGTATAACTTTAAAGATAAACTTTATTTCTTATTTTGCTATTCCTTTAGTTCTTTTAGGTATTTCTCTTTATTTAGGAGGGATAGAATTTACCCGCGAGGTTCTTTTTCCTATAGTTTTTCTTGTTTTTATGCTTCCTTTACCACGTGTTTTAATCATTGGGATAGCTTTTAAACTTAAAATTCTTGTAGCGCAATGGGCAACCTTTATTGGCAAGGCAATGGGGATTGAGGCAGCAAGAAGTGGTTCTACTATTTATTATCCTGGAGGATATCTATTAGTAGGAGATCCTTGCAGTGGGTTGCGTTCTTTACTTACATTTATTGCCTTAGGGGCGTTGTTTACTCAGTTTTCCCAAGGGAAGAGAATTAAAAAATTGGCTCTTTTTCTGTCCAGTGTCCCCATTGCCTTATTGTCTAATCTTATTCGTATAGTTTTGCTTCTTATAGTAAGTTATGTTTACGGAGAGAAAGTTGCGGTAGGATTATTACATGGAGTATTAGGGATAGTAGTTTTTATTATAGGATTTTTTGGACTTATTGGGGTTAGTAAAATTATAAATTGCCCTTTAGTTTTAGGTAAAGAGTAGATGAATTTATCCCGACCATTAAAGAAGAGAAATTATTGGACAGTTGTAGTTGTTTTTGTTTTGGCATCTTTATTTGTTACCAGAATACATTTTAGTAAAGAAAAGAGATACTCAAATACTCATCTTGATAATTTCCCTTTTGAAATAGGAGAATGGGAAGGAGAGGATATAGAAGTTGATAAGTATGTCACAGATATCTTGGGGACTACGGATGTTCTTTTGAGGCGTTACCGCAATAAAGAGGGAGATTCTTTAATTTTTACTATCGTTTATTCGGGTAGTCACCGTAGTAGCTTCCATCCTCCTGAATACTGTTATATAGGAGGGGGAGCGCATTTAGCAGATAAAGGTAAGGAAAAGATTTATATAAAAGAGGGCGAACACCTTATGACCAATAAATTGATATTGAAGTATCAGAAAGGAATGATTAAAGCATGGTATTGGTATTCAGCAGGTAGTGATTTCACAGATAATTATTACCTTCAGCAGATGTATTTTATCGGGAATGTTTTAAAAGGGAAAAACAAGGGAGGGGCTCTTATAAGGGTTTCTACAGAGAAAATTGAAAATAATTCCGAGGAGAAAGCCAAAGAATTTATTAAGATGGCATTACCTTTTTTAAGGAAGGCGCTTTAAACTATTATTTTTTAATCTTTCCTGTTAGGACAATATAATAAGGCTACCATTCTAACCTACGCGGTTAGAAAAAGGTGTGGGAAAGGCTAAAACATGAGATTTTTATGTTGCAATAACATTTTTTAATCTTTTCTTGAATATTATGAGAAAAAATGTTACAATTGAACTCTTTTCCCGAGAGGTATACGAATATATGGATATCCTTACCTATAAAAGTCAGCTCAGGGAGTTCTTCACCTTAAGTCTTGATCGTTGTATGAAAGCAGTTGGGGCCAAGCGCGGTTCTCTTTTTCTTATTGATGGCGTAAGGAAAGAGTTAATTTTAGAGGTAGCAAAAACCCCTTCTGTAAAGTTAGAAGGGTTACGTACTCCTTTGGGAGAAAGAGTTGTAGGAAAAGTAGCTTTAGAGAGAAACCCTCTTTTGGTAGAAGATATTGATAAAGAGAAAGATTTTTCTTTCTACCCCCGTTACAATAATTATAACTCTAAGTCTTTTCTTTCTGTCCCTTTAGAGTTTTGTGGAGATTTAATTGGGGTAGTAAATATTACAGAAAAAAATAATGGTAAGGTATTTGATGATAGAGACTTAAGAATTGTATTGAGTATATGTGAGTATTTAGGTATTGCCCTTTATAGCTTAAAAAGGTATTTAGATAAACAGAAGAAGATAAATGATAGCCTTAAAGAAGAAATAGAGCAACTTAAAAAGTCTGTGAGTAGCTCTCAGAAGTATTCTTCATTAGGTAAAGTGGTAGGAGGGTTAGTTCATGAGATAAATAATCCTTTAGATGGTGCATTACGCTATTTAAATTTAGCATTAGATTCTTTAGATGAGGAAAGCATAGTAAGTCAATACCTAAAAGAAGCAAAAGATGGTTTAAAGCGTATTGCTAAAATTATTCGTTCTCTTTTGGATTTCTCCTGGTCACTTTCTTCACAAAATAATCTCATCGATATTAATCAGTGCATTGAAGAGAGTATTTTTATGTGCAGTCATTATATCTCTTCTTCTAATATAGAAATAAAAAGATTTTTATCTTTTGCTCTTCCCAAAATACCTGATTATAATCTTAAACTTGCTTTTACTAATATCGTTAAGAATGCTTGTGAGGCGATGAAAGACGGAGGCACTTTAACTGTTTCTACTTCTAAGAAAGATAACATTATAGAAATTATAATTCAGGATACAGGATGTGGTATACCCCGTCATCTCCAGCAGAAGGTATTTGAACCATTTTTTACTACTAAAAGTATGGGAGAGGGTTCAGGGTTGGGTTTAGCTATTGCTTATGAGATAGTTCAAAGGTATAAGGGTGATATTTTCATTAGAAACGGAGAGATAAAAGGGGCAATTTTTATTATTCACTTGCCTCTTGTATAAATTTTCTAGATAAATGAATAAGGGGCATATTTTAATTGTTGATGATGAGCCTTTAACAAGGAAATCTCTCTATGAGATTCTAAAAAAAAGAGATTATAGTGTTTCTTGTGTAGCTTCAGGAGTGGAGGCCCTTTCTTTTTTAGAGAAAAACCACCTTGATATTGTTATTACTGATTTAAAAATGCCTCAGATAAGTGGCATCGAATTGTTAAAGAAAATAAAAGAAAAAGATTCTAATATTGCTGTAGTCCTTATTACTGCCTATGGTTCTATTGACAGTGCAGTTGAAGCAATGAGAGAGGGAGCGTTTGATTATATCACCAAGCCCATTTTAGATAATGAAATTAATATTGTTATTGAGCGGATATTTGAGCAAAAGACCATATTAGAAGAGAATAGATTGTTAAAAAAACAACTGGCAGGAATTAAACGGACTAAGTTTTATAATCTTATTGGACAGAACCAACGGATGCAAAGTATTTACAACCTTATTGAGACAATAGCTCCTACCAATGCCAGTGTTCTTATTGCAGGTGAAAGTGGGACAGGAAAAAGGCTAATTGCCCAGGCAATTCATTTTAGTGATTATAACCGTAAAACAAAGCCCTTTGTAGAGGTAAGCTGTGGAGCTCTTCCTGAGACGCTCTTAGAAAGTGAACTTTTTGGTCATGTGAAAGGAGCCTTTACTAGTGCAATAAAAGATAGGGAGGGAAGGTTTGAGGTTGCTCATAGCGGGACAATATTTCTTGATGAGATAGATGCTTTTAGCCCAAAATTACAGGTGAAGCTTCTTCGTGTGCTTCAGGAGGGAGAATTTGAACGGGTAGGGGATACACGTACAATAAAAGTAGATGTGCGTGTTATTGCAGCTACTAATCAGGATTTAAAGGAGCTTATAAAGAAAGGATCTTTCCGTGAAGATTTATATTATCGCCTTAATGTTATTCCTATAAATGTCCCCCCTTTAAGAGAAAGGAAAGATGATTTACCTCTTTTGGTAGAGTATTTTGTTAAAAAATGTTCTAAAAAAATAAATAAAAATGTTAGTGAAATTTCCCCCGAGGTTATGGAAGTATTTCTCTGGTATGACTGGCCGGGGAATGTTAGGGAGCTGGAGAATATAATTGAGCGCGCAGTGATTTTGTGTAAAGATAAGAGCATAGGTAAAGATGAATTACCGTCTTTTCTTATCGAAGGGATGTCTAATTTGGAGAGAAGAAGCGGGAATAAAAGGGGCTACAAGACTCTTAAAGAGGCTTTAAAGTTCTCGGAAAAAGAGATAATAAGAAATACACTCCAAGCCTGTGGTGGTAATCGTAAAAAAGCTGCTCAGATATTGGGTATTAACCGGACTACTCTTTATAATAAGATGAGAGACTATGGATTACTTAAGGAAGGTAATGAGAATGAAGGCTTTAATAGTGGAGATATTCAATAATGGCAGAGATACTATGTTTGACTGATATTATAAGAGTAGAGAAGTGGCAGAATATCCAAGACCATTTTTCAGAAGTATTAGGAATTACAATGGTTACTTTAGATAAAGATGGAAGATTTATTACTAAGATGAGTAATTCTCCTCGATTATGTAGGGAGACCCTTAAGACCTCTATTAAGGCTATTGCGGAGTGTAAAGATTGGTTATCTCTTAAAGTAAAATCTGCAGAAAATAGGTGGGAGGATGGTGTGGTATGTCCCTTTGGGCTACACAGCTTTTTTATTCCGCTACGTGTTATAGACAGGACATTGGCATATTTATTAGTAGGTCCTTTAGTTGTAGGTAAACACAGAAGTAGTTTTGAGAGTAAGGAAATTGAGAGTTTGGGGTTAGATCCCCAAGATTTTTTTGATGCCTTAAGAGATATAAAAGTTTTCACTTTCTATAGAGCAAAATCCACAATTGATTTTTTATATGATATTTGTTCATATATTCTTCAATTAGAGTATCAGAATGGTAAGCTTAAAAAGAGGGAACCAAATTTTTTGGATGTAGTAGAGAAAGTATATAATTTTTATATAGACAGACTCTTAAGTGCTCTTTTAGAGGTTACCTTCGGTATTACCTGCTCTAACCGTGCTTCTTTAATGCTTTTTGACGAGAAAACAAATAAACTTTATATCAAAAAAGCCCGAGGTATTGCTAAGGATGTTGTAGAAAATACTCGTTTAAGTTTAGGCGAAGGAATTGCTGGTATCGTTGCAAAGGAAAGAAAAGCTCTGTTTATTACTGACAAAACTACTGATATGCGTTTAAAAAGTAGAATGCATAAGCCCGAAATAAAAACTTCTTTATCTATGCCTATTGAAATAGACAAAAAACTTATAGGTGTGTTAAATATTGCTATCCTTAAGTCTTGCAGAGAAAAACTTTCTTTAAAAAGTGCAGAGACTATTCAAAATTTTATTAAGCTTATTGAATCTGCCATAAGAGATTTCCCTAAAGATAGCTTGCAGTAATCTCGCTATATCTACGTAAATAAGTCCATCGTCCGTAGATATAGAGATAAATAGAGATAAAAGGTATTTAATCTTTAATATTAAAGATATTTCTCTTAAGTATATTCTCCTCAGATACTTATAGTATATTCTGGTAGGATATTCTACCACCGTTTATTAATATTATTAATACAGAGCCTGTCAAATCTAGCGTGTCTGAAGCACCGGCTTAGTTTTATCTAACATAGCATCTAGTTTATCCTTAAATGGCAGCAATGAAGCAATAGGATATTTCATAAAAGCAGGCTTCTATTTCCATACATTTGAACATAACCAATTTTAAAGCATTCCTGGGATTAGGAAAGCTGTTTCTGACTTTTATGGTTCTTTTAATATTATTGTTTAAGTTTTCAATCCAGTTGTTGGTATAAATCATCCTTCTCATTCCAAAAGGAAACTCAAAATATGTAAAGTATTCTTCCTTCCGTATGAACATCTTCCCTATGGAAGGATATATTTTAGGCCACTTGTTGATAAACTGGCCTAATCTTTTTAGATCTTGTTTTTGATTGTGATAAGGATTATTCATATGGTTTATCCAGCCATCCTTTCATTTCCTTCTCAAAATTATTGGTTATTGTTGAAACTTGAGCAGAAT
>CAZWON010000021.1:0-23940 GCA_964635565.1 uncultured Planctomycetia bacterium
ATTAGCAAATACAAATATGACTAAAAATAAACCAATCTTTTTAGTTATTGCTGTTACCATCTAAACTTTACCTGTAGATATTCTTTTCTGCAAATCCAGCAGTTCTCTATGCCTCTTTTCTTTAATTTCCTTAGGGACATCATCTTTTAAGGAAAATGCTTTTGTATAAGGACGAGGAGAGTATTTAAAAATATAAGCATATCTAAAATGCACCTTTTCCAAAATCTTCTTAGTTTCCAAGAAATCCTTTTTGGTCTCAGTAGGAAAACCAACAATAACATCCGTGCTCAAAGTTCCCCCTACAATACAGTAATAATCATCAATCAGCTTTAAATAATCTTGTTTAGTGTATCCTCTGTTCATCAATTTTAAAATTCTATCAGAACCGGACTGAAATGGCAAATGCAGATGTTTTTTTATTTTTTGAGAACTAGCCATCAACTCAAAAAGTTCTCTTGAGGTATTTTTAGGATGAGAGGTAACAAAATCTATCTCCTCTATCCCTTCAATTTTTTCTATCATTCTTAGTAACTCCACAAAATCTATAATTTGTAATTTGTAATTTGTAATTTGTAATTTGTATTGATAATCATTAACATTCTGCCCTAAAAGTGTAATTTTCTTTATACCTAACTTAGCGTTCCTCTCTACCTCACTAATTATATCTTCCGGCCGTCTCAGACGTAGTGGACCACGCACATAAGGCACCACGCAGTAAGAACAGTAATTTGAGCAACCGGTAGAAATAACCACTTGCGCATGCCCAGATTCTATCCTAAAAGAAGCGCGATAAAAATCTTCGTTGCGTAGTTTGTCTTCTAAGTCTATTATTCTAGTATTGCGTATTGTGTATCGCGTATCGCGTTTTCCACTTGTGACTTGGTGACTTGGTGACTTGGTCTTCTGTATCCTTTCTACATACTCTGGTATTTTATCAAATGCTGCCGGCCCACAAACCAGGTCTATATGCGGCATTCTCTTAAACAATTCCTCTCCCCGGTTGCGCGCCATACAGCCAATAAGCCCGACAATTTTTGTAGTGCGTATCGCGTACTGCGTATCGTGTTTTCCACTGGTGACTTGGTGACTTTGTGACCTTGTGACCTTCTTTAAGGCACCTAAGAAAGATATTGCCCTATCCTCGGCATGCTCGCGGACACTGCAGGTATTAACAAGGATAACATCTGCCTCCTCAGGCGTCTGTGCCAAAGAGTACCCCCGCTCAACAAAAAGCCCAACGAGCGCCTCAGAATCCCGGCCGTTCATTTGACAACCGAACGTGCGTATATACACACTGAGGGGTCTTTTTTTGTAACTGTTTGATTTACTATGACTTGCCATTTTTTATCACACTCCCTAACATCACCATTCTTTAGCAAACTATTGAACGGTTCATAAAGTTCATACTCGATTATTTCTCCATATTTTATCACTATTTTTTTAAAAATCAGCCTTAATAAAGACTTTTTCTCTGCTACTGTCAAACACTTTTTTGTCTCGGAAAAATTAGCTAATATAGAGTGCAGAAAAACGTGATACTCTTTTGAACGTTCCTTTTCTACCAACCCCATCTCTAAATTTTCTATTCGTTCTCTTATCCTAACCTCCTCATCCCTTAGCGGATCCTGCCTCTTCTCATAAACTTCTCTACCAATCATGCTATTAAGATACATCTCGGCTAACTTATTTTGCTTGTCAAGATTTAACTTCAATTTCTCTTTCAGAGAATTAATTTCTGCAATAATATCATCATCGGGTTCAACCATTACCTTCACCAACTGTTTAAATCTTTGTTCTTTTATTGCTGGATTAGAAACAATTTTCTCAAGTATATTAAAAGCGAACTCCTCGAGTGGTTCCGCAACCACGTTACTATTGTTGCATTCTATCCCTCGTGTCTCTTGCTTCAACCGGCACCTATACCATTTTTTACGCACCCCAGTGCGGTGGCTTGAAATGTTTGTATATCCCATGTAATTAGTGCCACAGATACCGCATTTTAAGATTCCGGTTAAAAAATGAGAATACTTATTGAAGACTCTGGTCCCCCGTTTATGATAAGATAGTTTTCTTTGCACTTTATAAAAATCTTCTTCGCTTATAATTGCCTGATGCTTGCCTTGCACTTCGATAACCTCAGTATTTTTATTCGGAAGATATCTATTACCTTTCCCTAGTCCCTCTTTCGTTTTTTTGTTAATATCATAATGTCGCCGGTTCCATACTATTTTCCCAATATAAACTTTGTTTTTTAGGATATCACACACCAACTTAGAGTGGAACCTTCTGCCTGTTCGGCTTTTATACCCTCTTTGGTATAAATAAGCAGTGATCTGAGAAGTAGAATATCCTGATAAATACATTGAGTAGATTTTCTGCACGATTAAAGCCTCCTTTTCTACAACTTCCAACATTTTTTTCTCTTTATTATATCGGTATCCATAAGGAGCATAACGTGCTCCCTGCCATTTACCTTCTTTTACACTTCGCACCATTCCCGGGAATATCCTCTCTTTTATCCGATTACGCTCAAATTCAGCAAATGAACCTAATTGCTGAAACATTAACTTACCTGCCGATGTTGTAGTGTCAAACGGCTCTGTCGCAGATTTAAAACCGACGCCATAGAATTCCAATTCTTCAACAAGATTCAACAAGTCTTTAAGCCTTCGGCTAAACCTGTCTATTTTATAGACAAAAACCACGTTAAACTTCTTATTTTTTGCATCCTTCAACAATTCTTGTAACTCTGGACGATTTGTAGAATAGGCACTTACACCTTCATCACGATACACCCTGTAAATTTGGCACCCCTCTCGTCTAGCAAAAGCCTCTAAATACTCCCTTTGAACTTCAAGAGAATAACCTTCTTGTGCCTGGTCTTCAGTGCTAACGCGTATGTAAAGGGCGGCTAATTGCATATATTTTATTTTCAAATTTTAAATTATACCGCTATAGATTTATCCTTGTCAAAAGTATTCTTTACCCTTCCTTTTGTGGATAAGTTTTTTATAAGACGCCTGTCGCATTCAAAAAGAATATCAAGAAACTCTAATAATCTCGAGCTATCACTAGAAATCTGTTTGGCATCAGATTTTGACATAGCCCGATGTCCTTTCAAAACGCCTTTTTTTGTAAAAAATCCTTTACTCACGGTCAAGTTTGTAACCTTTCTACTAAAAACATAATATTTATTACAAAGAGGGCGGAAAGAGGAGTAATTAAAGATTTAACTAAACTTTACTTTACCTCACTTCACTCTACATCACTTAACTGTGCTTCACACAACTTCACTTTAGTGCTCCTCTTCCATCCCCCTATTCCTTTCCGATGAGGATTCCGTCCCTGTCGAAAGGGGTAAAGTGGACAATGAACGAATGTGCATTTACGCACTTCTTTTAATACGAATCCTGAGCAATCCAAACACTTCTGTCTTATAGACTTCAAAACACTTATACTATATCTCTTCGGTCTTCTACCAAATCGTAAAGAGTGTAAAGGACAATTTTGCGCTGGACACTTCCTAACTTCTATTCTCTGTCCTGCACAACATTCAAGACAAAATGCTCTAATTGATTTTAAAGGTGATAATTTGTTATACATCTTCTGATCTTTGCTTGACCGCAACTCAATAAAATCCCAAAACACACAGTCAGAAGTAACCTTTTTCCCTAAGTAATAAGTAGCTCCCCCGGAAGAATCAAATGGGAAAACCCTCGCAAAACCCCATCGCTCATTCCATCTTTTTACTACCTCCATTCGGAGTAAATTTTTCGTATTTCCCACCAATGCATGGACATGAGGAGAACTTCGCCATCTACTTTTTTCGATTACGATAAACGCAAACGAGTCATTTTTTATTTTTTTCAAAAAACTAACCACAATCCTTTTGGCTTTTTCAAATGTAGTCTTTTCTTTAAAAGTGAATGTGCAGAACCAACTCCACTTCCTTTTTCCCAACCATTTCCCCCATGCCTTCACTAACTCTCTTCTTTTCTCTTCTCTCATCTGAACTAGACGGAACTTCCCTTTCAAGCAAGGGCATAAACACATTCCCCCCTAAATCTCTATCGTGTAAAAGAATATCACAAAAGATTTAAGCCTAACCCATAAGAACAATTTTTCTTTCTTATGGTTTTATAATGGGATATTGGCAGGCAATAATAGAATGGAAGGAGAAAATAGGAGCTAATTTTAAATCTTTGTTTATTTCTTCTTACGCATCTGTCTCTTTTTGCGTCTCTTTCTAGAGATTTTTTTGGCTTCTAAACGTTCATATCTGTATCTGAAGTAATCTTTCTGCGAACGATAACTAATACCACACCTATTTGAACAACACCCCTGAGACCTTCTTCTCGGGAAAAACAATTTATCACAAACTGGACATCTCTTAATATTTCTATCCTTTAAAAACCCCCTCACAATACTTTCAAAAACTCTATACAAGAATAGATGTAAACCATCGCGGATAGATAAAACATACCCCCTACCTCTTCTTACCGTAAAAAGTCTTCTATAAAATTTATACATATTATCCATCGTTATCCTAATCATCTCTTTTTTAACTTCAGAATAGTTCTCTTCACTAATCAATTTTTTAATTTCTCTTTTTAATTCTTCTTTCTCACGTTTATAAAGCTTGCGCAATATATATCCTTCACCAAACTCATTCTCCTCTTTCTTGGGATACTCTTCTGTTGTTAACTCTTCAGGATATTCTTCTGTTATTGAATCTTCAGGATGGTCTTCTGTCATTAAATCTATTGGAAAATACGTCACTCCCAGTGGTCTTAAATTGACACAAAGCACCAGATGATAAAGCAATTTGACCACATCAACATCTTTGCTTTCATAAATAACAAGCTCTTCAGCAAAATTACTAAGAATTTTTATAGCTAACAAAAACTCAGCACAAGATAAAGATGTTATCCCATCTATCTTCTTTATGGCTCTCCATATATCAGAAAAAATTACATCCCGGTTTTTGTAAAACTCTGAAGTCAATAAATCTATCTCCCACTTAAACTTTCGTGCTCTAAGAGGACACCTCAACTTATCATCATGAAAAATGGCATTATACAACATCTTTCTAAGTCTATTTTCTCGCCACCTTATCCTATTTTCTGCAGAAGGATTCTTCTTAAATATCCCGTATTCATCCCATATTTCCGGTAAAAGAAATTGATACATAAAAGGCTGTTTTTGTTTCCCTGATACTTCAAAACTACAATCAAGCACCACTGATTCTCTTTCTGTATTCCAACGCTCATCCATCAAACTACTAAATATCTCCCTATAAAACCCAAGCAACCGCTTCCCGATAAACGTATAATCTAAAGAGATGCTTTGAACATCTGCACTTTCGATTTCCATAAAACGCCCGGTTCTATCGGCAATAGTTAACATCAGACAAAATTTGCTCTTTCTTTTTGCTGCGCATACATTCTTATATTCATTACCCCACCCAAGGGCTAAATGTCTACAAAACTCCCCAAACCTGATACGCAACCTTACCACTTTCCATAAACTATCAGGGGCATCTAAAAAAAGTCTTCTTCTCTTGATACCTTTAACTATCCCACGACTTCTCTCCTCTCTATCCCACTAAATTCAGGCCACAATTTTAGTTCCTGTAATTACCATTACAGGAACTAGGCCCTCAATCCCACAAACGCTCTATAATACTTACCTAAACTGCTTATTTCTTCTTCTTCGTCATTATATATCCTTACCGTATTTAAACTCCTATGCCTTGTATATCTTGCTACATCCAGGATATTGCCCTTATAAATCTTTATTAACCGTGTAGTAAAATAATGCCGAAACCCATGAACTTTCCCTCTGGATATACCGGCTGCCCTTAAAGCTTTCCTAACTATCTGCCTTAATCCTCTTACAGACAACCTCTTTCCTTTACTATTATTGCTATTGCTCCTGAAAAGAGCCCCCTTATATATCCTGTTCATCTCAATGTATTTCCTAAGAACTTCTACAGTATAAGGATGCAGACTAATTAATTCTTTATCATCACATCCTTTGCCCTTTACAAAAGCCACTTTCTCTGCCAGAGATATATCCTCCACATTCAACCTGACTATCTCCACCTGTCTCAATCCCTGAAAAACTAGTAAAGTTAGCAAACATTTAATCCTTATGTTATTGCCGTTAACTGCTAAACTATTAATCCAGGAATATATCCGTTTTACCTCTTCTTCGCTAAACCCCCTTACTTTATGCCTCTTTATCTGCCGGAAATTACGTATATTCTGAGTAATATCCAGAGGAATTATCCCCCGCCGGTATACCTCTTTAAGAAAAATTCTTGCCACACTTAAATACTTATTTTTAGTCGTAACACTAAAATCATCTCGCCGGCTAAGATAGCGTTTAAATTCAAGAAAACTATCTCGCCTAAAACCTCTTTTTTGTATAAAGCTTATGAATGGTTTTATCCGGTAACCATATTCCTCTCTTGTGGCCTCTCTTATATCCAATAAATGGAATATATCGGTTATATTTTTAATGCGCTTAACACTACTGTTGTTTATTACTAAATACCTCATCATTTACACTTTTTAACTGATAATTCTTTAATCCAGACAATAGTCGCATAATCACACCCCACAACTCCATCACAGCCATACATCAAATAAGAAAGGGATTTATCCTCCTTCTTAAACCCCAGTTTTTCTACAAAATCATCAAAACAGATTATATCGGCTTTATTCAAGTATGGATCAACAACATTTAGATAAACATCTGTTTTAATCCTGACCAACAAACTTTTACCTCTTTCTTTAACCCGCCTGGCTTCAATCTCAAAAGTAGTATAGTAATCCTGCGGCTCTAAAGACACAATGCCTCGCGGATCGTTGAAATAACTATTAGGCACATGTATTTTTAAAAGAGGGTTCTCCTGCAAAAAATAATCTTCCTCCTCTATAGTTATTGCTACCTGCTCTTCTGTTTTAATAGCGTGTATTCTTTTACCAATATCGCCAAGCAATTGCCTCAGACACTGCTGTTCTGGTTTGCTAAAAGGTTTATCTTTAAATTCCATATCCACCCAGGAAGCCAGCCTCTCTATCTTCTCGGAAATTCTCTGCTTGTATTTACTTGCCTCTATCCTCTTTTTTATCTGCTGAACATCTTCCTTATTTATTGTCAGGATTTTATCTAAAAAGTTTCTTACTATACTTCGGTATGGCTTGCCAGCCTTATCGAATAAGCGGTAAAACAAAAAAAGCATCTCTTTTTCTTCAGGGGTTATCTCTATTTTTTGCATTCTAAATCCCGTCTTAAACTTATATCCGATATTTCTTCTATCGCCAGGAAGCCTAACTTTTTTAATAAGAAATCCTGAGCGTTTAAGTAGTTCTATATCTTTTTGCACTGCCCGCCTGGTTACTCCAAATCGCTTTGCCACATCAGAAACCCTCACTACCTTTTGTTCATCAAGCTTACCAAGAAGATACATTATCCGCTTCATCCTCTCTTCATAAAAATTTTTCTCCATTTTTCCTTCTTTTAGTCTCTAATAAAAATATAACATATTTATGCGAAGAAAACAATTCGCATATTTTAGACAAAAAATGTTTCCTTTCGCTAAACCTTAAAATAAATAAAGGTTTTTCAAGGGAAATTTCAAGAAAGAGAGCAATGCCTGCGGTTAAATTTTAAACCAGCCTCAAAGATAGGTCCCTGTCGGTTCTTATAAAAGTGGAGTTTAACTATCTCCGGTGCTTTTATATACATATCGAAGAAACTCAAAGAGAAGATAATATCAAAATAAATAGGCTCAATACCGTAATTAAGCAAATAAGAAAATACGCTATTGCTTTTCCAGCTTAAAGAAGATACGTAGAATACGCACAATAGCGACTTTTTTGTGCCCCTTATTATTTCATTCAGCAATGAAAAACAAGCGGTTTCTTCGCAAGAGCGCACTTTCTCCTTGCAATGATTAAATACCAGAAAATTATAATTTTCTCTCAACCCTTTTAGTTCCTGCTGCATATTCACTAACTCCTTACAATCTTTGATGCAAAGGAGATTACTGAAAAGAAACTTTTGTTTCTCTAAGACATCCCGCTCTCTCTTGCTTATATTACCGCTCCGTATCTTATCAATATCTATCCTGCTTATAAAACTTAGCAGACTATCAGAAAATTTATTTCTTTTTTCTCCCGAACCAATATTAATCACGCAGACAGACTTTCTTTTCTTTACTACAATATCCACCACAAACTTCACCATAAACGATGCGTTTAACTCAAGCGATTCCCCTATCAAAACTGCTCGTCTACTTCCCTCTCCTAGTTTATCCTTAACACTATTAAAATTAGAAAAGAAAATATTATTCATCAGAATAGAGTCCCTCTATACATATAACCACTCTACACCCCAAAATTACCCCTACCTTTTTAAAAAAAATTTAATAAATTAAGTCTCGTGGAAGGAATTGTATCGCGTTAAGATTAAATTTTCAAGGAGAACCTATACCGTCTTCTTGATAGTTATTCACTGTATTTCATATATAATTCTTTTAAAAAGTGAACGCCACGACGACCGTAAGTATTACAAATTTCATCGGCATCCTCTTTAATTTCTTTATATTTTTCTTTATCTCTCTGCCATAATTTGTATAACCTCTCAACAATGAGCTGAATATCTTCTTGTCTATATATTGGTGTTGAATTTTCTAAAATTTTCAAGAATATTTCCCCAAGATGTTTAACACTATTATCATCTTTAAACTTGGTTAAATACTCAATAAAAAACCGGGCATGGCGTTCTTTATATACATATGGAGCAGAAAGCAAAAGCCACTCTTTATTTTTTCTATCTATTCTGTCAAGATAAATGGTCAAGTTAGCCAATTTTGCTAGAAATTTTTCATAATCTTCTCCCAGCATTTCTTTAATATAGTCCTGATTATCAAAAGTCCACCCCCAAAATCTTAGAACTTTTTCTTTTATATCTACAGAAGGCTTATTTCTATCATCTTTTTTTCTTCCTTCCACTCTTCTCTCAGAAATGCTCCAAAAGAAATTGATTACCTCTAACCACCTATCGTGCTTTTCTTTAACTCCGGCGTCTTCTAATATCTTCCAAAACAGACTATCTTCACCATCCTTGTTTTTCCTTTCTAAAAGCTCATATCCTCTTAAATAACCAATACATATATGTTGAACAAGACGATAATCTATATCTTCAGGAAGAACTTTATTCTCGATTGCTCTTAAATAATGGGGACGCATTAGCTTGTAAATATCATCATAAACATAAGGACTGGTTAAATATCCCTCCATAAATACTTTCCATCTAAAATCTTTAACATTGTATTCTTCTAGAAATTCTTTTATTTTTTTCTTTGCATATTCTTCATCTAAATATCTAATATTTGGTAAAAAACGCCCAAACCATATCCAGGCCTCTATCCCCTGTCTTTCAAAAAACCGCTCATAATTATTTTCACCCCAATCTTTTTCTTCTTGTTTTGTAACCCGTCTAACCTGAAGGGAGAATACAATAAAAGATATCACAATACGGCCAAAAGTAGTATTTAAAGCATAGGTTAAAGCATCGCGTTGGGTATCAGGATGCAATTCGACTTTTGGTAAAGGAGTTACTGCATCAAAAATTTGTTTTACAATATCAAAATATTCTGGGCTGAATGCTTTTGAATCATCTTTACTTCCTGTTTCAATTAAATCTACAATACCATCGACAACTGATATATACTTACCCTTACCGCTATCTCCACGTTGAGATTCAAAGGCTTCTTTTAAAAAAGTTGACTTCTTGACATATCTTAAGGAAAACTTAAAAATTTCACCCCACAAGGGAGTAAAATCTTTACCTGCATTAAAGGCATCTCTTAATCCCCAAAAAAGATGATTAACATAAAAATATGGTGCATTATAGAACAAATCAATTTCTTTAACGAACTTTTCAGGATTTTCTTTAACGGCTTCTCGTAAAGTCTCAGCTAGGCCTTGTTTATCCGGTTTCCCTTCAAATGTTCCTTCCCAAAAATCTGCCCCTTTAAATTCATTTAAAAACTTTACTAATTCAGCGATAGGCATTTCTAAAATTTTTTCTTTAGATAAAGGTGATTTGTGAGTAATTAATCCTCCTTTAAAAGATGCATGCTCTGGTTCATATGGTTTGTCATCCTTAGGTCTAACTTTTTCTCTGGCTTTAACATAAAGGTCTTTAAACTCTTTATTGTCTTTTAGAGGAGAATACCATTTATATCTCCAGTAATCTTCAAGATTTTTTTCGCGATAATATTGAGGAATTCTTTCAATTAATTCTTTTAATTTTGGTATTATCTCGGAATCAAATTCATTATGGTGGTTTTTTAGCAAATCAAAAATCTCAACTTCATAATCTGGCTCTTCTAATATATCTGGCATCCTTTCTAATACTTCTTTTAGTAACTCTTGGTAATCTTTCCACAACTTATCAATGCACAAAATAACAAATCTTTTAAATACAGGAAACTTGTATTTATCGCTTAGAAAGTCCTTTAATACTCTATTGCCACTTTCTTTATCAGTTTTACATTTAGAAAGTAAGATATCTTTCAATATAATAGTCAAAATATCATCGGCATCATTGAGATGTTCAGGCCCTTTATCCAGAGATTTACACCATATTTGGGAATAATCCTCATAAAGGCCATCAAAAAGATTATTTATTCTTGTAGGAAAATCTTCTGCATTTTGCCAATTAATATCAGAGGGTAATTTACTTTTTATCTGTTCCATAAAAGATTGCTTATTTTCTGCAACTATGGAAAATCGTGATATGAATTTTTCTGGTTCAGGAATATTTCTAGTCCATATATCTTTATCAAAGTCAATCTCTCTCAATTGTTTTTGGGAAAATTGTCTGATGATTATAGTGTAGGTATTTTCTTTAAATTTTATCTCATCTTCTTTTAAATCTTCTTCTGGTATTCGCTCAATTTTTATCCGATATCTTTCATTTTTAACTTTTAAATCTACAAAAAAATCTTGCTGTTCATATTCAAGAGCAAGGTTCAGTCTATCAGTAAGAGTATAAATTATATCAATAGAACATACCTCTCCGATTTTTCTACTGTGTTTTTTAAAAGCATCCTGTATCCAATATGAAGATGAAGAGTAAACAAGAATTGCTTCGTCTCGGTTAATAAGAGGTCTTTTTCTACCTCCCTTTTTAATAGCAGTAATTACATCAATTATAGCCTCAGAAAATTTAACTGTATCTTTATTATCTAAAAACTTGGGTAGAAGCTTTTCTGTAATGTCAATCGCTGGTAAATCGCCGGTCATTTCAGGATCCATAAATTCAAAAAGCCATTTTCTAAACTGCTCAATACTAAAGAGACTTTCCTTAACAATAAGTTCAGTGGGGATATTATTAATAATTTTCACAAAAAACCACCAAATATGAAAATGATTTATTTTATTCTTGCTTTTTTCTCTTTTGAGTTTGAGAGAGTAATTGACTGTATTATCTATTATCTTGATTAACTCTTTAGCATATTTGACTTGCTCTTGAGGCTTTAAAGAACTAATCTGGGAAGAAATCCACTCTAAATAAACTAAAACATTCCAGAATAAAGCATTACCTTGATCGTCAAACTGGATATTTTTTGGCTGGAAAATATTATTACTAACTAAAGGTAAAAACCACTTTATATTTTTAACATTTCGAAAAAAGTAATCTTCATATGGTTTAACGCATATAAGATTTAGCAAGACACCATATGAAGCTTCATTTATTTCTTCCAATTGCATCAGCCTATCAATTATATTAATTATCGCATAAAAAGAACCTACCAGTTTTGATAATACCTCTTCATACTTATCCCATAAAGGCTTAAATTCTTCAAATCTTCTAGGTTGTTTCCAAATACCATGTCTGTGAGCATATTTATGGAGTTTCTTAGAAACTAAAAACCATTCTTTTGCTAAAGCTTCTCTCTCTTCAGCATTTAAGACAGCGAGAATGGAATTAATATGACTTCTTTGAATTGAAGAGTAATCTCCTTTCTTCTTCGTCCTCTTAAAAGAAAAGATATCTCTAATTCCTCCGTCTATTTCTCTAGCAGCATGAGCTAAAAAACTGACTTTATTTGGAAATGATTTATTATAATAACAGGTAAGAGCTGATTTAAAGAATCCAGCGGCTTCACCACCTATCTTCTTTAAGCCCTCATATATTTTTTTCTGACGCTCACTCCAGTTTTGACACATTTTAGTCCTATTTTAATACTCTAAATTCATCCACACTAAACTTTTTCTGAATATTAAAGCGAATGAAAGCCTCTATTTGGTCTCTGCTTTTATGTTCAACAAGCATCTTTCTGCAATTTTGGCATTCTCCATTAACTATTAAAAACTTGCAATCAGCACAATAAGCTTTGATTTTACCAATTTCATATTTATCATTTTTCTCATCGTAAATATATTCCCATTTATAAAGTGTGCCTTCAAAAATATCTTTTTTATATTTTGTAAACTCAGGTGGATTAGCATTCTTTTTTATTCCGAATCTTCTAATAACAAAAATTACACCTAAACATAACAAGAAGGTCCAAATTGGAATTTTGAACATCATAAAACTAAATATAAGCGGAGGGAAATTAGTTCCCAGTATTTTATTTATAACTCTTAATAAAATATCAATAATAACCCCACTACCAACAGTAATTGTCCACGGATTATATAAAATTTTCTTTATTTTCTCCATAGCAATATAAACTATGCATAAATAACATATATTTTGCAATGAATTCTAAACTTATCCTCAAAAGAAAAACATCTATTAGATTTCTCCTTCCACAATTTTTATTTCATCTTGTGTCAATCCATATAATTTATAAACCAACTGATCAATCTGGCGTTCGTATTGTTTGACTCTGGCTTGTTTTTGTGGATTTTCAAGATAGTCTTTGAATTGGGTGAGAGAGAGGATTTTGTTGACAAAACTAATAACCTCTTTTTGTTCATCTTCACTAGGTTTAATAATAGGTAAAGATAATAATGGTTCCTTATCTATTTGATAGTTATTTCCTTGCATTTTTCCTCTATGTTTTAACCAAAAATCCATCAATTTTGAGTTTAATAATCCCACTAAGTATTTTAAATTTATTCTGTCTGTCTTTATTACATAAAAAGCAGCTGAGACATAACAGTCAAAATCTGTATAAGCAAAAGTTGGGCTAATACATTTACGAACAGCTATTATCTTTTCCCCTTTAAAAAATCTCTCATCTCTTGCTCTATGAAGTCCATAAGGTTTATTATCTGAAGTAATAATCTTCTGGAATTTATCTAAGTGCTTTTTAATATTAGGATACGGCTTTATATTTTCCTGATTTTTAAATCTTGAATCAGTATAAATAATCCACTCAGAGTTGTTTTTATTAGCATAATATCTTCCTAATTCTTTTGTTGTATAATAAGGTTTAATGAGTTCTAATTCTTTCTGAGTAAAAGGTATTCTTGCTTTCTCTTCATTGCTTAATACAAATATCCCATCACCTACATTAAACTCATCTCCCAATATTTTTCTTCTTTCTTTGTTTACTTTATCATGATGTGGATGAATGCCGTTTGTCAGCTCCTTCTCATATAATTTAAAATTGCTTTTCTCAAGCATTTTGTTGAAAATATCTTCAATAATTGGTTTATTAAACGTAAGAGGTTTATTTAAATATTTACTCCTTTTAATCACAGGTTTTAGATATTCCGCCTTAGGATTAGGTTCTTTACTGATTAAAGACAGAATATCTTTAAAATCAACATTATTGGAGACTATTCGTCTATACTCAAAAGTGTAATTATCTATCTTTAAATCTTTCTTAAAAATCATAATCATTGTCTGGATACCAGAACTTTTAAAGATCTTATAATCTCCAAAATCAAGTAATTCTAGAATACAGGTATCCTTAATAACTTTTTCTCTAAGTTTTTTAGCTCCGTAGTTTGTTACCCAATTGTTCTGAGCAATAAAAGTGAAAATTCCTGCACTTTTCAGTAAATCTATCCCCTTACATGCGAATAAATACCAAATATCCATTTTTCCTTGATAGTATGGCGAATTCCTCACTCCATCAAATGCTTTTCGATTGACATATTCTTTAATATATGGAGGATTTGCTATCATGATATCAAAACCACCTTTTTCTTGGAAAACTTCCGAGAAATTGATATGCCATTCAAAATGCTTATCTTGACCGGGGAACTCTGTAATTTCTATTCTTCTAATTTTGTCTTCTATATCCGAAATCTGTTTTTGCTCAATTTCTTCAAGTTTTTTATCAGAAAACAATTTTTTTTGGTTTTTTATATTTAAAACACGAAATTTAAGACGTTGTATTGCTACGTTTTTATCATGCTCAATAATTTCAACAATTAGCGAATGAATTTTTTGTTTAAGTTCCTTCTTGTATGAGGGAGTTGAAGCTATAAAAAATTCATCTTTAATTTCTTTTAATTTATTCACTAACTGTGTCCTATTGTGATCGGTTGTAGAAATTAGAAAATCAAAGCTTAATTTTTCAATAAGACTATTTCCCTGCATCAGTTTAAAATCAAGATTGGGAAGTGGCTCTATGCCTGAGTTTGGTTTTGTTTTATTTATTTTCTCATCAACTAAAAGGGAAATAAAAAATCTTAACTTTGCAATCTCAACGGCTATCTGCTGAATATCCACCCCATAAATACATTTCTCAATTAGATATAACTTTCTTAAATAATTGACATCCTTATTTTTAAAGTATTCCTCTGCCTGCTGGATGAGTTTATCTTTTAAAATAGGGTCTTTAACATCTCGTTTTATTGCTTCTGTTTGCGCCTCTTTCCATAATGTATTTTGAGGGTCTAGTTTGGAAAGAATAAAGACAAGTCTATTTAGAATCCCCATTGGAAATGCTCCTGAACCTACGGCTGGGTCAACCACACGTAGGCTTTCTATAAGGGAAATTAGTTTTTTTGTAGTTAAACTATCAAAGGGATTATTGTGATTCTCTTTTAAGAAAAGTTGAGAAAATTTCTCTTCTACATTTGGAACCTCAGAGAGATGTGTCTTAAAGTAATATTTAAGGCTCTGGGTAACCATATAGTCTACAATCTCACGAGGAGTGTAATAACTTCCTGTTGCCTTACGGGCAGTGGTAGAAGTTTCGGGGTTGTAGGAAGCAAGAAGATTCTCAAAAACTCTGCCTAAAAGTTCAGGGTCTAAAGCAACTTCTAAATCATCGGGTTCATTCTCATCAATGGTAAAATTATAAGAGGAAAGAATATTTATTAAACCTCTAACTTTGTATTTTTTTTCTTTTGTCCCATATTCTTTATTAAGGTCGATTTCTTTTTCTTCTTGGAAAAATAAAAAATTGGGAACATAAGGCTGATATTTCTGAACGTCTGTAAACCCATCTATATAATATCTCTCTTCTTTTCTTCTATATTTATAATCCAAACATTCAAAAAGTCCACCATTTAAAAAAGGGATATTCCCAAAATATTCTTGCATTTTCTCTGGATTTTTAAAAAGTTTATGATAGCGATAAACATTATGATTGCCAAAATCAAGATTGTATCCTTTATATCCTCTAACTTCGGAACGAAATCTCCTATCTTGCTGTTTTGTATTAAGTGTGGCAAAGAAAAGATTTTGAAGTATTGCCTTGTAATAAGTTGATTTATTGGCGGATAAATCATTAAGAATATCCTTTATTCTATCCTCTCTAAATAAGTCATCAGGGATAAGACTTCTTACTTTCATAAACCAGATAAAAATCATACGAGTTATAAGCCTAATAACTGCTATGTTTCTACCATTATCTTCGGCTTCTGCGTCAGGCGGAAATTTTGATTCTCTAACTGCCCAAAAATACCAGTTAGCAATTTCCTGATAAAACTCTTTTGTTACCTTCTCAACACTAAACGCCTCTTTAATTTTTTCTAAGGTGGAAAAATTGCCTTCTCCAATTCTTTGCAAGAAAGTTTTATTAGTTAGTTCTTTGCTTACAAAATAGGTAAAACGGCGATAATTACTCCAGTCACGTCGCTTGCCTAAATAATTGGTATAGATTAAACTAAAGCGAAAGTTTCCATTGCTATCATAAAAAATAAAAATTCCAGCATCGGAGTAAGTTTCTTTTAATATTTTCTTACCGAGCTCATATTGAGCCTTTTTGCCAGAACGTTCAGATAAATTTTTGTTAACTAAAAATGAACAAACAATTAAATTATCATCTTCAAGATTTGCTTCGGCTATCTTTCGCCCTTCTTGAAAACCATTCTCCTCATAATGAAGATGATCATTAGGGAATCTAAATTTATTGCTCTTAGTGCGGAAGAATCGAATAAATTTATCAACTTGAAAATCTTCAATAATATCTTTTAAAATCCAACGACTCATTGCTTTTGATTTTCTATAGCTACGATAATTTCTTTAGTTAAATTCCTCTGGCGGGCTTTTTCTTTCTCAAGGTAGTCTTCGCCAAGCTCTTCTTTTAAGGTATAAATTTCTTTAAGAGATTTTTTTAATTTTTCTTCATCCTGACTTTCCAGATTGGCAATCCGGCGCAAGGTATAACCGGAAAGTGTCCCATAGCCGATAGTATCCTCCAGTAATGTTTTAAGAAATCCTTTAACTTTAAAAACCTCTTCATGTTTAATATGTTTAATAAAAGTATTAAGTTTATTGATTGCTCTTTGCTCAAGACTTTGCTCAGTCGGAGGAGAAGACCTAAACCCTTTGAAACTTTTTATTTTCTCGTAAACATCCCAGAATTTTTCGCTAAGCTGAAGTCTTTTTTCTTCCGGATGGCAAGCAATTTTATTAAATATCTCTTCAAAAGAAAACTCATCAATTTCTAACTTTTTCTGGTCGTTATATTTTGCTCCTCGGATATAAAGCCTATTCTTTTTTATAAATACAAGAAGTTCATCATCACTTGATTTTTTAGCTACTTTTACTCGCACTGGAAATTTATCCAAAGAAGATACTAAATCCGGGTAAGCTTTCTTAATCTTGAGAAATTTGTTAAGAACCTTCGTATAAAAACTTTCTTCTTCTAATCTATCAGGATTTTGCTGGATACGTTCATATAATTTTGCGGGGGTAGGCTCCTCATCAATATCAAATATTTTAGCATCTTCACCCAATGTATTATGAATCAAAAACATTTTATTGGAAGCTATCTCACGAGATTTTACAAGTTCTGCACCTTTTTCGGTAGGGAAAAAGTTTACTATGTAGAGTTCGTCAAAAACCTTTTTGCTAATACGGTTTATACGCCCTACACGCTGAATGACTCTCACAGGATTCCAAGGAATATCGTAGTTAACAACCATACCAGCACGGTTTAGATTAAAACCTTCTGAAATTCTGTCTGATGAAAGCAAAATATCATACTTATCTTCTTGATCTAGATAAGAAGCGTCGAAGTTTTTGTTAATCTCTTTTACTTTAGAAGAGGATAAAACACCGGTTACAGTCAATACTCTATTAGGAAATTCTTTATCTAAGATGGGCTTAAGATAATTGACCGTATCTACATATTCAGAAAAGATTACAATTTTCCTTTTGGGGTCTTTTTTAAGTTGTTTTTTGAGATTGCGAACAAAACAATCTGCCTTAGGGTCATTTTTAACCAGATTTAATCTGTGCAAGGAGTTAAGAATTTCCTCAAACAATCTAAGGTCTGCATCTATATCTTTTAAAAACTCCTCTTTATATTTGAAATCGGGTATCTTGTAAATCTTGTGGTTTTTAGGATATACGCCTTGATTGATTTTTTCAGCATATTCTTTTAAATAAACTTCTATCTCATCGGGTTCTTTATCGTAAATCCTTTCTAAAAGATTTCTATCCAGAATATACTTGTTGGTTTTGGCAATAAATTTTTGCACAGATTCAGTGATACGCTTGAAGTTTTTCAAACTCTGTTCAAAAGCACCAAAAGAACTTTCAAAACGCTTAACAAGAAGTCTGCGCATAAAATCATAGAGGTTTCGCTGTTGGATATATTCAAAATTCTCCTTTTCTGAAAGTTTGTCTGCGGTAATTTTTTCTCTTTCTGTTTCGTATTCAAAAGGTCGGTATATGGCGCCTTTGAATCTTCCACCATCTTCAGGATCAGCAAAATACACTTTAATTACCTCATCATAAAAATCTGATTGTTCTTTTGTTAATTCAAAAAACCGTTCTTTAGGATCAGCTACTCTGGATAAATCTTCAACTTCTTTTTTATAGTAAGGGCTTAACTCTAAATCTAAACGATTGCGTCGAATAGTTACTGGTTCAATTACATCACGTATTTGCTGGGCAAGATATTTTGCTCTTGTCTTTATTCTTTTTAATGCGTGAGGAAGCATAAACTCCTCTTCAAACAATGCCTTATAATAATTATATGCTTTCTGTTGTTTCTGATAATTAGGAGAGTTCCAATATTTCTTTATATAGGCAAGACGGTCAAAAATGCCTTTAAATATTTTAAATTTATCAACTAAATTATTCTCCAGCGTAATAACAGATTTTTTGGGTGTAATGAATAATTTGAGTAAAGATAAAATATCTCCTGGACGATTATTAAATGGCGTGGCAGTAAGAAGAATAACTGTTTTGTTGCGGCAAATATTTTTTAAATATTCGTAACCTTTTGTATCTTGATTTCTAAAACGGTGTGCCTCGTCAATAATAACAACTTCAATATCTTTGAGTTTTGTTTTCATAACCTCCTGCAATTTTTCTAAATCACCCAATGACCACACTTCCCAATCATAAAGACCAAATTGTTCCTTATACATATTCCAACCAGAGTCTTTCTTTCTCGGATCACCCATAATACCGGGAGGACAGATTATTACTCCACGCTTTCTTAACTGACGGGCAACACAACAGGCAATAATTGTTTTTCCTAAGCCAACTACATCCGCAAGAATAACACCATTATTTTTTTCTATTATAGACAATGCTTGCTGGATAGCATCTAACTGATATTGATAAGGGGTATAGCCGTTTTTTATAAGTAATTCTATTAAGGATTGCCCTACTTCTTTCCTCTCAAAAGAATCAAGGTAAATTTTTAAAACTAAAATAAAGGCTTCAAATGGAGTAATCTCTTTAACAAGAGTTTCTTTCTCAATAACCTCTATAAGTCTCTTTTTTAAAATATCATCCTCTGTGATTGGAATAGATTCATATTCCCATAGATGGTCAAAATACTCCTCTGCATCTTCAAAACCATAGTCGCTTATCTCTACATTAAACTCTTTTTGTGTGGTAAGACCGGTCTTAGTAAGATTACTACTGCCGGTAATAAAAATATTTTTGCGACCAACCTGTTCACTCTCTAATTTAAAAATATATAATTTGGCGTGATTAGGATGAATGGTTTTCCTGATAATAAGCCGGTTTTCTTCTATTAAGTCAACAAAAAATCTAACCTGCTGATAAAACTCCTGATTATCAAATTCTTCGGAATTAATGGATTTTTTAATTGAGTTGAAGAATTTGTAAGTTATTTCCTCATTAGATAAATGTCCACTTTGATCGTCTAAATCCGCATATTCAATAAGCTGATAATTTAACCTATCAACGTTAAGCCCTACCAATACTTTTATTATTACCCGCGGATTCTTTTTAAGTGCAGTATAAAGTTCTCTTATACCAGAGAAATAAAAAAACCCTACCAGGAATTTTAGTTCTTCGCTTTTACTTATTAGTTCAGTTAATCGTTTTTTTAAATTTTCTGCACCACTATTTGTTATAAAGTTTTTCATGACTTTTTATAGTTATGCTTAAATTTAATATTTACCTTTTTACTAGTCATTTTATCTGAAGTTCACCCCACAACCACTAGTTAAAACTAAACTCCGACTTAATCTATGCTCTTTTTGCTCTCCAAACATTCTACTATTATTCTTAAACTATAACTACCAATGTTTTACTTATTACTCCTACTTTTAATAAACTCCTCCAAATCCTTCGGATGAATATACCATCTTTTTATTTTCACAGCTTTAATCTGTTTGAGATTAATAAGCTCCCGCACGCGTTCCTCAGTAAGTTTGATTTTCTTAGTGACCTGCTCAACAGTTAGATAATCTTTTAAGTCCATCTTGCATTTATCACTTGATTGTTAAGTAAATTTAATTAGTCTCTTTTTTTCAACTTGATGCCAAAGAAGAAAGATAACGAATGCAGCATTTTTAACAAATAATATATAATTGTCTTCAAGAAATCGAAAATCAACGTTCCTATGAACAACATAATTCCGGATAAGTGAAGTAAGTAATAACACTCTGAAAATGGTATCTTTTTCTTGAGATGAGCTAAGGGCGTTCTGTCCTATCAAATAACTATATTTTTGCTGAAATTCTTCAACTGTATCAAAACTAGCTCTTCTTTCCCACATCCCAATAAATTCGTTGAACCATACTTCCTGCTCAAAAAATCTCCTTATCACTTTCTTGAGGGTAATTTTCTCCCTAATCAGTGTTTTAATTTTCCTTTTTCTTGTCTTTTGGACAACAAGTTCGCCTAATCTTTCGGGAAAACATGCGCATTCTCTTAAGTCAAAAATCAATGCTGTCTCGCTAAGGCTATCTCTATTAAACCACTCTGTATTAATGTCCGAAATCACACTTATAAAACTTAAAGTATTATTTCTTTCACAAAAAGATAAAAATCTTTTAAGACTTTCTTCATTAATTTGATAGCTTGGAAAAGATACATTGTAATCTTTTAGAAAACTTTCAAAGGTTGGAATAGCTTTCTTTTTTACTTTTTCAATTTGATTTGGAAAAATAACATCTAAATAATTCTCGAAATGCCCACCGAGACTCCCAATTCTCTTTGATACTTCCAAAGATTTTAAACCTGTCTTATACATTATCAAACTCACGAGATATGAGATGTCTTTACGAATCTCTCTCGCAAGCTTAGCCCTCTCTTTCCTTTTGTAATCAACATGAAGATAGAGAATTTTCCTAAGAAAAACAAAAAGCTTGCCCTCATCCAAATTAAATCTTTGGCAGACATATGCGGCAATACGCTTATTTGCGTTTTCAAGAACACGCACTTGCCGAATACTTAATTGTTTTAATCCACCACCTATCGGTTTTCCCTTATCAACAAAGGCTATTTCTTTTCTGTTAATCTGATATATAAAAAAAGACAAGGCATCAAACTCATTATTCATTCCTAAATAATCACCGTCAGCTACCCTACGCCGAGGAAAAGAAATGTGATAATACAAAGGATAATTTCTCTTTTGTATGCAATCTTTGTTTTCTCTTAGCGTCATCTTGCAGCAAAAATCAAGATACCTTTGAATCTCATAAACCTGATATACCTGCCAGTAATGATAGTAATGTTTTACTGTCTTTTCTGTAACATCCCTACCATCTATCCTGCCAGCCACAATTCTGTAAGAATTCCATTCTTTAAAAGACATCTCAATAGGTTTGACTAAATATTTGCTTTTTCCAAGCTGCCTGTCAAATAAGTGAATACCGTCATCTTTATAAAAAATAGGAAAATTGATCCTCTCCAGAATCTTATGTATTTTGGTCCACTTATTAGGAAGCTCAAACTGATTTTTATGATAGTAAGGGTTACTTGGATTATGTTGTATATCAAACATATATCTTACATAATCTTCCGGGATAAGAATTCTTGCAACAGGGAAAAGCAGCTTTTCTTTCTCATAAAACTCGAGTTCCCCCTCAGAAACATCAATATTTAGGCTCTTACAATATGAGATAAATCTGCCCACTTCAATATATCTATGACCAAATTCATTCATAACGCAGTTCCATAATTTCTCGATTCCTTTTTCTTAAAGCCAAAAATTAAATATACTGTTAACCATAATAGGAAAACTGAAAACGGGCTATTGGCATCTTCCAAGGACATCAGACCATGACAAATACGATTGCGGAAATTGGGACCGGTTTTCTCGATAAGAAGAGACCTCATCTCCCAAAGCAAATCTTTTCCAAAAATCTTCTCAGCATTTATATCGGTCAAAAGTTGATTCAAATCTTTCTCTTGCTGTATTCCTGAGGGAATAACAGAAGTTATCTTCAATCTATTCATGGCAAATATTGTTCTTACTGAATTCTCAATTTGAGGCACTATAAGATGACTAAACAGTAATAAATCATCCTCAAATCCTGAGATAATGGCTCTTTTATAAATAGCGATTCTATCCTGAGGAACGAAATGGCTGTTAGAAATTAATTCTTCTACCCCCTTCTTCCAACCCTCGCCAGATTTAACTATCAATTGCATGCCTCTTCTTAGAGTAGTCGCTGCAGATAAGCTTTGTCCGAGATTGTAACTTCTGACAATCTGTGCCTTTAAACTTTCTTCATAGCTATCCATAATACCAGGCACTCTAGCCGCCACATTACCCTCTTCGGTTATAATCTGTGTATCAAAAAGTCCTTGTAAAGGATGTTCTTTAAGCATCTTCTCAGCAGATTCTTTTTCACGTTCATAAGAGGATGGCCTAATCAATAAAGCAAAAGCCTCTAATGCCTCTATGCCTTTTTTATCTCCAATTCCATCATCAGCAATTTTAATTAAAGGTGCTGCGTCTATCGCTGGTGTCTTAATAACTTTCATTTGAGATAAAGCAATCTTGTTTGCCTTCTTTAATTCGTGCACTAACTTCTCAGCTTTTTCTTTTTCACCAGCTTCACGATAAGCATGGATTGCTTTTTCTATCCTATGAGCCAAATTGAATCCATCGCACCCATCAGGATTTTTGAAGCTTTTTGCTTCATCCTCCCAATGCTTTGCAATTGCGATCAATGCAGCCTTTTCTTTATCGCTTTTCTTAGCATTTTTATAACATTCCGCTGCAATTCTATAGTATTTCCGAGGAGCATCACATCCAGGAGTTATTGAAAAACCCTTAGCAATCTCAACAGCTTTATCACCAATCTCTTCCCAATCATCGATAAGCTTGTTCTCTATCAAAATATCCAGAATTGAAGCTGGCCAATAATCTTGCCCAACACTAAAACATTTCAACCTATCTTTTTCGAATAACTCCATAAGTTTCGTTTTGACAATGTCTCTTTCTTTTGCTTTTGAGCCTAATTGCATTGCAATCTGAGCAGCTCTTTTTAACCATTCACTTCTTGGAACCCAACAATCATCAGTATCTTCATCCACAGACTGTAAATATGCACTTACAGCCTTTTGAGCATATTTATAGCTTTTCCGCCTTATCCAAAGAACATCGCTGATTCTTGCAATAAACTGAGGATTAGAAGATGCATCCAATAGCTCTTCTAGCTTTATAAGTTCATCATCGGTCAAATCATCAGGAATTAAAGTTCTGCCTTGTGGTCCAGACATAAGTGGTCCAAAAGGCTCTCCTTTACCAAACTGAAAATACATGGAAAAAACTCCCCAGAGCAAATGCATGAATTCTTCTAATTCCTTATCTCCCTCTTTCCGAGCAAAATCTTGTTTAGCCCTAAAAACTGACAAGCAATCTGGAAATTTAGATGAGACTGCATCTCCCTCAATCTCTTTGTAAATATCTATTAATCTTTTATCTATCTTTGGCATAATCCATCACACGTAAATACAAATAAACTATAAAATCTTCCTTATTATTCCCTAACATTCCATATTATATCGCACACAAAAACAAACTCAAAATGAATAAATTGTGGCCGAAATCCTGGTTATTTCTACGTATTATTCTTTATTTCTATGGAAATTAAAAAAACAAAGGAGGGCTTAAATCTAAAGATAAACACATCAAAGAGAGAGGTAAAATAACTTTAATTAAGACCGATATATCTGCTTTAAGAAATGTAAAATTTGAATGTAATAGTGCAACCAACGGTCAGCCGAAGGTTTTAATAAATAATTTCATATTTCAGATTTCAAATTACAAATTGC
>CAZWON010000022.1:0-23932 GCA_964635565.1 uncultured Planctomycetia bacterium
AATAAACAATCAGGATACCTTTTTAGCTTAAATAAACCCAGCATTGTCTCAAAATCATGTTTTGCTGTATTCAGCCAATATTTAATTAAACTATCCGCGTCTCTCATTTCTTCCTCCTCAAACTAACACTTATAAATGAAAAATCCTGCGGAGCTTTCCCTTCTTGCCGCAGGCTCGCAATACCCTGCATTTTATTGCCTTTTACCTCTCCCCGCCAAGATAAAGTAGAGTTACCTTTTGTCTGAATTGTCTCCCATATAATCTTTTCCCTTTCCTGCATAATAGAATAATTTGTAGGCTTAAACCCCTCTTGATAAAACCATGCAGAAATAAATTTTCCTTTTGTAAAACTTAAAGTATCAGGAAAACTTTTTTCTCCGTTAGCATAAGTCATTCTTACTACCCACTCTGTATTCTTTAAATCTTCAATACTTCCGATATAAAACTTACCTTGCTCAGATACATTTTTATTTTCTATGCTAATGTCTTTAACATTAACTTTGAACTTAAAATAAAAATAAGCTAATCCTACCCCTACTATTAGAAGAGATAATAGACTCAACCCTCTACCTATATAATTCTTTGGATGGGACTCTTTTTTCGCATCTTCTCTTTCTTTTCTAATTTCTTCTTTAACTTTCTCACGGAATTCTTTTGAACCAAAAATCCCCCCTCGATGAAGATATTTTCTTAACTCTGTTTCTTTTTCCTTCTCTAAAGCCATCGTCCTATATTTTTTAAGATATTCAATACCTTCTTTAATCTCACTCAAAGTAGGATTATTATATAGGTAAAAGCTAGAATAAGGGTAATCTAAAGGAGTAGTAACTAAATTTAGCCTTAAAGGATTATGATGAATATAATGGATAATATTGCCCAGATAGATATCTTTCTCCACAAGACAGGCCTTAAACCTTTCTCTAAAAAGATGACCGCGTCTTTTATATTTGCTGTTAAAATACTTAGAATAAGCAGTATTTAAACTATGCATGATATCAGAAATAGGGTTTTTCCTGTCAGGTTCAATAAGAAGATGTAAATGAGCAGGTAAAAGCACATAGGCAAAGAGTTTAAAATTATATTCCTCTCTGTATTTTTCTAACAATTCTACATACATTGCATAATCTTTTTGGTCTTTAAAAAGTTTTTCATTAAATGCTCCTCTGCAGGTTATATAATAAACTGCTCCCTCAATGTAAACTCGCGGAAATCTTGCCACCTTTCTCCTTTAAGTCTGGCACTTTCAGCAAACTATGCTCTTTAAGTCTGGCACTTTCGAAGTTAATCAAAAAAAAATCCAGGCGCTTAAGCCTGGAAGTTTAACTTTAGAAGTTCGGCAACCTGCCTATCCCACCATAAATAAGGTCAGGACGCACGGCTTTGCGCCCTCGCGTTCTCCGCGAGTTTGCCTTTATCGCTCCCTTGTTTTCAACTATCCACTTAAAATATAACATTAAAATTTCCCTATTTCAAGGGTAGACAAAATATCCCTTGGCAATAAAGAAAAACTTAATTTTTTAAACAAATCAAATATTCTATTTCTTATTGGAAATGGCTAAAAGGATAAAAGCAATTGCTAGAAGTAAACAGAGCTCTGTAAAATATAAGAAATTATCTGCAGTAATTCCTCCTGGTAGAAAATAGAATGGTCTTAATGTAATTTTAGAAATTACTCCCAGAATAAAACTTATTCCTCCTGCTACTAAACCTATCCATCCTAACACCTTCATCTAACACCTCCTTTTTAAACTATTCTTATTATACCTCTCTTATTTTTACACCGTCAATAAAATTATCTTTTCACTTAAAACTTACAAAAATAGGGTTAGTAATAACAATTAAACCCTGTGAGCGAATCTCCAGACGGTAGTAACTATTTTCCCTTTTTTTTAATACATCTTCATAGCTAATATCAAAAAAATTCTTCTCTTTAAATCTTTTTATAACTCTACCATCTCGTATAAGTTTTATCTCAAAAGATGAGCTATCATTCTCTATAAAATGACCTTTAATACGGACAAATAAATTATTTTCAAGGACTATGGTTTCTCCTAATGTAGCTTTTCGATTTGTTTTTTTATCTACTACACTAAATTCATCGAGAATAAATTTTAAAGTTTCTTCTCCTTTTAAAGTATACATTCGTCCCTTTTTAAGTGATTTAATAATTTCTTTCTTCGTTAATTTATTTACTAAAAGCACTGTAGAAACTGCACTGATCCTCTTTGATAACTCACCCTGCTGGTCGAAGGAAAGAGTTCCTATTGCCCATACAGGACGTTTTCTTTTCCCCGAGCAATACTCCTTAAGAAGTGTATCCCATATCCCTTTTGGCTTTCCTATCTCTTTATATCCTGCAGGAAAAACCGTAAATCCTGTGTAACCCTTAGTATAAAGCAACTCTTGAGGATATTTTTTTGTCTCAATCTTAACCTTTCCTCGCTGAGAAATATTTTCTGCTTCTGGGTGGGTCCAAAAAACCAACCCTCCTATTCTATTCACATAATCAATAAAATTCTGGTAAGGTGCACTTTTTAAATCTCCATGATAAGCGTCAAATTTAACCTTAAAAGGTGGCCAGTTATTTAGAATAAACAAGATGCTTAAGACGATAATTAGCGAACCTTTTATTCTTGAACCTTTTGAATAGGGGGCTAATTCTTTACCGTGGATATCCTTATAACTATATATTCGCCTCTTGAATAAAAGTAACCCTATAGATAAAGTAACAAAAGGCCATAGTTTAAATATCTCTATGCCATCTCTTAAAGCTTTGGGATTACCAATTACAGGAAGATTAATATAATCAGAAGGTTTATTTAGACCTATAGCAATCAACTGCTTATGCCAGTTACAAATCGTTAAGTCTCCGCTAATAAAAGAACCTCTCCAGTAATAAAAGGGCGAAGAGTCAACGCCAGATATAAAAACCATATGAGGAAATTGACTCTCTAAATCAGCAATATCTTTAAGGTAACGTTGTGGTTTATATTGAACAATGGAATTGCTTATAACAGTTTTCTTTATGAGACAACGAAGGGGCCATAGCCCATATTCCCACCGCATAAAACCTTTATCTGTAAAAACCACTGCTTTTATACCGTTATCTTTTGCTATTTTTGCTATTTGAAAAAGAGAATATTTCCCATCACTTATAGTAGAACTTATCTGAATAGCAGTTCTTATTTGAATAAGCTTTTGAGAATAAGAAGAGAACGTAGTTATACTACAAATTAAGAAAACAAACCATATAAAAAGCCTTCTCATCTATTATGGGTATGTGATTCCAGTCTATATAAATATCTTAACTTTCTCTCAATAAAACGCATTACTACAATACCCATAAATAAACCCAAAGCTAAAAGTATTAAAAGAATTAATGCATATTTATCAGGGATTAGTACAAACAGAAAAGAAAATAATCCTAAATATAACGTTACCATATAAAGAAAGATAACTATTTGTCGCTGATTAAGACCTATAATAAGAAGACGGTGATGGAGATGGGCTCTATCTGCTTTAAATATAGATTTCTTTTTTACGAGACGCCTGGTTATAGCAATAAAGGTATCGGCTACAGGAATAAAAAGAGCAGATATAGGGGCAAGTAAGGCTACTGCAGTAGCTGCTTTATGTTGAGAACCTACAAGTGCCACAGCAGCAAACACCAATCCTAAGAACATACTTCCCGCATCCCCCATAAAAATTTTTGCAGGATAAAAATTATACTTTAAAAACCCTAAACACGCTCCTCCTAAAGCAATAAGGAAAATAATACTTATATAGTTACTTAAGAATATAGAAACAAAAATAAGAGCGCCTGAAGCGATAATAGCTATTCCACAAGCTAACCCATCAAGGCCATCTATAAGGTTCATGGCATTAATCATACCTACAAACCATACCACAGTAATAAAAGCACTGATATATAAAGGTAAATGGTATTCTCCTCCTAAAAATATATTGGTTACAACTTCAACCCTGAACCCATAGCTGAATAATAATAAAGCAACTATGATTTGCCCAAGAAGCTTTACTGTAGGTGTAATATTTTTTATATCATCCCATAATCCTAAAATTAAAATAAAAGTAGCACCAATAGCCAATCCGATAAGTTTATAGAAAAACCTATCAAAAATACCTCGAGGTAAATAAAAATAAAAAGCTAAAATTAATCCTAATAAAAACGCAATATAAATTGCTACGCCTCCTAAATAAGGAATGGGTTCAGTATGAATCATACGTTCCCCAGGGTTTGCTAATATATTTTTTTTCAAGGCTATCTTGCGCATAAGAGGGGTAAGAATAAAGGAAGCAATTAGCGAGCATAAAAAAATATAAATTAACCCACTTAAATTCTCCATCTTAAATAATATTGTATCATTGAGACATTATTGATTCAAACAGTATCTGTCTAGGGGAAATTTTTAATTTTCAATTTCTAATTTTTATTAAATTATCAATGAAATAATTTTTAATAGAAAGCGCAAAGCGAAAAACTAAAAACAAATGAATTCAAAAATAAGAACTTTAAGTTTTGCGCTTTAAGCTTTAAGCTTTGAATTTTTAGTTTTGCACTTTGCGTTTTGAGTTTTGAGTTTTATAGAAACTTAATAGAAATTAGAAATTTTTGTAAGACATTATTGTTTCAAACGTTATTGTATCAGGATTATAAAATAAGCGCTTAATTTTTGGATGTCAGATGTTGGATATTTTGACAGACCTCGGATATTTATCTTTTATCTTTTGTCTGTTTCATTAGGAGAGAACGGTAAAGATGGTGGATTCTATCTATCATAGTCTGGGCACTAAATCGTTCATCTATTCTTTTCTTTGCATTCTCACCTATTCTTTTTCTTAAACCTTCATCATAAAGCAATCTTATAAGGGCATCTGAAAGGGCATCTGAATTATTAGGAGGAATCAAAATCCCTGTCACTCCATCCTCCACCACATCGACTATACCTCCTACTTCTGTAGCCACCACAGGCTTACCCAAAATCATTGCCTCTAAAATAACTCTTCCTAATCCTTCAAAATAGGAGGCTAAGACTGCCACATCAAAGATAGAAGTAATTTCAGGAATATCCTTTCTGAATCCCGTAAAAATCACATAAGAATTAAGTCCGAGCTTATCTCTTAAGTCTCTGATCTTCTCGTATAAATACCCTTCCCCTACAAACATAAACTTTGTATTAGGTATCTTTTTTATTATCTTTTTTGCTGCTTTTAAAACACACTCATGCCCTTTGCCTTTCCATAACTTTGCTACCATCCCCACAACTAAATCAGTAGGTTTTATACCAAATTCTTTTTTCTTCTTGTTAACATCAATATTAACTTTAAATTTATCCATCTCTATACCACTATAAATTAAAGTATACTGTTCCTCTCTTCCTATCCCTACACTTAAACCCCATTCTTTTAAAGGTTGGGAAATAACAATGAGTTTATCTGCCCATTTAGCAGCAAGCCTTTCTAAAAAAATAAATAGTTTTCTACGCCAGGGTTTTTCAAAGTCATGAAAAGCAAAACCATGAATTGTATGAATCACTAAAGGAACACCAGCAATCTTTGCTGCTAATCTTCCAATAAAACCTGCTTTAGAATTATGGGTATGAACAATATCATAATGGTATTTCTTTACAATATAAATTAACTCAAAAAATGCCATAATATCTTTATAAATATTTATTTCTTGAGCAAAATTTGGAACAACTCTTATCTTGAAACCCTCTTTTTCTGCTTCCTGGATAAGCTCTCCCTCCCCTCTACATGCCAATTCCACATCATAACCCTTAGAACGTAACCCTCTCATAGTTAAAAGAACATTTATACCTGACCCACTTACAACAGGAAGGGTATGGACGTGTAAAACTCTAATTTTACTCATAAATATAATTCACCTCAGAATTTTTTTTACTTGCCACATTACTTCACGAACGGTAATTAACTGCATACAGATATTATTTTTACATTTAAATTTATAACACGGTGCGCAGGGAACCTTTTTCCTTATGACAATATGCTTACTATTTCTAGGATAAGGGTAAAACATTTCTTCTTCTCCTGAGCCAAAAAGAGCAACAACAGGAATCCCTACTGCTGTTGCCATATGCATAGGGCCTGTATCGTTGGTAATAAATAAAATGAATCTTTCCATAAGAGCAGCATATTGTTTTAAGGTAAATTCAGTAATAGTAATTATACTTTCTTTCTTATAAACAGCGTTTTTTATTTCTTCTATCACTTTGACATCGCTCTTATCACCGGCAATAACTATCTTACAGCGGTATTCCTCAATAAGCCTATCTGCAAGTGCTGACCACCTAAACATAGGCCAACGTCTCGCAGGACGAAATGCTCCTGGATTAAATCCAATCAATTTATCGTTCTTTGAGAGACCTTTTTTTCTCATAAAATCCAAAATAAACTTTCTCTCTTTATCAGAAATTGGCAGACTTAGCTTAACTTTTTTTATTTCACATCCTAAAGCGCGGGCAATATCAAGATTTTCCTCTACCATATGTTTAATTTCGCCTTTTGGCTCTTTCACTTTCATACTATAAAAAAAACTTTTAGAAGTATATTTTCCTACGCTGTATTTTGCTCCTACAAGTTTAATAAATATAATCGTCTTAAAAGCACCTATCCATGTCCATATTCTTTTCAAATTTATCACCATATCAAAGTGCCTACTACGGAGTATCTTAATAAGCCTTATTGTTTTGAATAAGTACAGACCATTGAATAACTTACGTAACGAGATTAACTGTGTATCAATAGCAAATAACTCATCTATATAGGGCAACCCTTCTATAAGAGAAGACGCACGGGAAATTACAAGTAAGGCAATGTAAGCATTCTTATAATGCTTACGTAAGGCCTCTATTGTAGGAGTAGACATTACTACATCTCCTATGCCTCCCAGCTGGATAATCAGGATTTTATGGGGATTATCAACGGCTTTCTTCATGAATATTTTTATTATACTCAACATTAAAAAACATCTTAAAAATATAAGTAAATAATTCTATGAAGTTTAAACATTTCTTCCCCCTCTACTAGGAAAAAAACTAATATCTTAATAATACAAAAAATATTCCGCCATTATCTATTTTCTAAAAAACTGTATTTGAATTCTTCAGGATAAATCTTACGTGAAAAATTGCTAAAAATTATAAACTCTTTAAACTTATTCTTTTTGTAACGAACATTTAGATTCCTAAGTTGCTCCTCAAAACTTGTAATTTTCTCTCGGTGTCTGGTAGAATCAAAAATATATACAGTCTTATCTTGAGCTCTTACTTTCTTTGTATATTCGGGATTACGATCCGAAAAATCTTTATTAAAGATGGTCGGAGAAATCAAAATCCTTTCTTTTGACTCAAAAATCACAGGATAAGCAATCCAATAATCTGAATAACCATAAAGAAAATTATTAGTTAATAGCCACTGTGCTAACTGTGGATAATGATGAACTGGTCTGTTCTTAAATGAATATGCTATATTGTAACTATTATAAGAAACAAGTAAAATCAATACCAAAAAAGAGAGAAATCGTGATTTTTTTTCAATTTCCATCAATAATTTACTAACGAATATAGGAAAGACTACATATAAAGGGACAACATACCTTATTGCTTTCTCTCCAACTAAAACAGAATAAAATAATATAAACCAAACTGTATAAATCACCAAGATGTTTACGGGGTCAGCATTTTTATTTTTCAAAAAATAAAAGAATTTTTTCTGGCAGAGTAAAAATAAGGCAGTAAAAAAAACTAAGGTGCTAATTGGCCCTGTGAGTGAAGAAAACATTAAGGGTATTCTTGCGAATGAAGCAGGGATACCTAATACCCACTGAAACATTCTCTCTCCTAAAGCAGATACAGGATGCGGAGAAAAGAGAATACGACGATCGACATTCAAAATTCTTCCAGCCATTCTAAAGAAAGTCGCCATTGGATGCTGAATATTGTATATTATCGAAGGTAAAAAACCGATAAAGAAAGCGAGAATAAAATAGACGAATCTAAGGGAAAAAAATATTTTCTTATCTTTTATAAAAAAAACAGTGAATATAGTGAGTATGAACGGAACCATGCCAGGAGTAAGCCATAATCCTAAACCGGAAAAAAAACCCAATAAAGGATAGAAAATACTATCCTCCTGAAGACCAACTTTACTCCACTTAACTAATAACAAAAGCAATAGCGTTCCAAAGCTAAGAGTTTCAGGATAAATACCTCCCGGATGCAAAGAATAATGTAAAACAATAAAAGGAGGAAAAAGGACAAAAATTAACGAAGCAATACTGCCATATTTATTGAGTATATCTTTAGAAAGAATAAAAGTAAACAGCACCCAACAAAAAGACAAAAACACTCCTACATATCTATAGATTAAATATGATACGCCAAAGATATTGAACAGTAAGGCTCCTATATAACTTGATAACGTTCCTGCGTAATGTGCTCTCCAAAAATATATAGGAAAATCCTTTCCTTCAAAAATATGCTTAGCCATCAAACCACATACCGCACCATCTCCGTCAAATGTTTCTGGAGGGAAAATCATAATAATGCGCACAAATAAGCCTGCAAGAATCAATATCCAAAAAAACATAGAATAATTTATTCTCCTATCCATAAACTCCCCTCTTAATTCCTCTCTTCATTAAATTGAATCTTTGTAAGTTGAGCCTTGACTGCAGATATCACCTCATCTACATTGCTGTTGTATAAACTAAAGCACAAATTGTTTTCTCCCTGGGGACGCCATCTTTCACTTACATTAGGACTTAAGAAAGAAACAGTAGGTATTTTTAGGCCTACTGCTATATGTAAAGGACCGGAACTATTCCCTATAAATAAACAACTCTTTGATATCAAAGCCATTAGTTGACCAAGAGTAAGTCTACCTGCGGTATTTATTAACCTTTTATTCTTGGATTCTTTTGATGAAATAAGATTTATTATCTCATCTATCAAAACTCTTTCTCTATGATCGCCTACAAAAAAAATTACTGCGTTATACTCCTCTGCTAAACACCGTCCTAATCTTGCATATCCCTCCTTTCTCCACCACTGTTGTTTATAATAACCACCAGGATGAATAACTACAATGATATCTGGCGATGATGTTATCTTGCTACTTAAATATTCTCTAATCCAATCTCTGTCCCTATCACTCACAAAAATCTGTGGCTGAAGATTAGAAACGACAATACCTAAAGGGCAAAGAATATGTATTATCTCCTGGGGGTAATAACAAGGATATCTATAAGGAGCTACTTTTATATTATAAAGGAAACCTCTGCCAAAATTATCCAATCCTATCCTTAACTTTGCTTTACTAAAAAAAGAAAGCCAAACAGGGGTAAAGAAAAAATCACGTGTAGTTAAGTCTATTGCTAAATAAAAATCACGCAAACGCAACATTCTTATAACTTTTATCTTCTCCGCCAGCCTCATTTTTTTATTATACTCAAAAATCTCATCTATATAGGGAAACTTTTCAATAATAGGTTTAGTATAAGAGTTCACCACTATAGAGATTTCACTATAGGGAAATTTTTCTTTAACTGCTCTTATACCAGGAGTAGAAAGAACCAAATCACCAATTCTTTCTATCTTAATAAGAAGTATTCTTTTAGCCATTGCAGGTTTAAATTTCCTAAAACGTAACCAGATAAAAAAACATGAAACAACCCTTAAGAATACTTCTCCTATTATGTAATACACCTTCCTTATTAACCTGCGAAACGTCCTTTTATACATATAATCTACTCTTTACTCGCAAAAGCCTCAATAGCCATACCTATATTAATCCTTGATACCTTGTATAAAAAAGAGGCAACAGTGTTCAACACATGATGGGCAACTCCAATTTTTTCTTTATCAACGTCGAACCTTAAGGGACGAAAACCTGCCTTTTCTATTATCTTTCTAAGGGTATAAGGAGAAAAATGGTAAAGATGAATTTCTCTCTTTTGTAGAGAAAAAATCTTAAACCTGCGGAATTTAGTACACAAATATGCTATCCGGAAAATATAGTTATTTATATTAGGTACTGCAATTACAATTAATCCTTGGGGTTTTAAAACCTGCCACGCCCTAACTAAATTACCTAAAGGGTCTGGCATGTGTTCTAAAACATGCCAAAATGTAACAACGTCAAAAAAATTATCCCGAAAGGAACTTTCTTTAAACTCACCGTAAAATATCTCTATACCGTACGATTTCTTTATATAGTCTCTTGCATATTCAGAAACTTCTGTTCCAAAAACATGCCATCCTCTTTTTTTTGCCTCGCCCAAAAACATACCTAACCCACAGCCAACATCCAATAGCCTTCCTTTCTTCTTAAAACGCTCTATTCTATCCATACGTCTTTGCCATATCTTATAACGTAATCTACCCTGTGTTTCCTGCCACGGAGTATAATACTTCTCATTATAATATTTAAATAACTCCTTCTTTGGCGGTATAGGATTTACATAAACAAGCCCACACTTTTTACACTTACATAGTTTAAATATACCTTCCTTATAAATAATCTTAAACTCGATGCTACAGCATAAATTACATCTAATTTCCTTAGAACTCATCTACCTTTCTCCTTCTTTTTAAGGTCATACATTAAAGCATGGTGAAAATTGACTATTTTATTATAGTATAAGCTCCATCGTGATGACGGATTAGTAAAAATTTTACTTAAGAAATACAGAATAAGGTAAGGATCTCTTATCAACTTTTTTAAAAAAACAATAATTTTAAGAAAACGGGCTAATAATGAATAAATCTTTATCATTCTTTTAAGAAAGTATGGCGAGAATTCATCAGTTTTAATAATTCCCTGCGTTGTAAATCCTCCAGAAAGATTATCAATGGTAGGATTACAATAGAAATAATTAAATTTACTACATATATTATAAAGTTCTGTCCCTGGTAAAGGAACTGCCATACTAAATCCTCCAAAACATTCATACTTCAGAATAAGCTTCAGAGCATATCTTACAGAGTTTTTTATTTCCTCTTTTGTCTCCCCTGGCAAACCTACAATATAAAAAGCCTTAACATCTACACCTATTCTTTTTGCCTCGGCCAAAACTTTCTCTAAACAAGAAAGTTTTAGTCTCTTCTTTATAACCTCGTCTAACACTCTCTGATTGCCTGACTCAATGCCAAAAATAAGATGGGTACATCCGGAGCTCTTACATTCCTCAAGTAAGCTAACATCAAAAGTATCTCCCCGCACCCCATTTGGAGTATCCCAGCGTAAATCCCATTTTCTATCAACCATCCCTTTAAGAATATCCTGGCATCTTTTTGGTTCAAGAGTGAAATTATCATCTTCGAAGTGAAGATACTTTATATTATAATTCTTTACCAAATAATCTATATGTCTTAGGATATATTCTGGCGAATGAGCTCTCCATTTTCTTCCCATATGGAGATGTATAGAACAAAATACACAAGAAAAAGGACATCCTCTGCTGGTAATTATAGTCACGCCTCTCTCCCATCCAGGAAAATGATAAGATGTTCTTGTAAAATATTTTCTTGTTAACCAGAAATATCTTTCTATATCTACTAGGTTATAGGCAGGAAAAGGTAAAGAATCTAAATCCTCTATAAATATATTGCCTGAAGAAAATATAAAACCTTTATCCCTATAAGCAACTCCTGTTATCCCTTCAAGACTAAGATTAGCTCTTAAACTTTCAACCAACTGTGGCATCACATATTCTCCCTCTCCTTTTACAACAATATCAACAAAAGGAAAATCTCTAAGTATACTGCTAAACGCAAAACTCACATGTGCCCCGCCCATAATAACCTTGCATTTGGGCCTAATCTTTTTACATATTTCTGCTGTTTTGATAGCATTTGCCCATTGGAAGGTAAACTGCGCTGAAATCCCCACAATATCAAAATCTATCTTCTCAACTCGCTTCTTTATATCATCAAACGTAATACCAAAAAAGTTTTCGCCCTTTTTTATTCTACCCTGGGGCATAATCCCATCAACAATATCTACTTCATAGCCTTTCTTAATGAGAACAGCGGCGATATAAAGTAAACCCAAAGGCAAATATGCCATTGGTCTTTGTCTATGAGGCAAATAATGCTCAGGAGGACGAATGAGCAATATTCTTTTCATATTGCCTTTTTAATAATTGCGATATAAATCTTTTCTATCTCTTGTGTATTCTTCTTTATATCAAATAATTCTTCTGCTCTTTTTCTTAATTTTTTCTGATTTTGGAAAATAATATTCCTATCATTTGCTATTCTTTCTATTATGGATGCTAATTTAAAATCATTACCTACAGGAAAAATAAACTCTTCAAACTCATTACCCAAAGCCTCTCTATTTGAACATAAATCTGATACAACCACCACCTTCCCTAATGCCATAGATTCAATAACTACTCTTGATAATCCTTCTTCCTTTAAAGAAGGTAGTACAACTACTTCGACTTTTTTCATATCCTCAGAAACGTCGCTCTTGTACTTTTTAAAAATAACATTTTCTCCTTTTGCTAAAGTTCTCAATTCTTCTAAGTATCTATTATCGCCGTCACCCATAATAACTACATCGCTCCTACCTTTAACTCTCTTAATTGCTTTTATAAGAATTTCAATTCCCTTTCTACGTTCTATCCTCCCAAAATAGCCAACTTTCAATACTCTACTATGAGTATCTCTATCTAAAGCAAAAAAACTCTCTAATTCTACTCCATTATAAACTACTCTCAATTTATTTTTCCTATCTATTAGCCTAAATCTCTGTGCAACACATTTCGAGACAGCTATCAAACAATCCACAAGAGTATAAAGCATCCGGTCTATAATAGGAAGAACATCAGAAGTTCGTAAGTGGAAAACAACAGGTAAATAATATATTTTCCTAACCAATCCTGCATATATTGTCTGTCTCGGAGAATCCGTATGGATTAGAGCAATTTTTTCTTTATCTATTATTTTCCACAATCTTATGAAATCAAATAAGAAGGAAAATATATTCAAGGATTTTAATCGTGAGAATTTGATAACAAAACATTTAATTCCAAGACGAGATGCTTTTTCCAACAATTCCCCTTTTTCAGGGACGACAAGAAAAGGCCTAAACATATCTTTGTTGAGATATTTCAATAATAAGTAAAGACTTCTTTGACCCCCTCCCTGTAAAGAAGCGAACGAACTAATATATAAGATATTATATTTTATTCCCACTCTTTTGCTTAAATAGTTCTATGTATAAATTTTCTATCTCTCTAACCATAAAGCATGCTGAGAATTTATCTTTAACTATCTCCCTTCCTCTCTCACCCATTGCAAGAGCTTTATTTTTGTCATTTATAATTAGTAATATTGCTTTTGCCATACTCTCGGAATCATTAGGCTCAATGAGTAACCCACTCTTACCATCATCTATCACCTCAGAAATACCTCCTATATTTGTGCCTATTACAGGTAGACCAGAAGCCATTGCTTCTATCAAAGATAACCCTAGACCTTCTCTCTTGCTTGAGGGCAAAATTATCAAATTAAACATTGGCATCACAGAAGCAATATCAGAAATTATCCCTTTAAACTCAACAAGCTCTTTGATGCCTAATTTTTCGGCATAATTTTCTAAATCATCCCTTAATATGCCATCTCCTACAATAATAAGTTTCACTTTCTGCGGGGTCTTTTGTGTAACTTTTTTTACTGCTTCTAAAAGAGAGTAATGCCCTTTGTGAGGATATAATGAAGCAATGCATCCAATAGTAAATACGCCTTTATCCTCTACAATACCATCACTTTTACTCTTAAACTTATCTATATCAACGCCATTATAGATAACAATAACCTTCCTGGAATTAACCCTTTCTTTCTCAATAACAAAATCAGCCACTGCTTTTGAACAACAAATAATCTTATCGGTAAATATATTTAAGAATCTATCTTTTAAAGTGCTCTTATAACTCTGTTTAATATGTATAGTATGAATATGTGTAATAATAACAGGGGTCTTTGCAAGAATAGCTGCCATACACCCTATTCCATTGGCAGTAACGCCGTGGGTATGAGCTATATGAATACCATTGTTTCTTAGTTTCCTTACTAACTTTATATAAAATAAAGGGTTATGGGGCGACTTCATCCCTAAAATTTCTACATCAATAGCGTTATCTCTTAACTCATCAAGAATCTTTCCTCCTTTAACTAAACACCATACTTTAATATTAAATTTATCTTTATTTATTTTAAAGGCAATGGTAGCAATAGTTCTTTCAAGCCCACCAACATTTAAATCTTCTACTAAATGGACAACATTTATTTTATCCATACAGCTTTATTTTTCCCCTACCCCAACAAGAGAAGAAGTTAAAATATGCGAAGCGACGAATCCTTGATACCACATAAGCTTTCTTATAACAAAATATATCATATTTGCAGTCATCTTATGCGCTACTTTTGTTTTTTCAAAAGGAACTATCCTAATATTACGGAAACCAGCTATCCATAATATCTGATACAGACTCTTTTCTGTAACCCCGATCTCATGAGTAAAATCAGCATAGCGAAGGCGAATGGCAAAAGGGTTGCCTAAATTCGGTGTCTTCAAAATAATTTTCCCTTTTGTCTTTAATGCTCTAAATGTTAAATTTAAAAAACCAATGACTTTATCTTTAGAAAGATGTTCTAAAAAATCGTTAGCAACAATAACATCATAAATATTTTCTTTATTCTGTAAAAATTCAAATATATCTAATCTTGTAACATTAACCGATATATTTTTCTTACAAAATTCTATCTGTTGAGAAGAAATATCAACTCCTAAAAAGTTAGTATACCCTTTTTTCTTTAAATAATAAAGAAAATGACCTGCGCCACATCCAACGTCAAGAATAACCGCATCTTTTTTAATGGGCAGAAACTTACCATAGTTTGACTCATATTCTTTACAATGTATCTCATATTCTTTTTTAGAGAAGGTATTAGAATTTTTAAAAATAGACTCAAAATATTCTCTAAAATATTCTTCCCTTTGCATTAGTCTTTTCCTCTATTATATATAATATCAAACATTTTTTTTATACGATGGAGATAAGTATGTTTACTGATAACTTCCTTCCAACCTTTTTCTGCAATAGCCTTTCTTTCTTCTGGTTTACTTAAATAATAATTAAGTTTTCTTCTTAAATCGTCAATGTTATTAAAAATATCAAGGTGCCTACCGGGCTTAAATAGCTTAACTACATCCTTCTGATTATCTGATAAAAGAAAACACTTACATGCTAACACTTCATATACTTTAGGGCTTGCCTGATAACAGGGAATCTTGCCATCCTGATAATGAACAGCTAAAGCAATCTTGGAGCTTGAGTATATTTTCCTCCACTCCTCACAACTTACCCCATAGGTCTTTTTTATGCATTTGTTAAGAGGGGAATTAGAAGGAACCTTATTCCAACCCGGCCCTAATACACTTAAATTAAAATCTGAGATTTTCTCTAATATTTCTAAACGGTTAGGATAATAAGAACCAACAAAGACAATATCTGAACCATAAGAATTTCTTTCTTCTTCATTTACTTCCATAGGGTAAGCATAATCGGGATCGCAGGCAAAGGGAAGAAAATATAAATTCTTAATATTACAGTTTTTTAAAATCTCATAGGCTTCGCTCCCACCAGTAAATACAAAATCATAAAAAGGTGCGGATTCTATTATGGGTTTAAAACCACGTGGATAGTCAATCGTCCATAGGGCTGTTTTTATTCCTTTCTTTTTTATTCTTATTACTGTCTCAACCTTAATTCTATGGCCTCCTGCTTCTAAAAAAACGTCTGGTTTAAACTTATCTATTGTACGGATAAGCTCATTATTTATTCGGGATAAATCCCACTGGTGTAAAAAACTTATCCTTTTTCTTATTCTGCCCGGAATAATAAAATTTCTATCATCGAAGAAATAAACCTCGCCCATCTTCATAAGAGCTCTCTCTGTATATTCTGCAATTGTTACAAAATGTGGATTATTAGTAGTAGAAAACAGAATTTTCATCGCTCTTCCTTTAAGTATAATTAATTTATATAATTGATTTTCTTAAAATTTATTTTATTCAGTGTTAAGAATATATAAGCATTCTTATTATGAAAACACTATCTTCTTCTCTGCTTTAAGAACTCTATATGCCACTATATAATATAATCCTAACCATAAAGGTAAAACGATAAAAACAAATACTGTATCGCTTAAAGATAATCTCCTTATAAATAATCCTATGGATAAGAATACCGAAGCTATTAAGAAACTTTTTGAAAAACTAATAATCAACCTGACAACGCTCAACTCCATCAATTTCCTCATAAATAAATAATAAACTCCTGCGACGGTTACTTGTGATAACACCCAACTTATGGCAATACTGTATAGATCGTATTTTTTATAAAGCATTGCTGCTGATGCTGTCAATACTACTAACCCTACAACAGAATTTACTGTAACAATTCCAATATTTTTTAAAGCAATAACGATGCGAGAAATATAGCTCTCGAACGCAACAATAATAAAATATAGAAGCAAAATATTCACAAGTATAGAAATTATTTTAACATCGCCTGTGGTAAATTTGCTTCCTAAAAATAAAATTCTTAAAACATAAGGTAGAAATATTACTATAACAGATGCAACTATAAAACTTATTGCCATACTTACCTTCAATACATCAGCGCATAATGCCTTCGTCTTTTGCCAGTTCAATGAAGAAACTAACTCAGCTATGCGTGAGTAATACACACTTAACATAGGAATCACGATAGTCTGAATAAGTAACTTTATTATTCTTTCTGCATAAGAAAATAAGGTTACTGCTCCTTCACCCAAACGAGATGCTATACTTTTACTAACTACTGTTCTTAGATTCCATATTATGCCACTAAGTGCCATCTTGGAAGACTGAATAACAAGTTGGGGGAAATTTTTATGATATAGCTGTGTTCTTGGAACCCATCCTGTTTTGGAATGAAAAAGAAAAGCAAATATAACAGCGATAAGAAAATTTGCAAATAAACTTCCGATTACGATACCTTTTATTCCATAGATAGGAACGAGAATAAATAAAGAAGCTATCTCTATCAAAGGAATCAAAAGGTTAACTACAGAAGGGATAAAATAATGATAAATAGCATTAAGTGCAATCTGTAATATTCTTGTAGCATTATAGAATATTAACGCAAATAGCAAGATGTCAAATAATTTTTTAGTAAGCATAATATTTCTTTCACTAAATGAAGGGGCAATAATTTTTATAATAACAACATCAAACTTTCTTACTAAAAAGAATATTACCAAAGATAAAATAATTGACCACTTCATAACTACATCAAAGAAAATAATGCTTTCATTTATACTTCTTTTCCTTACATCATTAAATATAGGTATAAATAACGAATCTAAAAAATTGTTAAATATACCCAATAAACCAAATAAAGCAAAACTTATGAAAAAACAGTCTAACTGCCAAGATACACCGAACTTTCTTCCCAAGAGAATATTAAATATAAGCCTTAAGATAATAGCAAAAGGTGTAACTACGCTCAGTTTTATTACTTCAAGTTTTAAACTTCCTATTTTATCTACTAATCTTCTCATTTTATCTACAATCTTCTCAACAAAGCAAGAGCTCCTTTCTAAAAGCCATCTACATTTATTACCCTTTTCAGTAACACGTATGCAACATTATTACTTCAAACGTTATTACTATAGTCATTCTCTTCTCTACCTAAGTTGGGCAAACAACTTACAACTGCTGCCATAAACCAGAAAGATTCCATTATGCGCACAATAATAAAAGTGTTGGCTGAAAAAGAATGTATAAGTAAACCTATAAATCCTGCCAGGAAACCTATTGTTATTCCCTTAGAGAAATCGCTATCAACCTTAGAAAGATTATGAAAAGAAAGCAATAGTATTCTTATGAGCAGCCAAATGAATATAACAAAACCGATAATTCCTGTTTCTCCCAAAACACGCGGATATTGTGTATCAACAAATCCAACCCCCGTAACACCATATCCTAACAAAAGACGCCTTTTCCATTTCTGAATGATATCTTTCCAACTTTCGACACGTGCAGCTGCCGATTCTTCTAACGTTACTGGTTTTATACCTACATCGTATTGCTTCCCTCTTGAGAAAGTATAAAATATACGACTTTTAACTCCCTTAACAATATTGGGAAATGTAAGAGGGAAAATAACCACTCCTAAAATAAGCATTCCTATGATTATAATCTTTCTTTTTCGCGTAAGAGCTATTAAAGTAGAGTACATAGCAACAAAAGCAAGATAACTCCCACGGGAAAAAGTCTCAAGCAGGGTAACAACCATAAGGGGTAACAGCATACCAATAAATATCTGCCATCTGCGCGAAGAGGTATATAAAAATATTCCTCCAAATACTGCTAACATAAACATTAAATACCCTCCTAGAGTGTTCGGTTCACCTTTTACTCCCTCAAAAGGCGCAGTTGCCCTTCCAAATTTACCCACAGTAAGAAGTGCATACACACAGGTAATAAAGGCAGTTATCATAAAACAGACAATAAAAACTTTAATCTGCCTTTTATTTTCAATATTATTAGCCACCATAAAATAAAGGAGAAAATATTCTATATATTTCAATATATAAAAGAAACTCTTTAAAAGATTTACTCTCCCGCTCAGTATCCCTGCAAGGGTAGAAATAATGCATATTACAATATAAGAAATTATTAAAGTAGTTATGGGAGTCCGTTTAAGTAATCCTAATTCCTTGTTCACTGCCATCTTAGCAAGCCAGCCCAAAAATATAACAATAAGTAAAATATCATCGATTCGTACTACCACAAGTCTTGAAGGAACTTCTGCAATGGCAATCTCAGGAGATAATAGCATAGAAAATATTAGAACAACAAGAGCAAGATTGGTATTAAAAAATGCTAAAAAGAAAAAACTTAACCCTGTTAGAAAAACAAAAACTTTAAAAGAAGGTTTAAGAAAGGAAAAAAATATTACTGCTAATACTAAAACAATTGCGCAGAGAACTATATTGCTTATATAACTTTTTCTTTGTAAACTCTTTCCCATAAATATTCGTCTTTAGTTATTAAAAAAGGAGGATTTTATACCTCCTTTTTAATTTACCTTACATATTTAAATTCTTAAAATCCTTACCTTTTATATGAACTGGTCCTTATCCTCTTTGCTCCCATAGTATTTATACTTATAGTAATAAGGGTAAACCTCCAATGCTTCTGTTTGAGGTTTAGTGTGGTTTAAAATAACTCCTAAAATTTTAGCTCCCACAGTCTCAAGTTGAATCTTGGCTCTAATTAGGGCATGACGAGAAGTCTTACCGATTTCATAACAAAGCACAACTCCATCAACTTTAGGAGCGAGTATACTCACATCAGTAACAGGTAAAACGGGGGGAGAATCAAGAAGAATAACATCAAATTCTTCCTTAAGTTTATCAAGTGTTGTTTCTAACTCTTTTGAATGTAATATCTCTGCGGGGTTAAATGATGATGAGCCTGCAGGTAAAATCCTTATATGGTCTAACCCAGGATGTCTTACAATATTATCTACATCAACATTACCCAGTATCATATCAACTGTACTTCTTATTGCCTCCTCTAAACGTACCGTCCCTCTTATAACATCACTTAAGCCTGGTTTTTTATCTAAACCAAAACTATCTGCAACTGCAGGTCTTCTTAAATCAGAAGAAATCAAAAGTGTCTTAAGCCCTTCCTGAGCAAAAACTATACCCAAGTTAATAAGAATAGTAGTCTTACCTTCTTGAGGACCCGCACTAGTAATAAGGATAGTCTTACGTGACTGAGAGACCATAATGTTAGTCTTAATACTGCGGAATGACTCAGCAATAGGAGAGGTAGGGTGATAGTGAGAAATAAGACGGGCATATTTTTCTTTTGATTCATCTTTTATTCTCTTTCTTAATTTTAATTTATTCAAAAAACTAAGATGTTTATACTCCTGGGAAACAATCGAGGGGACAACTCCCAATACAGGAAGTTTTAATGCACTTTCTACATCTTCGATAGTACCCATTGAGGTATCTAAATTCTCTGCGACGAAAGCCAAAACTACCCCAATAACAATACCTAATAAGGATCCCATTGCTATAGTAATTTTTGACTGGGTATTTATGGGAGAAGTAGGTAAAAGTGCAGGGTCAACAATAGATACATCAGGAACTTTTTCTGCCTCAGTAATACGCACCTCTTCAAGCTTCTGTCTTAACATGGCATAAATCTTTTTATTCACTTCTGCCTCACGCTGAAGACGTGCATAATCTAATTCTCTTCCTGAAAAACCCTTAAGCTGACTCTCTAATTGCTTTATCTGCTCTTTAAGTTGTATTACCTTAGGATGTTTTGAAGTATATTTCTGCCTGAGAGAAGTCATTTCAAATGTCAATTGAACCAATTTATTCTGAACCTCAGGAGCAATACTTATATCTTTAACATCCTTGCTCATATTTTTTATCTTATCCTCTGTCGCATGCATTCTTTTCTCTAATGATTCAAGTTGTTCCTCTATAAACTTACGAGTAGTTCTTGCTTGTTTATTTTTTTCTAGAAGATTTTCTTCTATATATGATGCGGCCACAGTATTAGCTAACTCCATAGCAAAAGTAGCATCAGATGATTTCGCAGTAATCTCAATAATATTGGTATTACCCACTTGTCTGGTATTAATCTTTGATTGAAGTCTTCCCACAACTTCATATACTTTCTCCAAAGGAGTATTTTTATCTATAAGGGCTAACTTAAGTGCTGTTCTTTTCATTACAGGAAAACCCTTAATGATTTTAGTCTGGGTTTCCATGATATCACCTGGACTATAAGCAATCCATTCAGTAAGTAAACCTGCGACGGTCTTTCTCTCCTCTATCTTTACAGTGGTACTTGCTTCATATATAGGAGGCTTTGATGAAACGTAAAAAAAAGTTCCCACTGTAAAAACAATCAGAGAAAAAACAATTATAAACTTGTGTTTTCTTACAATTCTTAAATAATCCCTCAAATTTAACTCATACTGTGTCATATCCTATTCTCTCTATTTTTATATCATCTCTTTTATATTATATCAAGCATAAATCACAAAAAATCGTATTATATGAATTATATGAAGAATATGTCCGCTCGCGCGGACGAAATTGATAGAAATTGATAGAAATTGAAAATTAGAAATTAGAAATTTTTTTAAGGCATTATTGCAAGAATACCTGCTACATTATTAAGTCTGGCTTAGAAATGTAGCACCTTTTTCTAACCGCGTAGGTTAGAACAGTAATCAAACCCCATTGTAAGAGAGAATCTTAGAGAAATTTTCAATTTTTAATTTCTAATTTTTATTAAATTATCAATGAAATAATTTTTAATAGAAAGTGCAAAGTTTAAAGCGAAAAGTGTAAAGTGAAAGAAGTGTAAAGTGCAAAGCGAAAAACTAAAAACAAATGAATTTAAAAATAAGAACTTTAAGTTTTGCGCTTTTCGCTTTGAGCTTTGAGTTTTTAGTTTTGCACTTTGCGTTTTGAGTTTTGCACTTTAAGTTTTGCGCTTTTCGCTTTGAGCTTTGAGTTTTATAGAAATTTAATAGACATTAGAAATTTTTGTAAGACATTATTGTTTCAAACGTTATTGTCTCAAACAGAGCTCCTCACGTCTTGGGAAATCTAATTTCTTACCAATACTTTTTAAAATATCAGAAAGAGGCGAAAAATATTATTTGATATTGAGTATATTACAAAACCACAAAAAATAAATAGAAACCTTAACTTTTCCTAAAATTATATACAGAAAGATAGGTAACCCTTCTTATGATTTGGCTTGTTTTAACTCTCAGATAGCGCATTCTTATCAAAATATCTTAAAAATTACCTATAGAAACATAAGCTATGATTACAAAATAAGCATTTAATTTTCGGACATCAGATGTCAGACATTTCTGGGTCTTGACGGTTTTTCCTTTATCTGATACCCTCTTTTTAATGGATAATAATACATTTATTGTAAAAAGTGAGAATTTGACTAAACTATTTTATCCCTCTCTTTCTTATTCTGATATCGCTAAATTGCGCTTTAAACATAGAACTCCTATTATAGCTCTTACGAATATATCATTCTCTATAAAAAAAGGAGAAGTTTTAGGAATTTTAGGGCCCAATGGGGCAGGAAAGACTACCCTTTTAAAAATACTTGCCACCTTAGTTATTCCTGATGGAGGAAAGGTTACTATAAAGGGAAACGTGCTGGGAAAAGATAATAATAAGATAAAATCCCTTATCGGTTATGCGGGATCTGAAGAGAGAAGTTTCTACTGGCGCCTTACAGGAAGACATAATCTAGAGTTCTTTGCCTCAATGTATGGTTTGAATAAAAAACAAACAAAGTTAAGATTGGACTATCTTTTTAGGACTTTCAAAATAGACTATCAAAATATACGTTTTAGCTCATATTCCACAGGTATGAAAAGAATATTTGCTCTTATAAGAGCATTACTACACGACCCACAAATTCTTCTTTTAGATGAACTAACCAAAAGTTTAGACTACAATTATCTATGTGCAATAAAAGATTACCTAAAAAGTCTTTTGTCATTAGAAAAAACAATAATATTCTCTACCCATAACATAACAGAAGCCCAAAATTTATGCGATAAGTTTATAATTTTAAATAGGGGTAGAAATTACGGGTATGGAACAATAGAAGAATTAAGAAAAAAAATAAACTTACCTAAGACCTCTCTTTCTGAAATTTATCTAAAACTTACCCAGAATGTTTAGGAAAATATTTGCCATAGTAAAAAAAGACTTCCTTATTGAAGTAAGTTATAAAGTGTCTTTTTTCTTTAATATTTTTAGTGTGATTTCTACGCTTTTAATTTACTTTTTTATTGACCTCTTATTCGGACACAGAATGACAATCCATTTAGAAGAATTTGGAGTAAATTATTTCTCTTATGTGGTTGTGAGTATGGCATTTTTCAGCTATATTGGTGTAGGAATTGGCTCATTCTCTATGCGCCTTCGTGCAGAGCAACTCCAAGGAACTTTAGAGTCTCTCTTGCTTAGTCCCACCAAAATCTCTACTCTCCTATGGGGAATGGGGACATGGAATCTTATCTTTGCCACTTTTAATGTATTGCTCTATATAATATTCGGTATATTTCTTTTTAAAATAAACTTTTCTCATATAAATTTTATTTCTACCTTTGTAACATTAATTTTAACAATATTCTCCTTTAGTAGTCTAGGGATAATTTCCTCTGCTTTTATTATAATTTTTAAACGTGGCAACCCTTTTGGCTGGTTAATAAATACTATTGAGGGATTATTAGGAGGCGTATACTTTCCTATTACCGTTATGCCCGAGTGGTTACAAGTCTTAGCAAAATTTCTTCCTATAACTTATGCTATAAGAGCAATAGAGTTATCAATTTATAAGGGGTATTCCTTAGTACAACTAAAAAATGAATTAATATTTCTTTTGGTATTTTCTATTATCCTTCTTCCTTTAAGCACCTTTATTTTTAAATATGCTCTCAAAAAATCGTCTCGGTATGGCACTCTCTCTCATTACTAGAAATACCTCACTTACAAAGAACGAAAGTATACTATCTCAAAGGAGCTTATGTCGAGTATAGCCACAATCTCTCTAAAAGTTTTATTGCGACGGGTTGTTATTACTACCTTAAAATAATCTGATTTTACCTTAGCCCACCTTAAGATATTATTCAATTCCTCCTCTGAAAGGCTCAACTTATCTTTCAATTCCTCCATACTCTTAAAAGGCCTTTTATCAATTATCTCTTTAGCAATCTTTAGAGAAGAGCCTCTCATACTCTCAAGAACTTCTA
>CAZWON010000023.1:0-23343 GCA_964635565.1 uncultured Planctomycetia bacterium
CACGACTTCCATGCGCTGCAGCTATGGAGCTTACTTCTCTTAGAATATCCATTTCGTCTTTCATTGAATTCTCCGTGTGATTAAATATCGTTCTTATCTGTATAATAACTTCTGGTATTAACTATAAATTAGATTAAAGGGTTGCTTTTGTCAAGAAATTTGTTTTTATTAGTTTGCAACGATAACAGAAAAGGTTTACTTCTCCCGGCAGGAGAAAGGTTAATCATACAAAGAAAAACTCTTTTATGTTATTAAAATTCATCTAATAGTAACCTCTATGCTCTGTCTCTTCTAATATGACTGTTACCACTTTGCGTTCTTTGAGGTTACGCAGCGCCTCAAGTTTAAGTTTATCGCCGGTCTTGTGCCTGCGGACGATATCCAGAAACTGTCCAGGGAGAAGTTCACCATAGGGACCACGTTTACCCCCAACTTTATAAATGATGTCTCCCGGCTTTAGTCCTGCTTTATCCGCGGGGCTACCAGGACAAACATCCAGTATAACTGTCGAAGGCCCATCCACATATTTTTCTTCCTCTTCATTGGTCATCCCGATATATACGCCCATCCACACACGTGGCACCTCAAGGCACTTTCTAAAATCGCTGAATGAATCGTTACCAATACGCTGCGCCTCAACATCCAGTTCAATAAAACGCCATCCCCGCCAGATACGCAAATGGTGTCGGTCTCCGGTTTTTACATTGTTTATAAGATAACGTGCTACCATTCTCTCGCCTTCCCTCCCGCGCGGAACTTTTTTCCCGTCAATAGATACTATGCTATCTCCTGTGCGCAACTTGCCTCTATTGTTATCTTGTGTCTTCTCCCACACCCCAATATGTACGCCTGGCTCTGCAGGGTTATAGAGACTTGTACCCAGAAAATATATACCAAACGTACCGACATCGGTTTTTTTTCTGATAAGACAGGAGGTATTCGGCATCAAAGTATAGTCATCCATAAAAAGTTCTATATAAGGATAAAGCCAGGCTCCATTGACCCAGTGGACAAACCTTCCTCCATAAGAAAGCCCTCTTGCCATAGCATCTAAATCCATCTGCCACCCTTTATGTGTTTTCTCAATAAGATACACCGGATGCTGCGCCATTTTCATATAATCGGCGTCAGGATGAAATACCGCTGCCCACTTACCCTTCTGCCGGACCTCATAACTTAACCCATCCCACTCTTCGGCCTCCGAATGTCTCTGTCCGCTTGCCGTGGGCCAGTAACTGAAGAAAACTTTTGTCCGGTCATTAAACAAATCCACGGTATAATCTTTCATATTACGTGCACAGAATTCCATATACCTCTGGAAAGTAAGTTCTGGCGTAGGCTGTGCACCGAAATATTTGCGTAACCCCTGCTGCGTCTGCGGTAACGGTTTATTCAACGCTGCTCCGAAATCAAACGTTCCTTTTGCACCTGCACCACCTGAGTAATATCCCGGTCTTGCTGCCCCTGTAACTTCCTTTACGTTTATACCTTTATCCTGCATACGATAAGCTCGTTCTATAAAACTCTCTATAGTGGCTAAAAAACCTCTCTTCCAGTCGGCCTGTGCCAAAAATTCTTCAAGCATCTCCCGTTCAACCCGGGCAACGTAAATGTCAGTATATATGTGCTCTAAATCATACCCTACCTCTATCTTCACCTTCTGCTCTTTCTGAGCGATAAGTATAAGAATGCCTTTCCTGCCCCTTGTACTTCTGCCAATTTCCCATCTGCTGAAGATATCCGCCGCAAAAGTATTAATACCTTTCCCGTCAATAGATGCTGTAACAATAACGATAAAATCAATGTCGAACTCTTCCTTCAGAGATTTCCCATAATCATCAATGTTTCTAACCACATCTTGAGGAAGTACACCGGCAAAGTCAAAACAGTACTTTTGCTGAGAGGGTCTCCTTCGAGAAATTTCTCTTCCGCCAAAGTACGTCTTTACCCCACGCACCACGTCGCCGGGTGAGATGGCATAAGTAAAAGGCACCAACAGATATAACGCAAGTGCCCCTCCTAAAATAATTCCTAAAACAATACGTAATTCACTTTTCGTTACTCTATACAATGTGTACCTGGTTACCTTTCCCTGTACGTTCATCTGTTTCTTGACGAGCGGTTTTTATTTTTTCTTTTCTCTCTTTCGAGACCACCATCCTCTCCTCTCCATCTCCTTTTACTAAAACTACTTCTTTCTATATTTAAACCACACAAACCCGTTCTTATCTATCATATACTCACGGAAGGCAAACATATAAGGATGATTGAATGAGACAAAAAACCAGTAATTGTTCTGATTAAACCTTATAACCTCAGACATAGTGGCAAAATCGAGTTGCCACCCCGCCGGCCCTTTTTTCAAAAAGAAAGGGCTGTAAGTCCAGTCCTTATCAGGGTAAAAAATCACCGCATAGTTTCCTTCTATTGCTAGTTTAAAAGGAATGCCTTCATACATCATCTCATTATCCTGCTGGGCATTTGTTACTGTCCACTTTCTAAAAAATTCTTTTGTTGCCTCAGTATAAATTCCCAGATTCGGGTCTTTTATATGGCGCCGGCAGACCTGAAGATACCTCTGCAACGTAAGTTGAGGCATAGGTTGCGCACAGAAGTAGCTCTTCAAATCTTCAGTAACTGCCTCTTTCTTCTGATGAATAAAATTCCCTATATCCATATCCTTTTGTGCTCCTGCACCGGAAGAGCTAAAACTTCCCTTCTGTCTCCTGCCTTCTGTAGGGAGGTATCTTCCCTCCTTAACAGATTTCTCAATCCTGCTCACAATAAGCTCAACTGTTGCCTCAACTCCCACACCAACTCTTGCCTCCTCAAAAAATGGTTTCATCTGTTCACGCTCTATATACCCTACAAACGCGTCGGTAAAAATCCCCTCCAGGTCTTTGCCCACTTCAAGACGCACCTTCCTCTCACGCGGAGCGACCACAAATAGAAGCCCTTTGTCACCGCGTGTATTTTTACCAACACCCCACTTCTCAAAAATCATGTTGGTCCATTCCGATACAGTGTAATTCCCTAAAGATGGCGTTGTAATTGCAATCAGTTCTATATCGTAATCTCGCCAAATATGTTCAAGGAACTTCTCCAGTCTTGCTTTACCCTCTGGAGAAATAAGATGCGCATAGTCATAAATAAACCTGAAGGATGAAAAAAGCGGCCGGTGCATGGGTACTTTACCTTTACACAGGACTCTCGCGGGAAACGTAAGAGACATACTTAAAAGAACTAATGTGATGAAAAAGTACCTACTCATTGTTCCTTATTTTTTAGAACGTAACTTTCACTGGTTCTTGTGCTTTCTCTTTCGCCTCAAAATAAGGCTTCTCCACAAAGCCGAACATAGGCGCAATTATATTCCCGGGGAAAGTACTGATCTTTGTATTATACATTCTTACCGCATAGTTGTACCTCTGACGCGCAACAGCAATTCTGTTCTCTGTCCCCTCTAACTGATCCTGCAGAGCAAGAAAATTCTGACTTGCTTTTAAATCAGGGTAATTCTCTACCAAGGCAAAGAGATTCTTTAATGTTGAGGTAAGATCTCTTTGGGAAACCATCAGTGCACCCAACTCTTCTTTTCCTAAAGATTTCTTCTTACTTATATCTTCCAGCACTCCTTGCGCTTTCTTTCTTGCCTGGGTTACTGCAATGAGAACTTCACGTTCATGCTGAGCATACCCTTTTACTGTCTCCACAAGATTGGGAATTAAGTCCAGCCTTCTCTGAAGAACCGTCTGAATCTGGGCTCCTGCTTCCTCCACCGTCTTCTCTGAAGCAACCAGGCCATTATAAACCCAGACAAACCAAAGAGCCAAAGCAGCTACAATCACTATAAGAGTGCCTACCAAAAACAATACTACCTGCCCTTGTCTCATGAGACACCTCCTTGACTTTCAAAATATTCCCTCGGGTAAAATCTGAATAAGGCCCCAACTAAATTGCCGGGGAACCCTTTTAAAAACATATTGTAAGATTTCACGCTCTGATTGTAAGTCTCACGTGCTCCTGCAATTCTATCTTCTATCTCCTGCAGTTGTTTCTGTATGGTTAAGAAATTCTCGCCTGCTTTTAAATCAGGGTAATTCTCTACGAGAGCAAACAGTTTACTTAATGCTGCTCTAAGGACTCCTTGTGACCGACTGAGCCTCTCCAACTTCTCCTTAGACACCTTTCCTCCTTCCATATTCTCAATCTCCGCCTGTGCTTCAGACCTTGTGTGAACCACGTCTTTGTAGGTCTGATTCTCATGCTGAGTATAACCTTTCACAGCCTCAAGAAGCGCAGGGATAAGGTCTAACTTGCGCTGAAACTGTACCTGTATCTGCGCCCACGCCTGATTAACGTTCTCCTCTTTTCTTACCAGAACATTGTAGATAAATAACAGTATTATCGTTATTGCTCCCAATATTAACACCAGAAGAACAAAGGTAAAAAATCTCGCTACCGCTTCCATATTTCGCCTCCTCGTTAATCTTGTACTTAACTTCTCCGCTTTCTTAAAGGTCTTCTCGGCTCTCTCGTTCACAGAGAGGTCCTGCGTCTGTGTATACAGCAGTTTGTAACTTGCTCCCAGAAGGGAATATCCCAGAGGAAAAAACGGTGCCTCTTTAGTACCTCTTCTACAGTACCGCACGGCGTTCTTATAATCGCCTCTTGCAAGATAATAACTCGCATGGCGAAAATATTCTTGCCCACCAAATGTCTCCCTGCTTATACCTTCTCCTCCCCCACGATAAATCAATCCTCCCGCAAGCAAAACAATAATAAGACACCATCCGCCGAAAACTTTCCACATTCTTCCCTCACGCTTCTTCCGTTGAATAATAACTTCGCGAAATATCCTCTCCCTCCTGTTCCGGGAAACATCAAAAGCATCAAGAAGAAGTTCTGCCTGCCGGGAGGTTATCTTACCTTCATCAAGCATCCGTTTAATTCTCTGCCGTTCTGATTCCACTTTTTCTCCTTTCATCATAATTCTTTTATAATGTCTGCTGCCTCTTCAGGGCTAATCTGGCCTTTCTCAACCTTATCTAGAATTACTTTTTTATACTCCTCTTTTTTCTTAATCTCCTCTTTCAGAGCGCTGATTACCTCATTTAGCCTTGCCCGTACCGTAGGATACGATACTCCCAGGCGCCGGGACATCTCCTTTAAACTGCCACTGCTTAAAACAAACAACTCAATAAACTCCTGATAGGCAACAGGCAAATTCAATATACACGAAGTAGCAAACTCAGCCTCTATAGCAGCCCCACACCTCTGACACTTAAGTTTGGTTACTTTTAACTTCCCACCACATATCGGACATCTGTCTAACTTCATTTTTCACCTCTACCCAAGGTATAACACAAAAATTAAAGTTTTTCAAGGTAAAAACTTAATTTTATTAAACTTTTACAACAATTTCTTTAATAAAATTGAAAGGGATGAAAAAGGGGGAAACACCGCAGCAAGCGGAATTAGGCATAAAAAATCTTTTTTCTATTTCGCCCGATTATCTATTACAATAACTACCTCGCCTTTTGGGGATTTATTGTGGATTATCTTCAGCACCTCAGCCGGCTTTCCTCTTACGACCTCCTCATAAACCTTGGTCATCTCTCTTGCAAGAGCAATCCTCCTCTCGCCGAAATAGTCCTTGATATCCTCCATGGTCTCCAGAAGCCGGTGGGGGGACTCAAAAAATATTAAGGTTGTTGCAAGTTGAGATGCCTCTTCCAGTTGTCTTCGGCGCTTTCCCTTTTTTGGCGAGAGAAATCCGGCAAAATAAAAACTGTCGGTCGCAAGACCGCTTAACACAAGAGCGTTGGTAACCGCACTCGGCCCGGGAAGAGATGTAAAACCTAACCCCCTATCTACACAAGCACGTATAAGATAAAATCCCGGGTCGGAAATTCCTGGGGTACCTGCTTCAGAGATAAGTGCGCACTCTTGGCCTTCCTTAAGTAAGGACAACACCTTTTTTGTACGGAAAACTTTGTTGTGGTCATGAAAACTTAATACTGGTTTTTTAATCCCGTAATGCTTTAAAAGGGTTCCTGCTCTGCGGGTATCTTCTGCAAGAATAATATCCACCCCTTTGAGCACCTCCAGCGCACGTAGAGTGATATCTTTCAAATTACCTATAGGGGTAGAAACTACATAAAGCATATAGCACCTTCACGCTTTGCCTGTACCGCCTAAACATTTAATTTGTATTAACCACATATCCAAGACTATATGTGAGGCAAACAAAAACTCGTTTTCTGCTATACACTATTTATTCTACCGTTACCGACTTTGCCAGATTGCGTGGCTGGTCAATTTCACATCCTAAATTTTTAGCTACAAAATAAGCGAAAAGTTGTAAAGGAAGCGCTACTAAAAGAGGGGTAATCTCAGGAGATTTAACATAAGGAATTTGAATCGTTGCATTTGCTAATTTTTTAACTTCACTATCTCTTTCATTAACTATTGCCAGAACCTTACCCTTTCTTGCTTTTATCTCTTGAATATTAGAAACTATTTTGGGATAAAGTTCATCATAAAGAGCAATGCATACTACTGCTCGATATTCGTCAATAAGAGCAATTGGTCCATGTTTCATTTCTCCTGCAGGATAACCTTCTGCAGGAATATAAGAAATTTCTTTAAGCTTAAGCGCTCCCTCTAAAGCTGAAGGATAATTTATACCCCGGCCTAAAAAGAGAAAACAGCCAAAATGAGAAAATTGCTTAGCTATCTTCTTAATCCGAGGTAGGCTTTTTAGAATTTTGACCTGGTAAGTGCCGGCTAATTTTAATTCAGAAAGAAGGATTTTAAATTTACTTAAGGAGATATCTTGCCGTAACTTAGCAAGATAGAGAGAAAAAAGCATCAAAGAAAATACCTGAGCAATATAGGCTTTAGTAGAAGCAACCCCAATCTCTGGCCCTGCCTGAGTATAAATAAGGCTTTGAGCTTCTTTAGTCAATGTAGAGCCTAAGACATTGCATATTCCTAAGATATGGGCACCCTGTTCTTTTGCTTTGCGCACCGCCGCTAAAGTATCTGCTGTTTCTCCTGACTGAGATATTGCTAAAATAAGGCTCTTCTTATTTAATCGTAAAGCTCTATACCGTGCTTCTGAAGAGACATCTATCTCTGCATCTATAGAACAGTTTTTTTCTAAAAAATACTTTGCCACTAAACCTGCATGATAAGCTGTACCACAGGCAAAGATATGGATTTTATTTAAAGACCTTAAGAACCTTGGGGAGAGTTTTATATCTTTAAAGTAAATTTTATCTCTTTTTACATAAGAAGAAACTAAATTGTGCAAAACATAGGGCTGTTCAAAAATCTCCTTTAACATAAAATGAGGGTGTCTTTCCTTTGAGATACGCGTCGATAAAAGCGGGATTTTTTCTATGTGGGGCTTTACTTTTTTCTTTTGAAAATCAAAGATTTCAACCCCATCTTCTTTTAACACACCAACCCAGCCATCTTCTAAATTAATAATCTCGTAGGTAATACTTGCTATCGCAGGAATATCCGAGGCTAAAATAAAACCACGGGGAAGCTTGCCTAAAACAAGAGGGGAATCTTTTTTAGCAAAAAAAATTGCTCTTTCTTTATGGTAAATAACTGCTATGGCAAAGCTTCCTTTCAAAATATTTACTGTCTTACGCAAAGCTTCTAAGAAAGGTTCGTGCACAGAATATTCTTCAATAAGATGTGCGATAACTTCTGTATCGGTTTGGGAATTGAATTTGTGGCCTCTCTTTTGAAGTTTATTTTTTAATAGCTGGTAATTTTCTATTATCCCGTTATGTACTAAAAAAATCTTTTTTGTACAATCCCAGTGAGGATGAGCATTGCGGTAATTTGGAGTTCCGTGCGTTGCCCAGCGGGTATGTGCAATACCTAAAGAAAACTTAAAATTATTTTTTAACATATTTTTTAAGTGGTCAATTTTACCATGTGTCTTTTTTAAAAATATTCTCTCCTTTCTTATCACTGCTAGACCGCAGGAGTCGTAGCCTCGATATTCTAATCGCTTAAGAATATCTATCAAATAAAAAACGTTCTTCTCTTTACCAATATATCCTGCTATTCCACACATTATATTAAGAAAATTTATCAATAATTTTTTTATTGGTAAAATACCAGATTAATACTCCCGGATAAATAGCCTTAATGAGTGTGTATTGAACAAGGGATGGCTGTAAGAGGGTAAATAAGAACAATATGACTACGATAGTAAGGGAAAAATATACTGTAAGTTTCCGTCCCCACTCCTTTTTCTTTAAAACACCTACTCCGCCAGTTATATATAAAGAGCAAACAATGAGCTGAAAAATAATGGAAGCTTGGAGTGTTTGATAAGTAAACTGTGTCTTTATCTCTTTAATTTTTACTATCTCTGTAATTTTATATAAAAATTCAGGGTTTGTTCTAAGATAAAAATATAAACTAAAATAACCAAGAAATAATATTCCAAAAAAAATAATATTTATGCTGCCTAAAATAAGTGCTCCTTGAGGTAACTTACTTTTTTTTCCTGAATTATCTTCTAACATTTTAATTATTATTATAAAACGACCCCAGCCGGATTTGAACCGGCGCCGTGGGCTCGAAAGGCCCATGTCCTAACCAGGCTAGACGATGGGGTCAAGCTGTCTATAAATTATAAAAAGAAGATAGTCTTTAGTCAATCTTAACTTTCAGGAACAATTCTGGTTACGGAAGAAAGCTTATCTCCTTTATCAAGAGAAATAATTTTTACCCCCTGGGTAGAACGACCAGTTTTGCGTATATCTTTTACACGTACTCTTATAAGAATCCCTTTTTGAGTAATGCACATAACTTCATCTTCTTCAGAAACAAAACATACTCCTTTGGCTACACCTATTTTAGGCGAGGGCTTAAGATTGATAATGCCTTTACCCGCACGAGACTGTGGGCGGTATTCAGAAGTATCTGTGCGTTTAGCAAAACCGTTCTCAGTAACTGTAAGAATAGAAAATTCACCCTGCTTAAGCCCTCCTTTCAGCAATACCATTCCAATTGCCTCATCGCCTTTAGAAAGCTTTATTCCTCTCACTCCTTGAGACTGTCTGCCTGTAGGACGTACATCCTTTACTGCAAATCTTATAGAAAATCCTTTTTTTGTTGCTAGCATAACTTCATCTTCGTCTTTACATAATGCTGCCCCTATTAACTGATCATCTTTAAGAAGAGAAAGCGCACATATTCCGCTTTTTCTTACATTAGAAAATAGAAAAAGACTTACTTTTTTCACTAATCCATTTTTTGTGGCCATAAAAATGAAACTATCTTCCTCAAATTCTTTTATAGCTAAAATTGCACTAATCTGTTCCTGGGAAGAAAGATTTAGCAAATTAACAATAGCCCTACCTCTTGAAGAACGGGAACCTAAAGGGATTTCATAGGTTTTTATATGATAAGCTTTGCCTTCATTGGTAAAAATTAAAAGAATATCTTTGCTGGAAGCTACAAAAAGGTGTTCTACAAAATCTTCTTCTTTAGGAGAAATGGCAGTAATGCCTCTACCCCCTCTTTGCTGGCGACGATAAGAACTTGCCGGTTGTCGTTTTATATATCCCGAACCTGTTATAGCTACTACCATATCTTCTTCTACAATCAAATCTTCAATTTCAATTTCCTCCTTTTGGGCTACAATTTCTGTGCGCCGTTGGTCAGCAAATTTTTTCTTTAACTCCACCAACTCTTCCTTTATCAAACTCTCCTGCTTTTTTTCCGAACTAAGCACAAGCTTAAAGTATTCTATCCGTTTAATCAACTCTAAATATTCGGTATCTATTTTTTTTCGTTCCAAAGCACATAACCGCTGCAACTGCATCTCTAAAATGCTCTGTGCTTGTATCTCTGTAAGAGAAAATTTTTTCATAAGCCCTGTCTTAGCCTCCTGGGGGGTTTTTGAGGTCTTTATAAGCCCTACGACCTTATCTAAAAATTTTAAAGCTATTTTCAATCCTTCTAAAATATGGGCGCGTCGTTGTGCTTTATTTAACTCGAATCTTGTTCTTCTTACAATAATTTCTTTACGAAAACAAATATGTTGAAAAAGTATCTCTTTAAGATTTAAAATCTGAGGCCGCCGATTCACCAAAGCAAGAAAAATAATCCCAAAAGTTGTCTCTAAATAGGTATGTTTGTAAAGTTGATTAAGGGTGATTTCGGGCTGAGCATCTTTTTTTAGCTCTATTACAACCCTAATGCCGTCCTTGTCAGACTCATCGCGTAAATCACTAATTCCCTCTATTTTCTTATCGTTTACCAGACGGGCAATAGAATCCATTAAATTTGCCTTATTAAGCTGGTAAGGAATCTCATTGATCACAATTTGGGCCTTCCCTTTCTCCCGTTCAATAGTAGCTTTTGCCCGCAAAGTAATCTTCCCTTTCCCTTCCTTATAAGCCCTTAATATTTCGGCTTTCCCACAGATAATCCCACCGGTAGGAAAATCTGGTCCTTTGATAATTCTGTGAAGTTCTTTTATAGAAGCTTGGGGATGATCTAAAAAATAAATAATACCATCGCATACCTCTTTTAAATTATGAGGAGGTATATTGGTAGCCATACCTACAGCGATTCCACTAGCACCATTTAATAACAAATTAGGAATAACCGCAGGTAAAACTTCTGGTTCTACTAAGGAGTTATCAAAATTAGGGAAAAAATTAACTGTGTCTTTGTCAATATCTTGAAGTAAATAATCACTTATTGCAGTGAGGCGTGCCTCTGTATATCGCATTGCTGCAGGAGGGTCTCCGTCAATAGAACCAAAATTTCCTTGAGCATCAATCAGGGGGTATCTTAAAGAAAACTCCTGCCCCATTCTTACCAAAGCATCATAAACAGCTGTGTCTCCATGCGGATGAAACTTACCCAGTGTTTCTCCTACAATACGAGCACACTTTTTGTGCGGCTGATTGCGTCTAAGATGAAGTCCATGCATAGCATATAAAATCCTTCGCTGTACGGGCTTTAAACCATCGCGTATATCAGGAAGCGCTCTTCCTACAATGACACTCATAGCATAGGAAAGATAGGAATCCTTCATCTCTTCTTCTAAATCCCGGGGGATAATCTTTTCTTGAATACCTAAATCTTTCATTGTTCTATTTTTGATTTTTATATATCCAAATTTTTAACCTCATGGGCATGTACCTGAATAAACTCTTTGCGCGGTTCAGGCTTTTCTCCCATAAGAAGAGTAAAGATGTTATCCGCCTCTACCGCATCTTCCAATGCTACCTGAATTAAGCTTCGTTTCTCGGGAGACATTGTGCTTTCCCAAAGCTGAACCGGATTCATTTCTCCCAAACCTTTGTAACGCTGAATATGCATACTTTTGGTTGCTTCTCTTTTTACCTCAGACAAAACTTTCTTTAGACTATCTACCGCTATTTCCTCTCTTTCTCCATCGTTAACAATAACAAAATGAACTTTCTCTAAAGAAAGATAATCCTTAAGAGACACTCCCATCTTTGCCAACTCCTTTTCTATTTCTTGGACGCGATGGGATTCAAAAAGCTCTATAATATTTAACTCATCCGTATCACCGTACGAAGCTAATTCCTCTTCATCAAAGGCAAATACTGTTCTGTTACGAAGGTTTATCTTATATAAAGGGAATCGGCGTTTCTTTGCCTGCATTGCCTCTAAATACTCCTTAATCACCACTCCTTTTCTCTCTAAGGTAAGAGACAGCTTCTCGAATTCTATAAGACAATTAATTATCCTCTCCAATTCTTTTTGAGAAAAAGGATATTTCTTCCTTTTGTCTATTTTAAAAAGCTTGATGTCTTTTGTGCCCAATTTAAGGATTATTGCATTCATCTCTTTCTCTGTATGAATATACTCCTCTATGTCTTTGCGTTTAATGCGATATAAAGGCGGTTGAGCAATATAAATATACCCATCCTCTATCAACTTAGGAAACTGTCGGTAAAAAAAGGTCAAAAGAAGGGTGCGAATATGGGAACCATCTACATCAGCATCAGCCATAATAATCACTTTATGGTAACGTAACCTACTAATATCAAAGTCCTCTCCAATACCTGTTCCTAAGGCAGAAATAATGGTTTTAATCTCTTCATTATTTAAAATCTTATCTAAGCGGGCCTTTTCTACATTAAGAATCTTGCCTTTTATGGGAAGAATTGCCTGGAACGTTCTGTCTCGTGCTTGCTTAGCGCTTCCTCCTGCGGACTCCCCTTCCACAATAAACAGTTCACATAAGCGAGGGTCTTTCTCTGAGCAATCGGCTAATTTCCCTGGCAAATTAGAAGCATCCAATGCTCCTTTGCGACGGGTAAGTTCACGTGCTTTACGTGCTGCGAACCGAGCTTTTGCTGCTAAAATTGCCTTATCAATAATCTTATTAGTAACAGAAGGGTGCTCTTCAAAAAAAAGAGAAAGGGCCTCAAAAACTACAGAAGCGGTTAATCCCTCTAACTCAGAATTACCGAGCTTTGTTTTGGTTTGACCCTCAAACTGGGGGTTAGGAACCTTCACACTAATTACTGCACATAATCCTTCCCGCACATCGTCTCCTGAAATTCCTGAAATATTCTTAAGTAAATTTTTATTTTTAGCATATTGATTAATTGCTCGTGTTAAAGCAGTTTTAAATCCTGTTAAATGGGTTCCTCCTTCTAAGGTATTAATATTATTAGCGAAAGAAAAGATATTTTCCTTATACCCATCATTGTATTGAAGGGCTCCCTCTATAAAAATATCCTCTTTTTCTTTGGAGAAACTTATTACTTTGTGTAGAGGGTGTTTGTTACGATTTAAATACTCGATAAAAGAGATTAATCCCCCTTTAAATTTAAAATTTACCTTTTTATCGCTCTCTTCTTCATAAAGAATAATTTCAAGATTTTTATTTAAAAAAGCTAATTCTCTTAAACGATGTGAAAGAATATCGAAAGAAAATATGGTTTTTTTAAAGATAGACTTATCGGGTTTGAAAATAATTTTTGTCCCTGTGTTTTTGGCTTTACCAATAACTTTAAGTTTTGTAATAGGTTTGCCCCGAGCATAACGTTGATGGTAAATTTTACCTTCTCTTTTTATCTCAACCTCTAACCATTCGCTTAGAGCATTTACTACACTCACTCCCACTCCATGCAACCCCCCTGATACTTTATAAACACGGTGATCAAACTTTCCTCCTGCATGAAGAGTAGTAAGGACCACCTCTACCGCAGGTTTCTTTTGAGTTTTGTGAATATCCACAGGTATCCCTCGGCCATTATCCTCTACTGATACACTGCCGTCAGAGTTAATGGTGACCTTTATAATACTACAAAACCCTGCGGTTGCCTCGTCAATAGAATTATCTACTACTTCATAAACCAAGTGGTGTAATCCCCGTATAGAGGTATCTCCTATATACATTGCAGGCCGTCTTCGCACTGCCTCAATTCCCCCTAAGACCTGAATATTAGTAGCATCGTATCTTTGTTGATTTGTGCTCATTTCTGTAATGTTTTGTTTCTAATAACAATTTGGTCAATATCTTTTTTTATTATCTTAACTTCCTCTAATATTTTATCGCGGAGTAAATTTATTTCATAATTTACTAAAGAACAATCAGTATATAAAAATAATTTATTTTTGTATATTTTCCCTATATCAATATGAGGATGCAATTTTTTGTCTAAAATTGTATATATTTTTTCTCTTATCTGTTGTTTAATAGTTGCATTGTTATATTTTTCTTCTAAAAACTTGTTTATTATATACCTGATATGTGTGGCCACTTTATATTCTCATTGGTAGGACTAGATACACATAATCTTTCATTCTTAAAACAGCAGGTTTATCCACATCAAAAAACTCAAAAAAAACATCCTCTTCTTCTATATTTTTTAAAACATCTATCAAATAATAAGGATTAAAACCTATAGAGAAAGACTTACCATTATAAGAACAACTTATTTTTTCTTTTATCTTTCCTATTTGGGGGGTGATTTTTTGAATAATAATCTCATTTTTTTTAAGTTCTAATATTACCCCTTGGTGTTCTGGGGTAGATAATAAAGCGGCTCTTTTTAATGAAGAAAGAAATAAATTTCTTTTAATTTGTAATTTTTCTTGTTGAGAGGGTGGTATATATTCTTCATAAGGAGGGAATTCTCCTTCCATAGGACGGGTGATAATCTGAAGATTGTTTAAATCAAAACCTACTTTATTACCTTCTATATAAAAGTATATTTCCTCTTCTTTATCTTTTAAAATTCTTTGGATTTCATTGACTGTTTTAAAAGAAAGAATAAACTTCAATTTATTTTTCAACTCTGGTTGATGGGGAGATAATTTTCTTTCAGCCACTGCCAATCTTTTTCCATCGGTAGATATTCCTTTAATAGTATTGTTTTGCACCTCAAATAATATACCGTTTAAAATATAACTGGTATCTTCATGTCCTACACAGAAAGAGGTTAGTTTTATAATAGATAATAAATCATAAGGATTAATTTTTATTAAAAGGGTTTCTTTGGGGTATTCTAATTTAGGAAATTCATCTATATTAAAAGTATTAATTTCTATTTCAATTTTTTCACATTTTATCAAAAGATTATTCTTAACTAATTCTAAGGTTATCTCTTGGGATGGTAATTCCCTTATTGTAGAAAAGAATTGTTTAAAAGGAAGTAAAATTTTTCCTGGTGTAAGTATATTAACATCTAAAAAAGCTAAAATAGTTATATCTAAATTAGTGGTTGTTAATTTTAATTGATTTTTTGTAGTCTCTAAAAAAACACTATTTAAAATAGGAAGATTTTGCCTTATAATGGTAGGGCCTGACATATATTGTAAAACTGTATATAGTTTATTTTGAGATAATACTATTTTCATATAAATATATTAATATTAAGAAGTAGATATAAACACTGTGAAAAAAGTGAATTTAAAATATTTTATCAAAAACACATCAAAACACAATTGTTTTTTAGTATCTTAAATAAATGTTATTTTTTAATTATCTGTGTAATGTTGTGAATTATTGTTTGTGTTTTTTTATCTTTTTTTAATATCTCTTTTAATTTTCTTGTGCTGTATAATACTGTGGTATGATGTTTTGCTCCTAAAAAATTACCTATTTCTGGCAAAGACATACTGGTTAACTCCCTTAAAAGATACATTGCTATATGCCGAGGTAAAATTAAACTTTTATTACGCCGGGGTTTTTTTAATTCATCAACACTTATATTAAAGTAATCTGCTATTTTTTCTATGATTAAATAAGGAGTTAGCTTTTTATCTATTTCTTTAAGCATATCCTTAAGAATATCTTTTGCTAATTCCACATTAATTGTTTTATTATCAATTAAAGAATACGCAATAATTCTTATTAATGCTCCTTCTAATTCTCTAATATTAGTAGTAATATTTTCTGCAATAAAATTAATAACTTCATCATCTATACTTATTAATTCGTTTTCTAATTTTTTCTTTAAAATAGCCACTCTGGTCTCAAAATCTGGTGGTTGGATATCTACTACAAGCCCCCAACTAAACCGGGATATTAGCCTCTCCTCTAATTTAGGAATTTCTTTTGGGGGGCGATCCGAAGAAATAATAATTTGTTTATGATAGTCATATAAGACATTAAAAGTGTGGAAAAATTCTTCCTGAACAGCCTCTTTTCCTGATAGAAAATGAACATCATCAATAAGTAGAACATCTATATTACGATATTTTTCCCTAAATTTTGGTGTAGAACGATTTTGAATAGATATAATAAGTTCATTGGTGAATCTCTCTGAGGAGGTATATTTTACTTTTATTTGAGGATTTTTAGATAGAATATAATGAGCAATTGCCTGCATAAGATGGGTCTTCCCTAACCCCACACCTCCATAAATAAAAAAAGGATTATAGGATTTACCAGGTGCATTAGCTACAGCTTTTGAAGCAGCATTAGCCATACGGTTGGATGCCCCCACAACAAAATTATCAAAAGTAAAACGTGGGTTTAGTCTAAAAGAATCTTGAGGTTCTTCTTGGAAGGTTTTTTTTATGCTTTTAAAAATTTTATTATTTTTTCTTTTTAATAAACTAGGATTTACCTCTAATACGATTTGATATTCTTTTTCTGTAATTTCTTTAAGGGTATTTTGAATGACTTTAAGGTAGTTACTTTCTATCCAGTTTTTAAAAAAAGTATCTGGCGTTTCTAAAGTTACAATATTGTTTTGGATAGATTTAAGGTTTAAGGGGGCAATCCATGTTTCAAAAGATATCTTTCCTAAAGATTTTTTTAGGGATTCTTGGCAATTTTGCCATAGTTTTTTCATAATTACCTTTTGAGTTTATAGATTCACAAAAATCACAACTTATTCACAATTTATAGTTAAGAGATAAAAAAATTATACCTCATTAAAAGTTAATTGCAATAACTTTTTATCTCTAAGAGTCTTTTTAAAACAAAAATAACTCCAAAGAGATAGAATTTTTTATTGACACTTTCTTAAAGAATGTGTTACAATTACACCCTATGAAAAAAAGATTAACCACACCTACAAAACTAAAAGGCAAAAGAAAACACGGGTTTAGAAAAAGAATGTCTTCTAGGGGGGGAAGAAAAATAATTAAACATCGCAGGAAAAAAGGCAAAGCACGACTTACTATATGAAGAAAATAGTATTTTTTATTATTAGATTCTATAGAAGCATTGCGCCCTTTTTTCCTATAAAATGCAAGTTCTACCCCTCCTGTTCTTATTATACAGAAGAAGCATTTAAAAAATATTCTTGGAGGAAAGCTGTGGTGCTATCTTTAAAACGTATTTTTAAATGTAACTGGTTCTCCCCGGGGGGCATAGATTTATTACCATAAGCAGAAATGGATAAACGCACATTTCATTTTTTTCTTATTACTATTCTTTTTTTTATAGGATATTATTATTTTCTTGCTAAATTTTATCCTCAAAAACCTCTCTCTTCTTCTCCACAACATAATTTAAAAGAAGTATCTAATACACAACTCCTTGATAATAAGATAGTTATAAAAAAAACCCCTCCAAAAGAAATATTAGAAGGTAATCTAAAGGAAGTAAAAATAGGAAATTTTATTGTAACTATTTCTCTTATAGGTGGTTACATAAAAGAAATTTACATTATTCCTTATAAAGAGAAAGTGAGTTTTACAAACTTAGGAGTCACTCCTGAATTTGCTACCTTGAAGTTCTCTCTTTCTCAACCTCAGAAGAACACCCTTGTGTTAGAAAATCAAGAGGCCAATATTAAAAAAGTGTGGGAATTCTCAGGATATTCTATTACCAACAAAATCATTCTTCCCAAAAAAGGTACACCTATATATCTTTTTTATAACCTCCTCTCTTCCAATGGGTTTGAACAAAGATATCAGGAAATATTTTATAAGGACACTCCCCACTTGCCTTTAAAACGAAAAAATATAGGAAAGATTAAGGTTCTTAAAAATCCTTATGTTGTGATTGCAGGAGCAAGAGACCGCTATTTTTGTTATATTCTTTACAATGGCCCTTATGAAAATATTGATTTTATTCGCAAAGATAAAAAAACAGTAGTAGCAATTACTTCTAATAAGGAGAACTTATCTGTATGGCATTTCTACTTAGGACCTCAGATTGGTGAGGAATTAGCCCTCTATAAATTACAGGAAATTATTAATTATGGGATATTTAATGGTATAGGAGTAGTGATTCTTAAAATACTACATTTTTTTAATCAACTCTTTCATAACTGGGGAATAAGTATTATTCTTCTTACCCTGCTTATTTATCTAATTCTTTTTCCTTTTACCATGAAAAGCACACAGGCAATGAAAAAGATGCAGGAAATTCAGCCTTATATTCAGGAATTACAAAGGAAATACAAAGATAATCCTCAAAAATTACATAAAGAGCAGATAGAATTGTTTAAGAAATATAAAGTAAATCCTTTTGGCAGCTGTCTTCCTCTCTTTTTCCAGTTTCCTGTGTTTATTGCTCTTTATCAAGTACTTTTTAGAAGTGTGGAATTAAAAGGAGCACAATTCTTGTGGATAAAAGACCTTTCTTTACCCGACCACACCTTTAAACTTCCTTTTTCTCTGCCGTGGCTGGGAAATTATATTAATATCCTTCCTCTGCTTTTAATTATTATTTATTTTTTCCAGCAAAAGATGACCAGCACCAGCTTAGATAGTCAACAGCAGTCTATGGGATTATTTTTTGTTCTGTTTATGGGATTGATTTTCTATAATTTTCCGTCGGCTCTTGTATTATACTGGCTACTGCAGAGTTTTTTAACCTTTATTTATCAATTCCGCATAAAAAAATTAACCCTTAACAAAGCGTAAATTTTAAAAAGTTTTCACGTGAAAACATCGCTAAAAATCTTTATTTTACTATATAAATCCCAACTTTTAGAAAAAAGAAGATTAAAAATCGTCTTCTGGGAAAACAGAATCGAAAGAAAATTTATTATTATTTGAAAGAAAACTCTATGCGTTCTTGCGGTTAAAAGGTATTTTTTAGAGAGAAAAACATTCTCTTACCAAACTTCCTATAAAATTATCAACCACAGATTATTCTATAAATGCCAAGTTTTTATAGTCTTATGTTTTTTAATACGAAGACTCTTGACAACAAGGAGCAAATTTTATACAATAAATATAAGCTTTCATAAAATAATAATTAAAGGAATAGAAGAAAGTTTTCACGTGAAAACATCGCTAAAAACCTTTATTTTATGGGCAAAATCATTGGTTTGTGTAATCAAAAAGGCGGGACAGGGAAAACTACTACAGCAATTAATTTAAGTTCTTATCTGGGATTGGCCAATAAATCTACTCTTCTAATAGATATGGATCCCCAGGGCAATGCTACTAGTGGTGTAGGAGTAGGAGGAGAAGAACTTAAAGGAAAATCAGTTTATGAAGTATTAATAGAAAATAGACCCTTACAGAGAGTTGTAAAAAAAACTTCCTGGCCAAATCTATGGATAGCTCCTTCAGACATTGCTCTTACAGGCGCAGAAATTGAATTAGTAAATATGGAAAGAAGAGAAAGGAAATTGCAAGAGGCTTTAGGCTCTTTAAGGGAGCAATTTTCTTACATTATTATTGATGCTCCGCCTTCCTTGGGGTTGTTGACTATTAATGTTCTTGTAGCAGCAGATAGTATAATTGTCCCTATTCAGTGTGAATATTATGCTTTGGAAGGGATGACAAGGTTGTTAAATACCATAGATTTGGTAAGAGAACGGTTAAATCCTTTATTAGAAATAGAAGGAGTGCTTTTAACAATGGCTGATTTCCGCACGCGCTTGACTTTACAAGTAATTGATGAAGTAAAAAGATTTTTTAAGGAAAAAACATTCAATACTATTATTCCCCGGAATATTAAATTAGCAGAAGCACCCAGTTTTGCCAAACCTATATATTTTTATGAAGCTATGTGCGTAGGAGCAAGAGCTTATATGAATTTGGCGGAAGAAATATTAAAGGAAAGAATTGAAGTTTCCATGGTTTTCCAAAAAGGAGGTATATAAAGTGGAGAGAAAAGTTTTAGGTAGAGGATTAGAAGCATTGATTCCTAAACGGCCGAAAGAAGTTAAGGAAGAGAAATTTGTTTATTTACCTTTACATACCATTGATACAGGTAGATATCAACCTCGAGAGAAAATAGAGGAGAGAGAACTTAAAGAACTCGCCCAGTCTATTAAAGAAAAAGGTTTTATTCAACCGGTAGTGGTGCGAAAAAAAGAAGGAAAGTTTGAAATTGTTGCGGGTACAAGAAGATTTTATGCAGCTAACCTATTGGGGCTCAAAGAGATACCAGCAATGATAAAAGAACTTGATGACCGAGAAACTTTTATGTTAGCGATTATGGAAAATTTACAGCGTAAAGATTTAAATCCCCTTGAAGAGGCAAATGCTTTCCAGAGATTAATAGATGAATTTAAGCTTACTTTAGAAGAGATAGGCAAAATGTTAGGTAAAGATAAAAGTTCTATTGCTAATACCTTACGTTTACTTAAGTTACCTTCTGAGATAAAAGAAGCCTTAAGCAAAGGTATTATTTCTCGCAGTCAGGCGCGGACAATTTTATCTGCTGATGAACATCGTCAAAGAGAGCTGTTTCATAGAATCTTAAAGGAAGGCCTTTCTGTAAGAGCTCTGGAAAGACAGGTTGAAACTTTAAGACGAAAGAAACGTCCCGATCCTTTTGTGGCGGAAATAGAGCAACGTCTACAACAGGCCTTAGGAACAAAAGTCAAAATAATTCATAAAAAAAATAATAGAGGTAAAATTATTATTGAGTATTATAATGTTAAAGATTTAGAAAGAGTCACTAAGATTATCCTATGAAAAAAGAAGCAACCCTTGTTATTATCAAACCAGATGGTTTGAAAAAATCTCTTACGGGCAATATTCTTACTCGCCTTTCGGAATCAAAATTGAAAATAATTGGAGCAAAAATTGTAAAAGTTTCTAAAGAATTAGCAGAAAGACATTACGCTCACCTTAAGGATAAACCTTTTTTCCCTGAGCTTATAAAATATATCACGGGCCAGCTTCATGGAGATAATAGAGTGTTAGTTTTGGTATATTGGGGAGAAGATGCTATTGAAAAAGTAAGAAGTTTATCAGGAGCTACTAATCCGGAAGAAGCTCACCCTACAACTATAAGAGGGCAATACGGAAGAATATTAACCACAGGTTTATTTGAAAATGTAATACATGCTTCCAGTAATAAAAAGGAAGCAGAGAAAGAGATAAAATTATGGTTTGAACCCTCGGAAATAGTTTATGATTTATATCCTACCAAAGAGACAACATTGGGGGAATATAAAAAGAGAATTTGGAAATGAGAGGAATGACTGCTTATGCTTATGCTCAGAAGAAAAGTAAAAAATTTAATGTAAGAGTTGTTCTTCGTTCTACTAATTCAAAATATCTAGAAATTTTTACTCACCAGCTTCCTCCTGATAAAATCTACCTGGAAAATAAGATTGGAAAAGAGATTCGAAAGAAAATTTATAGAGGAAAGGTTGAGGTATATTTTATCTTTCATACACGTAAGTCACAACAGTTGGTTATTGATAAATATCTACTTTCGCATTATTGTCGGGAGGTGAAGAAAGTTTCACGACTTTTTAATATCTCTCCTTATATGCTTTTTAATAATATCTTAACTTTGCCGGGGATAATCCGTTTAGAAGAGAAACAGGATGCCATTGATAATACACTTATTTTATCAGCAATAAAAGAAGGGGTAAAGAAATTAGTAGCTTTTAGAGAAAAACAGGGTATTGGCATAAAGAGAGAAGTTACAAAGAATTTTAAGGAAATAAAAAAGAGTATGGAGAAAGTAGAAAATAAAATAGCCACTTTTTCTTTTGACACCAACGGTCACAAGGATATAGCAGAGGAGATTTCGCTTATCTCATTCTATATCAATAAGTTAGAAAAAATAATATCTTCTAATAAAAGAAATCCTTGTGGTAAGGCTATTGATTTTTTATCTCAAGAAATTCAGCGCGAATTAAATGCTGCCTCTAGCAAAACTAAAAACAAGAGTATATCAGGTTGGTTACTCGAGGCAAAAAATGCTTTAGAGAGAATAAGAGAGCAGGCCCAGAATATCGAATAAATTTTTGAAATGGGCAAACCTCAGGAGACAAAAATTATTATAATTTCCGGTCCCTCTGGCGCAGGAAAAACCACGCTTTTAAAAAAAATATTTTTAAGACCTCTTATTAAAAAAAATTTTATTCTTGCTGTCTCCTATACCACTCGCATGAAACGCAAACAAGAAAAAGAAGGCCGTGATTATTTTTTTGTAAGCAAAGAACAGTTCCATAGGCTTATTAAAAAAAAGTTTTTTTTAGAATACCAAAAAGTTTTAAATGATTATTATGGGACGCCCCGATATTTCCTTAAAGAAGCACAGAAAAAAAGGAGAGATTTAATTTTGTGTATTGATGTTAAAGGAGGAATGTATTTGAAAAAAAGAATAAAAAAAGATAAAATAGTTACCATTTTTATAGGCGTACCAACACAAGGTGAACTTTCTCGTAGATTACGCAAAAGAGGAGATAGTAAAATTATAAAAAAAAGAATTGCTTTGGCAAAAAAAGAGTTGCAATTTGCAAAAGTTTATGATTATCTAATAATAAATCAGAATTTACAGAGTGCCCTAAAGTTATTAGAGAGAGTTTTGATTACAGAGAGACTACAAAGGAGGAGACAATAATGAAGAAGGATTATCTTCCAGTAGAAGAGTTACTCAAAGCAAGCAATGGCTCTATATATAAGTTGACAGTATTGGTAGCAAAAAGAGCTTTACAACTTGCTGATGGAGATAAACCTTTGGTAAATGATAAAACTGAGAAATTGCTTGATACAGCATTGAAAGAGATTAAAGAAGAGAAGATTAGGGTAAAAGAAAAAAGTAAATAAATTTTTTATAGTATTTTAGTTATTTTAAAAAATGGCGTGGTAGCCAAGCGGAAAGGCGGCGGTCTGCAAAACCGCTATTCGCCGGTTCAAACCCGGCCCACGCCTTAATTAATAAAGCTATTCTGGGAAGAAAAATTTTCTTTATCTTTTTAATATATATTTCTTCTTTTTATTTTATACTTTAAAGATTGATAGTATGGTGACCTTAACATCTTTGATAGTTTTACGAACGGAGTACGAGAAGGGCCATAGCCCCCGGTTAGTTATATAGGTTTTCATTAACATTTAAATTTTTTCTTCTTTAGTTTATACTCCGGGGATGACAACGTAGTGAGTTTGACATCTTTGATAATCTTACGAACGGAGTGTCAGAAGGGGCAGAACCCCTATGATGTATTCAGCCGGGGTGTTGGAATTGGCAGACAAAGCAGACTTAAAATCTGCTGTCCCGGAAGGGACGTGCGGGTTCGAGTCCCGCCCCCGGCAGTTATATTCGTATTGCGTAACGCGTACTGTGTATCGCGATTAAATATAGCACAAGGTGAAGAGTACACACGGGATACTATGAATTACGCAATATGCACAACGCAAGACGCGGCACGGATTGGGCGGTTAGCTCAGATTGGTTAGAGCGCAACGTTGACATCGTTGAGGTCACAGGTTCGAATCCTGTACCGCCCACTATATTAGCTCATAGTTGTTGGTTCATAGCTCATAGAGAAAAGTTAATTTGATTTTTCTAAAAAATTAGATAAAATTACTTACTATCAGCTAAGAGTTATAAGCTAATTCGGGGCCGTCGATTAGCCTGGTTTAAGTCCCTTGACTGTCGATCAAGTGATCGTGGGTTCAAATCCCATCGGCCCCGCGTTT
>CAZWON010000024.1:0-20498 GCA_964635565.1 uncultured Planctomycetia bacterium
CTCTCTTTAATCTTGACCTGATAAAAAATTCATCCATCATTTCAATTACTCTAAAGACTTTCTCTTCAGTTGTCTGGCATATCCTTGCTAACTCACTTATCGGTAAATCAAAATCATTATATAAGAAATATTTCTTAAAATTATTCTCACCAATATTTTTGATTATTTCTACTGTATCTTTATAAATTAGAAGAAGATCATCGATATCAGGAGAACTTTCATCCTTTATCACATTCTCAATAATTTTATAAATACTGGATTTGATTTCTGTATAGGGATAACGATGATAACTTATAAGGCGAAAAGAAAAACTTTCTAAAGGATAAGTTAACTTTCTAAATAAATCATCCTTTTCTACTTCCTTTACTAAGTGAGCGAACTCTTCTTCTGTAAGCTCCATGAATTTAGAAAGCTTAATCTGAAGAAATGGTTTAGTCTCTTGGTTAAGATTCAAAATTATATTTTCTCTATCTATGTACATTGTTCCCTATCTTTCTTAATCTTCGTAGAATATAATAAAAAGGAGAAATAAAGAAAGTAAACCATAAAATAAAAAAACCCATAAAATAGTGCAATCTTCTATCTATCCTTATAATTTTTCCTCTCCTTTTTATAGCAATTACTTTTCCTAAAAGATTTCTTTCTTCTAATAGAGGATCCAATCCAAAAAAAGTATCTGCTTTTGTTTGGAAAAACTCTCCTTTCTTTTTAAAAAGACGGTGACAAAAAAACACCCCACCTTCTTCTGCAAGAACTATCTGTCCCAAAAAGATATTATTAATTTCCGTTGGCTCCACTATCACTATATCACCATCTTTTATAAAAGGCCACATAGAATTGCCTCTTAATTTAAATACTCTAACCTCTTTGTAATTTAAATTATCATTTTCCTTCATTTAAAATATCCTTGACTATACTTATATTATCCCTGAGAGCTTTATTTGAAGGATTCAATCTCAACGCCTTATTATAATACAACAGTGCTCTTTTATACTCTTTCTTGGTAAAATAAATATTCCCTATATTCTGAAGAACACCAGCATTTTTCTTATCTAAATCTAATATTCTATTAAGATATGTAAGGGCTCTATCAAAATCTCCTCTTTTTATGTAAATTAGAGCTAACTGGCTAAGACATCCTATATTATTAGGGTCAATATTTATTCCCTTAATATAATAACTTATAGCATCCTTTTCATCTCCCTTTTTCCCTAACACTAAACCTAAATTACAATAAGCATCAGCATTATCATTAGATAAAAGAAGAGCCTTTCTAAAAAGTTCTAACGCCTCATTTAATTTACCTTCTCTTAATTTTATCACCCCTAAGTTATTATAAACATCTCCATAGAAAGGATAAATATTTAAAATATCCTGATATTCTCTCTCAGCAGATATAAACCTTCCCTCTTCAGCTAAAAGAGTAGCTAAGTTATAACGAGATTTTAAATAGTGAGAATTCATTTCTTTGGCCTTACGATAGACCTCTTCTGCCTTCTTAAAATCTCTTTCCTCCTGATAAACTTTCCCCAAATTATTATATAGACGGGAAGTTCTCTCAAATCTTAAATTGTATAATAAAAAATCTTTTTCATTCTTCCATTGAGTTTGATTATAATGGATGGTTAAAATGCTAAAAACTAATATTATTATAGAAATAAATACCTTAAAAGAAATATAACTTATTCTGTCTCTTAAACATAAAAATATAAACATAAGTAAACCTATCTGAGGAAAATACAAAAAATGCTCACTCGCTAAGTATTTATCATCTACAATTAAAGGGAAAACTTGAGAGGTTGGTAAAAGCCCCAGAAAAAACCAAAATATCCCTAAAGAATAGAGGGGTTTCGTCTTCTTAGAACGCAAACTGATATACAATAAAACTACAGTAAAAATAACACCTACCATACTTTTTAAAATGAAAAAATTATCATTAGAAGATATTAACCTTTCAAAATGAAGCCCAAAGGGTAAAAATATAACTCTTATGAAATCAAAAATCATAACAAAAAATGCAAGCACTCTCTCTCCTAACTTACAAAATATGCAACTGCCCTCTATCCTCCATATTCCGAATACCTTATTCCTAATTACAAAATAAATAAATATTAAAAAGAAATAGGGCAGTAGTTTAATAAAATTATTTCTAATACTCTTTCTTTCTAAGTAATCATAAGCTACAAATACCAAAGGAAGAATAACACTAGATTCTTTTGAAAGCAATGCCATAAGGAAAAATAAATAAGAAAGAGGACATTTGTCCTTTATGTAAAAAACAAAAGACAAAAGACAAAACAAAACTAATAACAGATTTGGCCTGTTGGAGATATAAGAAACAGTGCTTGAGTTTACAGGATGGACGGCAAAAATAATACTTATCCAAAATGCACACCAAAAGTCTTTTAATAACATTCTCATAAGGAAAAATACCAGCAACACATTCAAAAGGTGAAGAATTAAGTTGGCCACATGAAAACCAAAAGGAGTGTCTTTATAAAAGAAATAATCTAAAGCAAATGAAACACTAACAAGGGGACGATAATAATCTGACTGGCTTATTCTTGGACTCTTGCTTCCTAAACTAAAAAAAGGAGAAGAGAAAAACTCTGGTATGTATTTGAGGCTGTGTGTATATTTGTTATCTAATATCGATATTTTGTCATCCCATATAAATTCACCATTTAGTGCATTAAAATATATAGATATACACAAAAAAACTACTATGCCTAATACGCCTATTTTACCGAACATTACTTATCTTATTATCTTCAAGGAGAATTATACTTTAGCGGGAATAAAAAGTAAAGACTAAAGGAAAATAAGCATTTGTTATAATAAAAGGTGCGTTGTGTTTTTATTCGTTATTTATGTAAACTTTTATATCAGCTTTTTCTTTTAAATCTTTAAGCCACTGTTTAAACCCTTCGTATTTCTTAATATTTTTAACTCTGCCAAAATAGTATTGTTTCCTTTTTACAAAATCCTCTTTTTTTGCTTTTCTCACTTTAAGAATCTTAAATACGGCATATCCTTTGTATATAGGAGAAGGGGGATAGAAGCTTCCGGCCGTATAATCTAACATCTTATAGGCATCAGCTCTCTTAAACTTCCAGATATTAATCAAAAAATCAAGCGAGACAAAACCTGGCCTTTTAAATAAATGGGGTTGTCTTCTCTTTTTGTTATCCCAAGGGTTTTCTTCTCTTTTAATTCTTTTATAAAACTCTTTTGCCCTATTAAAGCTGGAGAATCTCAATATATTATCTTTTACCTTAAACTTATTAAAAAACCGACTGTAGGCTCTATTTAAATTTTTGTTCTTTTTAAGAAATTTATTGTAAGCTTCCCAATCTACAGGTGACTCCTCTTTTGCATATATTTTTTTCCTGAGCTTATCTACGATAACTAGTTTAGAAAAGACTTTGTTAAAAGTCTCTACGTCCATGTCAAAATTATCTTTTAGGTAGGAGTTTAACTTCTCCTTGTCTCTACGCCAGTTAAACCTTATATCATTCAAGAAAAAAAATTCACTTAAAACCCTGTTTAATTCTCTATCGTCAATAGTTATATGTCGTCTGTTTGCTTCGTAGGACAATACCAGGTCCTCCCATACAAGATGACTTACTCTATCCTTGGACAGAGGCTCCTTAAGCTTCTCATAAAACTTTTCTGCTTCTTTTAAGTCATCAAACTGAACAAGTTCAACAGACAAAGTATTATACTCATCAAGAAACTTTTGATAGGCTTCTTCTTCGCTTACCTCTGGATTTATACTTTCTATAACCTCGTTTCTTAATTTATTAAGCTTAACAAGATGAGCTATCTGGTTTCTAAAAACCTCTGGGGATTCTTGTAATCTCTGCTTAACCCATTTATTAAAAGCTTCATTGTCTTTTCTCCAGTTAAAATCCACTTTTTCTGCTTTCATTATTTTATCAATCTCTCTATCTATCTCTTCACTGCTAGCGTTAATGCCTCTACGATAAGCCTCGTAGGAAAGAAGTAGTTCCCGCCAGGTTAATTCTTCAAGCTCCTGTTCATCTTTAGGTATGTTTCTCCATGAAGCATTAAAAGTAGCTACTATCTTTTTAGCAAAATAATAATTACCCAATGGTACGGGTATATCAAAAAATTCTCCTGCATAAGAAATTTTTTTCTCTTTAACTATTTCCGACAAAGAACGTACTTCATTATCCAAAGGAGGGAGGGCATAAGAAAAACTAACAATAAAAGAAAAAATAAGAAAAATTATATATTCCTTAAGAAAAAAAAGAATACTCATTAACTAATCCTACTTTACCAAGTATCAAACTGTTTTACAGTATACATCCCTCTGGAAATAGGCTCAAGAATTTGCTTTAAGAAGTAATTAAGATTGGCAATGAATTTTTTGGGAACATAAACAATATCTTGGGCATTTAAAGGTATGTCATTGGCATTTTTGCCTCGTAAGACACGTGATAAATCTATACGCTCAGCATAAGGATTTTTAAGGCCTCCTCTAATTACTACTATACTGTTTAATACAGCATCATTTGTAAATCCTCCTGCCAAAGCAACTGCTTCAAGAACAGTTCTTCTTCCGCTTATAGTATATACTCCTGGCGAGTTTACCTCTCCCAGAACAATAATCCGGTTTCCTCCCATACTCCTTAGAGAAATAGAAACATCAGGATACCGGATATACTGTTTTAGCCTTTCTGTAATGACCTTATCAAGCTCTGATAACGTTAATCCTGCTGCTTTAACTTCATCAATGAGAGGAAAAGAAATCATCCCATCAGGTCTTACAATAACCTCTTGGTTCAAATCAGGATTTTCCCAAACAGTTATGCTTAAAACATCACCAATACCAATAATATACTCCTTCTGAGGAGAAGAAACTTTCTCTTCTCTCTTAGAAGGTAAAGGTTGAGACTTTTTCTTTGTTTCTTTTATAAGAGATTCTCCCTTAGGAAAATTCCCTAAAATATCTAATGCCTTCCTATATTCTTCTTCTGCTTCTTTATAAAGACCATGTTCATAGTAAATCTGCCCTAACCGGTAATGATCTCTGGCTTTCTCCTTTAAGGAATCTTGAGAAAAAGTAGAAGAAATAAATCCTTCTCCTATTAAAATCAATAATATCCACTTTAAAATATATTTTTTCATTTTAGTCTATTTAAAATTACTGAGAGGGTTCTAAAATAACTTCTACCTTTTTCTTTAACTCTTCTACTTTATCTCTACTTGAAGTAGACGCTTTACTCTCATCTGTAATAACTTGTGAAGATGCTTTTTGTGGAAAAGGCTCATCAAACTTTTCCAGACTACCTTCCTCCTGAGGTATTTTAAGAAGGTCACTTCTACCTACTATCCCTGTAACTTCATTTAAGCGCTGTTGAAAAAACCTGTTAAGCTTAGTAACTTCAGAAAGCTTTTCTACGATTAGCCTCTGATTTTCTTCTGCTTGTTGAAGAGTGTTCTCTAAATTGGATACTTTAAGCTTCAAATAAGAAAGTTCGTCAGAAAGAAGAGTAATTTTCTTTTCCTTCTTTCTTATCTCCTCTTCCCTTGAAGAAATAATTTCTGCTATTTCTTTTAACTGTTCTCTTAAATCGTTATATAGTGTCGTTACTCTTTTTAATTTTTCTTTTTGGAAAGCTAACTTACCCTGTAATGTTTCTATTTCTTCATTATACTCTTTGGAAGGATTGGCTAACGCTAATTCTAATTCTTTAATTTTCTTATCCTTTTCATTCAGCTGAGTAGATAGTTCAATAAGTTTACTTTGAAGGTCTTTATTTAATACTCTTAAGTTCTCTTCGCTACTTGTCAGTTTTTTAATTTCCTCTTCTGTCTTGGAACGCCCCTTTGCTATTTTTTGCAATTTGCTCTTTAATTCCTCTATATCTTTATTTTTCTCCTCTAATTTACTCTGCAGATTTTCAATTTTTCTTTTAAAAATAGAAACATTATTTCTTGAAGAATCTCTCTTTAATCTTCTAAGAGTATCTTCTAAATTCTCCTTATCAGAAAGAAGCTGATCGTAACGTGCTCTAAGTTCTTCCAATTCTTGCTTAAGGGTAGCGATATCCTGTTCTTTTTTTTCTAAAACATTCCTTAAAGAAATATCTGAAGAAGAAACCACCTCTTCCTCACTTTTATTTAACAAATTATTTATTTGTTCCTTAGTTCGTTCCAATTCTTTAGTGAGACGAATAATTTCCCTATTATTATTTTGCACTCTTGCTTTCAAAGAGAAATTTTCTCCCTTCAATTCGGCTTTTTCTCTACGCAAAGCATCAATTTTTTGATTTAGTGAGTGGATTGTCTCTTGGGCTAAAGAAAGAGCTTTCTTTATCCGTGCAGGATAAGAAAGTTCTTCTAATCTTTCCTTCAGGTTATCAACCTCTTCTTCTTTCCTGCTCAGTTGAATACGAAGGTCTTCTATATCCTCGTTTCTTTTCTCAAGAAAGTTCTTTAAGGCAAGATTATCACTGATGCTTTTCTCCAAAGCTATGTTTACTTTAAGAAAATTATAGCCTAAAAATAGAGCAAAAATAATAAGACTAACCAACGTTAAAATAATAAGTTTATTCATTATAATAACTGCAAATTAAAGACTTCTTAAGATATAAATTTTTGCATTCTTACTTAAATCTATTTCTTTGATAGTATCTAATTTTTTACCTTTATAATCATATACTACTCTTATAAGAGGGCATGAAGGCATGCCTCTGTTCTGAGTTAATACCTGCGCTACTTCTTTTGTATTGAGCTCTACAAAAGTCCCTTTGGGATAAAGTCCTACTCTTTCTAAAAAAGCCTTTATTATTCTGGCATCAAATAAATTTCTCTCCCTTAAAATAATCTTCATTGCCTCCAGAGGGGGATAACTATTCCTATAAGGACGCGAATGTGTTAAAGCCTCATATACATCAACTAATCCCACTATTTGAGCATATTCGTTAATATCATTTTCTTTAAGTCCAGAAGGATATCCCGAACCATCACGCCGTTCGTGTTCCTGATTAACAATTTCTAAAACCAACGGCTCAATATCAACCTGAAGAAACTCTAACTGCTCTTTTCCTGCTAAAGGATGCTTATGAATACGTTGCCTCTCCAAATTAGTAAGATGTCGGGGTTGAGAAATTAAATCTGTAAGCTGTTTCATACCAATGTCATGTAAAAAAGCTCCCATTCCTAAGTTAATAAGCTCAGCATCACTGTAACCTAACTCTATTCCTAATTCAAGAGCAAGAATACAGACATTTACTAAATTTAAAGGCATAAAATCCGCTTTAGAAGGCAAACGGCCAAAAATATATTCAAAAAACATCTGGTTGGTAGTCCTTAAGAAATTAACTAAAATTTCTATGAGTTTATGTAATTCTTTAATGTCTGAAACAGCAATTTCAGAAGTGAATATCTTCTCTGCTAAAGAAAGGGAACGTTTATATAACTCTTCTATTTCTCTTTCTTCTTGAGAATTAGCCCTCTGGATTTTGAAGGTGGAGATATCAGGAGTTTCTTTTTTCTCTACAGGGAACTCTTTCTTTAAAGGATGGCTATCTAAAGACGAAAAATCGATAGGGGCAGAATCTTTTTTTCTCCTCTGTCTCTCTTTATCATCGCCAAAGATATCAGAAAAGTTAATCATATAGAATTCACATTGTCCTCCTCAGGAGAACCCATTTCTCCCAAGTCTTCACCTACATGGACAATGGTATCTTCGTCTACTGCTTCTTTTCTTGCAATAAAAGCACTTAAAAGCGCTAAATCACAAATATTATTTATAGCACGTGGCATTCCCTTAGAAAGAGAAAATATTTCTTTATACGCACCGTCAGTAAAAATCCTACGTACAGCTCCTGCTATTTTTAAACGATGCTCTATATACTCCTTTGTCTCTTCTTTATTAAGAGAAGAAAGTTTGTAACGAATAGACAACCTCTGTCTTAACTGAGGGATTTTCTCAACTTTCTCTTCTAAGAGAGGCTGACCTAAAAGAATAAGTGTAAAAAGAACGGCATTCTCACTCTGCACATTAAGAAGCAAACGTATCTCTTCTAAAAGATCGTCTCTCTGAATGCTCTGTGCCTCATCAACCACTATAACTACAAACATCTCCTTACGTGCATACTCTTCCAAAGCATCCTGGATAGAATGTAAAAAATCCATCTTTTCAGGGACAGAATTCCCTTTAAGCTTACCTCCCAGTTGGTAATTAATCTCCTTAATAAACTCTAAAGGTTTCAGGCGGGGATTGGTGATAAATACAAATATGTATTTATCTTCAGAAAATACCTTTTTAAGTACCCGACTTAAGAATGTCTTTCCTGTTCCATATTCTCCTGTTAAAAGAACACCGAGTTTCTTCTGTCTTACCGCATAATTCATCCGAGCCAATGCTTCTCTATGCTGGGTAGAATAATAAAAAAAAGAGGCATCATTAACATTCTCAAAAGGCATTCTATTAAGACCCCAGTACTCTGTATAAATAACAACCTCCTTTTAACGGAGTAATTCTTTGGCTTTGCTAAAAAAAGAATAATCTTCAGGAGTCGCTCCTTCAGGAAAACTCATCACCCCACGCAGAGACTTTCCATCAGAGGATATTTCTGCTCTTATAAAAACTACTCTTCCTTTACTTGAGGTCTGCATTGTCTCAATCACCATACTCCCATTATCTTTTAAACTTAAAGTATAATTGGTATAAGAGAACCCTTTATCTAAAAGACTTTCTATCCCTATTTTTAAGTCTTTAAAAATTATATAATCGGAACTTTTCCTGCCACCCTTTAAAGGCATAACTTCTATACTCCAGCGAGAATTATTCAAAAATACTTTTTTATTCCTAATTAACTCGTTTCTTTTTTTGGCCTCTTTATCTAAGAGAGGCTCTGCTTTTAAAGGCTTTGTTTTTTCTTTCCTCTTAACTTCTTGTGAAAACGAAGATGGCTTCTGCGTCTTTTCTTCTTTAACCACTCCTTTCTCCTGTTGATACCCTCCAATTTCCTTTTGAGGCACTCCTCCTGAAGATGCAAAAACTACTCCTGTAAAACCCCATAGAAAAAAAACAATACTTAAACTACTACTTCTTCCCTTCATCTCTCCTCCTTTTTATTTAATTGGCTCTTTTGCTTCCCATGCCTGCCAAGTAAGAATGTATCTTTTAGCCCAATCTACATCTTTATCATTACTTTTAGCCAGCCTTAAAAATTGACGAAAGTGTTGTATTGCCTTATGTCTATTAACCATATGTTCTGCATATATATACCCTAAATTAAAATGTGCATAAGCGTCATCCGGATTAAGCTCTAAAGCCTTCTCAAACTCAGCTATTGCTCGACGGTATTCTCCTTTTTCTGTATAAAAAACACCTAAATTATAGTGCATAAGAGAAGTTTCTTTAATAAGTATTTTATTCTCTCGAGCAATCTCAGCAAATTTCTTGGGAACTTCTTCTAATTTCTTTTCTAGTTTTCTATTAAAAGCTAAAGCTTGGCGGTATTTTTTCTCTACATCTCTTAACTGCCGACGGTAAGCCTCTGCAGCTGCTTTTACCTCTATCTTTTCTCCCTCTAGTTTATGAATTTTTTGATTTAACCGTGATATTTCCTCTTTAAGCTGAGCAATCTCTTGTTGACTCTCTCTAAGCTTATTTTTAGTTACTTCCACTATTTTATATTCTATTTCCATGTTTTCAATATGTTTTTTAAGAGTTTCTATTTGTTCGTCTCTCTTAAGAGAATTTTCGTTCAATTTCTTTATATGAGTATTTAATTGTTCAATTTTTTCTTTAAGCATTTCTTTTTCTTCCTTTAACTTTTTATTATAATTATTAAGTCTCTCTACGAGAAACTGCGCCTCTTGTAGTCTCTTTTTATACTGAAGAAGATTCTTAATCTGCGATAAAATATTATCTCTGTCTTTAACTACTGCCTCGTAATCTTTCTTAAGTTTCTCATATTGATACTTTAAAACACCGATATCTTCCTCTTGGGGACGTGCAAAAAAAGAAAAGGAAGCTAACCATAATAGTAAAAAGATAATACGACCCTTCATATTACTCATCCTCTTTATTGCATTGGTTTAAAAGTTACCGCGCTTCTTTCTTCAAGTGTTTTATAATCGCGATAAGGCTTATAATGATACTTAAATTCTCCCTCCGTAAAAGGATAATACTCTTTATCCTCCTTATCCAGTTTATATCCGAAATCTCTCCTATATCCTGTAGTTAACTTCTCTCCACTAATAATATGGGGGGTTACCATTACTAAGAACTCTGTACGTTCTTTGGCCTTCTCGCTTGAGCTAAACAGCGCCCCAATAAAAGGAATTCTATTTATAAAAGGGACCTCTTTGCCACTGGATGTTTCCGATAATTGCTCTAAACCACCAATAACCACCGTAGAACCATCTTTAACCATCACAGTTGTTTCCGCAGCAGAAGTATTAAGAATAGGAATCTTATTGTTTGCAGCAGTAGTTAAATATGACACTACTGAACTTATTTCTGGCTTAACTTTTAATGTCACATAACCATCCTTATTAATAGTGGGGGTTATAAAAAGTTGAATCCCCACATCAACAAAGGTTACTTCTTCTGCTATTGTAGTAGTACTTGTAGTCTGAGTAGTAGTATTAGTAATATAAGCTTGCTTTTCTCCAATATGAATATGTGCCTCCTCGTTTTCTACTACAGCAATCTTCGGAGTAGCTACTACACGTGAATCTTCTGAACTAAGAAAATATTTTAAGAAAATATCAAAATCATGTTTACCCACTACTCCTATATGCACTTTCTCTGTAGCAAGACCTCCTGTTCCTGAAGAATAATCTGTAGTAGTGCCACTAAAGGGGTAGGAACCAACATATCCTACATCACCCAACACCTCGCTACGTGAGCGCCAAGAACTTGTAGCAGAAGAAACAGAACTAAAAGGATAAGAGCCTAAGTAGGTAAGTCCATATTTTCTACCTAAATCAAAAAGGCCCTCCCATTCTATTCCCTTATTCAAGGTATTAGAAAGTTTTACCTTAATAATTCTAACATCTAAGAGAACTTCTCTTGTTTTTCGGTCCAGACGTTCAATTAACTTGGCAATATCATCTATTCTTTCAGGAAGGGTCTGGACAATCACCTGATTGGAACGTTCATCAGCGCGTATTGTGCCTACTTTTTTTAAATCAAGCTGGTTCTTAAGTTGAGAAGCAATATTTTTAGCATTGGCGTATTTTAAATCAAATACTTTCAGCACTGTTGTTTTCTTCTCTAAAGAATTGATAATTTCACTTATTTCTTCTATCTTTTGAGGAGTATCCATAACTAAGATATTCCCGCTTTCTGTATCAAAAATAATTTTACCAATGTCGCTTTTCAACTTATCACATAAGTTAAATACCTGTTGAGGGATAGCATATTTTAAATGAAATACTTTCACTTTACGGATATCAGAAAAAGTTTTACCATAAAGGGCTTTATATTCCTCTTCTGTCATTACATTATAAATATCTCCTTTTTTATCATAGGCAAGACCGTTAGAACGAAGCATTATATCAAAAACATCACGCAAGGCAGCATTTTCTACATTTAAAGTAACTCTACCCTTAACTTTATTTGTAGGAATAATATTAAGACCAGTTTTTTTCGCAATAAATTTTAAAGCATCAATAATTTCTATATTCTTAAAATCTAAGGAGATTTTCTCGTTCAGTATATTCTTCTTAGTAGAATGGATACTTTTATCCACATAAGCAAATTCTTGAGCAAATAACGAGAAAGCTATATTCACCATCGCTATTAACCATATTCCTACTATTTTACTCATCTCTTATTGTCTTCCTTCAATTGCCTGCTGAAGAAGCAAATATTTCCTTGCTCTATCAGCATAAGCATCAGAGGGCGCTAGACTTAAATATAATTTAAAGTGCTCTATGGCTTTATCCTTACTTTCCAAATACTCCGAATAAATCACTCCTAAATTGTAATGAGCATCCGCATCTTGAGGGTTAATCGCAATAACCTTATTAAACTCATCTATTGCTTTTTTATAATCTCCTTTCTGAGTATAAAAGACTCCCAGATTATAATGAAAAAGAGTTTTTTCTTTCTTTAGTTGTTTCTTTAACTGGGCTAACTCTGCCATGCTCTGAGGAAGCTCGGCAACCCTTTTATTTAAAGCTTTATTTTCACTTTTAAGCTTCTTGTTCTCACTATTAAGTTCAATGATGGTCTTTTTTGCTACATCCAAATCAGCTGATATTCTCTCATATTTCTCTTTATAATTATTTCTTTCTTTCCGGAGGATATCAATTAAATTATTAGTCTTAGAAAGAGTTTCTTTGTAGGTAGTATTCTCTACCTCTAATCTTTTCACCTTTTCTGTAAGGACTGCTAATTGCATGGAGCAATTTATACTCTTATCTTCTATTATTTTTTTCTCGCGTGCTAAAGCGAGGTATTTATTTTTAAGCTCACCGACATTATCAGGTAAATTCTCTTGAGCCTCTACTTTCTTCTTATAATCTTCCACTTGTGACTTAAGAAAACTTATCTCATTTATAAGAGACTTTCTTTCCTCTAAAATCTTCTTTATTCTATCATTGATATCTTTTACTAACTTTTTGTTTTCTTTTTTTAACTCATCTATATTAGTAGTAGCCTCTAAAAGTTTATACTGCAACTTTTTGTTTTTCTCTTCTAAAGAAGCTTTCTCTTCTAAGACTTTCGCCATATCTCTTTTAAGCTTTTTCTTTTCTGCAGAAAGAAAGATGAACTCTTCTTCTAAATCTTTATATTTCTTCTTAAACTCATTATATTCTTTCTTAAGATTATTATAGGTATATTTGAGCTCCTTTATGTCTTCTTTGAAAGAAAAAAACATCCCATAGATATGCATCCCTAAAAGAGCTACCCCTATTCCCAATATAAAAGTGAAAAATATTGTAATTTTGCTTTTCATAACTACCTGAAAGTTTTTATCTTTAATCCTCCTATATTTCTCTCCTCAATATCCTCCTTAATAGCCCCTGTTTTTTTCTCTACAATATTTTTTATATAAGACTGCGTGGCCTTCACATTTCTGCTTTTTTTCTTCTTGAGAGTATTAGCTACAAGAACATCCCCACTTATTATAGTAGGAGTAATCATAATTAACAACTCTGTACGGGCGGTCGTAGGATTTCTTGAAGTAAATAATCTACCAACTAAAGGAAGACTACCTAAACCAGGAATCTTTTTATCAGTTGTCCCTCTTTCAGTCTTTCTTAAACCCCCAATAACAATGGTAGTACCATCTTTAGTCATCACCGTAGTTTCTGCTAAAGATGTATCTATTATAGGAATTTTATTATTGGTAGGAGTTACAAGGACACTTACTACATTACTAACTTCAGCTTTTACTTTAAGAGTGATGTATCCCTCTTCATTTATGGTGGGAGTAACATGCAGTTGTGTCCCTACATCTACAAATGTGACTTCTTCAGAAACAGTGCTCGTTGTCTGACCAGTAGTAGTTGTGGTAGTTACATAAGCTTGTTTCTCTCCTACATGTATCCTTGCTTCTTGATTATTGGTAATAACAATTTTAGGTGTAGAGACTATTTTAGTCTCTCCAATTTCCTTAAAATATTTTATTAAGACATCAAAATCATGCTTACCCACCATACCTATATGCATTTCTTCCAGCCCCAGCTTAGAAGAACTCGCAGAATAATTAGACGTCGTCCCACTAAAAGGATAAGAACCCACATTACCTGTATCTTCCCATACTTTTTTTCTTGACCGCCAGTCATCAGTGGTAGATTGCACGGCACTAAAAGGATAAGAACCAAGATAGGTAAGGCCGTGTTTTCTGGCAACATCAAAAAGACCTTCCCATTTTACACTTTGAGTTGTCTCTTTGGTAAGTTTTACTTTAACAATCTTGGTATCTAAAAGAATTTCTTTAGTTTTTTTATCCAAACTCTTGATTATCTTTTCTATTTGTTCCATTCTCTCAGGAAGGGTCTGGACAATCACCTGATTGGAACGTTCATCAGCGCGTATTGTGCCTACTTTTTTTAAATCAAGCTGGTTCTTAAGTTGAGAAGCAATATTTTTAGCATTGGCGTATTTTAAATCAAATACTTTCAGCACTGTTGTTTTCTTCTCTAAAGAATTGATAATTTCACTTATTTCTTCTATCTTTTGAGGAGTATCCATAACTAAGATATTCCCGCTTTCTGTATCAAAAATAATTTTACCAATGTCGCTTTTCAACTTATCACATAAGTTAAATACCTGTTGAGGGATAGCATATTTTAAATGAAATACTTTCACTTTACGGATATCAGAAAAAGTTTTACCATAAAGGGCTTTATATTCCTCTTCTGTCATTACATTATAAATATCTCCTTTTTTATCATAGGCAAGACCGTTAGAACGAAGCATTATATCAAAAACATCTTTTAGAGGTGCGTCTTTAACTAAAAGGCTTACTCTACCACTTACCTTTTTAGAAGTAACTATATTAATATTTGCCTTTATTGCTAAAAACTTGAGAGCATCAACTACATCAATATTTCGCAAATCTAAAGAAACTGTCCCCTCTAACTCTTTCCCCCATACATTCTGATGCATCCCTCCATACCCTATAAATAAAATAACTAATAAAGAAATATAGACTCCTCTTCTCATTTTAACTCTATTTCTTTTCCCTCTAAACTTAAAATTACCTTATCTTTTAGAATCTTCTTGACAACAATCTCATTAATATTGTCACCTTCTTTTACAAAAATAGTCCTCTTAGCATTGGCATCTTCAATCATAGCATCAGGATTATCACTCCAGGCAATACCTACTAACTTAAGATGTTTGGTTTTTTCTATTATTTCTGTATCATCTATCTGTTTCTCCACTAATTTTTCTTCTTTCTTTACAGTGATAATATTAAAAATATCTCTTTTTTTAGCCTCATTGACATAGTAAGCAAGCTCCCTTAAATGAGATATCTCCTTTGAAGCACTAAAAGAAGCATTGCCCTCCATTTTAAAAGAATTATCTACCCTCTTTTTTAACATATTTGCAGAAGTTAATATGTCTATACTCACATAAAAGACAAGAGCTAACAGAATAATTGCTAATAGTCTATTAAAAGAAGCAATACTAAACTCTTTAAAGGAAAATTTCCTTAAAATATTTCGCTTTAAAAAAGAAAGTCTTCCTTTTACTGCGGTAAAAGATAATATTCTCTTAATCTTATTGCTCCCTGAGGAAAAAGAAGTTTTACTATCTTCTTCAATAAGTTTTAATAATTCTCGTTCTGGAGTTGAGGGGTTAAATTGAGCCATCCGGATTTAACCTCATTTTTAATAATTTCTTTAATTAAATTTCTATCTACTACTACCTTCTTTTTTATAATTAATTCTTTAAGAGCAAAATGGCAAAGCATGGTGATTCTTCTGGGGTAACCTTTTGTGTAACTATAAATTTCTTCAACTGCCTCATCCAAAAAAAGGTGCATAGTTGAAGTGTATCCTGCTTGTCTTATTCTAAACTCAATCATCTCCTGTGTTTCTTCAAAGCTTAAGGGATTAAGAGTATATTTAAAGCTGATTCGGTCGAGAAAATTTGGTATATTAAGAATTTTAGCATGCAATTCCAGCTGACCAAGCAAAACCAGCTGAAAAAGTTTAAACTCATTAGTTTCATAGTTAAGAAGAATCCTCATCATTTCCAAAGAGACTTCACTTAATTTTTGTGCCTCATCAACAATTAATACAACAGTTTTATTTTCTACTACTCCTTTCTGGAAGAGAAATTTCTCTAATGTTTCTTTTAAAAACATAATGTTTGCTTCGGCAGGATAAGGAATTCCATAATTTCTTGTTAGATATTCAAGAAAACTACGTTCGTCTTCAAAGGAAGGGTCTAAAACAATATGAAATATAAAATCTTCCCTATTACTTAATTCCTGAATCAACTTGCGGGATAGAGTTGTTTTACCTGTTCCTACATCACCTAAAATAACACTTAAGCCTCTCTTAAGGCGAAGCTCAATAATTGTATTAAACAAAGCTACCTGGTGATCTTTGGCCATATAAAAGAACGTAGGGTCAGGGCTTGTAGAAAATGGCTCCTTATTAAATCCTAAAACTTTATAATAACTCATCTTTTTTATCTTTAACCATTTACAGCCTTAACATAAACCAATCCTTCAAAGAGTTAAGAAATCCCTTTTTTAAGCTTTTTAAGAATCAACTGCAGTGGGTATCCCTCATCTTTCCACTGGAAAATTTTAACAAGCTTCTTCTTAACCTCGTCCTCACGATAGAGACGAATATTGCCTTTCCTTTTTACTACAGAAAAAAATCCTAAGTTAGTATAATGGTTGACTGTAGGATAAGGAATATTGAATTTCAAAGCAATCTCTTTAGCAGAAATAAGTTTGTTGTTCACATTTGCCATACCTCTTACCCCTTTTTAAAATATTCTCTTAAACTATCTACAGTAATTACTTTAACTACAACATATAGTATATAGTTACACCTTATTATAAAGTTACCTTTTTGTCAAGGATTTTGAAATTTGGAGTTTCCCCAAAATTTTTAAGTCAGTAAGGGGAAGAGGAAGAGCTGTTTTCCGTTACTTTGCTTTTTCTTCTTTCCCCATGGCCATCTCCATCTTGTATTAAACAGAATTCTAAATATCCCTCAGGCTAAGCAATAGTGTTTGAAGGGTGGAATCTGAAAGAATCTTTTTGCCTTTTCATAAATCTTCTTAAGAAGAATATTTAATTTTAGTTTTCTGCCTAGATATACACTTAAGAAATAGAATACCGCTAACAGAAAAGATACTGTATTTCTTAATCCTGCGTAACTCCTTACCCTTACATCTTCTAAATTATATTCCTGCTTGAGAAATCTTATGCTCTCTTCTACCTTCCATCTCGTAAGATACATCTCTAAGATTATTACAGGATTTTTATCCAAGTTGGTTAACAACATCATTGGTTTATTCCCGAATCCCTTTATTGCTACCAGCCAGACTTCTTCTCTTATCCTAGGTATCTTAACTCTCTTCTTCCCTAACTCTACAACCTTCTTTTTCTTAAATCCTTGATTGTCTATCTCTAATTTATACCTCTGGTTATACTTAATAAATCTCTCTCCTATTTCCTTTTTAACCCTTCACTTACCTTATCAGAGAATCTTAGTAGTTGCTCATTGACTTTTTTCCTGATTAAGATATCACGTTTATAGGGGTCTCCTTGTTTTTGGGGAAACTCTTTCCCCATTTTTGGGCTAAAAATATTATAAAACAAGGATGGTCCCTTTTCTACATTCTTATTTTCTTATCACTATCCTTTTCAGTAAGTTATGCAAAATTACCCTTGATTTTTGGGGAATGTCCAAATTTGAAAAGGGGATTGCGTCGGCAAAACCGATATAACCTCTAAATATAAATCCTGTATTCTAAGCACCTGATTCTAAGGGAAAATTTTTAATGTCTAATTTTTATTAAATTTTCAATGAAACAATTTTTAATAGAAATTGCAAAGTTTAAAGTTCAAAGTTCAAAGTATAAAGTTTTAAGTTTTAAGTTTTGCACTTTGCGTTTTATAGAAATTTAATAGAAATTAAAAATTAGACATTAGAAATTCCTGTAAGATATTATTTATTCAAACGTTATTGCCCCAAACAAATTTAGTATCTATAAAAAATAAGCCAGCATTACAAAATAATCATTTAATTGTCGGACGTCTGGCACTGTACATAATTTAGTAAAAATAAAAAAAGTAATAATAAAGAATGCGTTTATAAGAAGAGTAGGGTAGTTTTTAAACGTATAGATAAAATAAATTTTTCCTCCAGCAGGTAAGAGGCACCTTCAGCCACGGACGAGGCCACCTCTTTCTAAACCTACTGGAGGAAAATCTTTCCACTCCATCGCTTATCAAACACGAAACTCTTATTTTATATGAGGCATAAACTTAAGAAGTTCAAAGGGAGGAAAACAAAAACCCGTCCTCCACCATCCTGATGCTTCCTGGCGTGACCATACAACCCGTGCCCTATGAAAGATAGGTGCAAATTCCTCTAAAAATTTAATTTTTAACTCTATCTCCTCTCCAATAGGAAGTGACCGCTTAGTGATAATACCCAATCCTCCTGCAGAAAAATCATAGCTCTTTACTCTTTCAAAGGAATAAGTAAAAGGATTTTTTATCTCTATACGGAAATCACACGGTAACCGTTCAAAAAGCCTTCTGTTTTTAATCATACCCCTCCTTTCTATTATACTTCTCTCAAAATAAAATTAAAACATATAAATAACACAAATCTAACAAGATTTTCTTCTATAACTGATGATTTTCCCAAAGAATGGAGACTTATATTCAAAAAAATCTCTCTTTAAAGATGAGCTTGTTTTAAAATCTTTCGCTTTTCTTTTTCTTCCCCAAGAATCTTTATCTTGAAAAAAATCACCCTGCCTCTTTTGAGAAAAAACTCCACCATTGTCTTTACCTCTCTTCAAACACCCAGGCAGGCAGACGGAAATAAAAGCTGTAACTTCCAAATACATAAATACCACTCCAATACTGTAATTGTATAAAAAAGTAGATAACAGCATACCCAAAGAACCTGTAATTCCTCTTCCCACCTGATAAAGGCCAAAAGCAACCCCACTATTTTAAAGAACTACCTATCTCACTTTCGCTATTATCAATAAACTTCTCTTTACAGCCGAAAACAGCACCTGCTACCTCTTTACTACCCAAAGAGTTACTTACCAAAAATTCTCTATAAATGAGGGCTCTTCTGGAAATCTTTTTTTCTTTCATAAGCCATCTTTTCCAAATAATACGATATAAACTCAATCATCTTTGGATTTAATTTCTTAAGGAGGCTATTTAAAGATACCTTTATCCTCTGAGGAAGCATCTTTATCTGCTTAGCTGAATCCCAAAAATTCTCTCTTTCTTTGATAACCAAGTACAAAATATTAAGTTCATCTTCTGATAATTTATACCTCCCAATAGTTAAACATTCTTCGTTACTTTTAAACCATTTTTTCAATATTCCTTTCCTAAATCTCTCTTTTATAACCAACTCCCTAAGTTTTTTATATAATCTTTTCTCGGGAGAAGAATATTCAATAGAGGCATTGATAATATGTAATTTTAATCTTTCGTATATTATCTTCTCAATAACAGAAAGTTCCTCCAAAGTAGGCTCAGATTGTCCTCTTTCCCACACTTTTACTTTTTCCACTGGAAACAACAACTCTTCAGCAAATTCCTCTTCCGTCCAATTACAAAGAATTCTTAACAACTTAAGCTTGTCTTTTAGATTTAGTACCTTCATTGCTTCTTTCAGCTCAAAATTATACAAAAGCAAAGGAATGCTTATTTCTCTTCTAAAATAGGAAAAAAATACTTTGCTTAGTTCGTGCAAAACCCATGGAAAATAAAATTTCCCCTCTGTTTCTATATCCTTAATATAAAATAAAGAAATTTTATATTTTCGGGCAAAATCATCTTGAGACAATCCTGAAAGATACCTTAAAAACTTAACTTTCTCTTTTAAGCTCTTTCTATCTTTCAGTGCAGAATAAAGGTCTTTACCTGAAAGTAGTAATGCTGCATCCACAGAAAATAAATCTGCTACTTTTTTAAAAACAGAGGGGTGCTTCGGAATTATATCCTTTCTTTCCCAATCAGAAATCGTAGTAAAATCTCTGTTTAATTTTTTGCTCATATCTTTTAAAGTGTATCCCCACAAAAGCCTTAAAAGCCTTAGCCTCTTGCCCCATCTTTTTTCTGGTCTCAATATTAGAATCTCTATCAATCTTCTTAAACTTCTTCTCTGCATAATAAATTCTGCGTTTTTCTCCCAACGCTGAATACCGCTTTCATACCCACCTATCAACTTTGCTAAATCTTGCCGAGTGAAACCTCGACATATTCTTAAAATTCTTAATTTCCTTCCTTTATTCTTCTCTTCCTTCAACAAATCTGTTAAACTCCTACCCGAGAGAAGATATGCACTTTCTACATCTAAAATATCTGCTAACTTTTTAAGAAAATGAGGTGTATTTTTCAGAAGAAACTCTTCTCTTATCACACGTAAAAGAGAACTTAAGTCTACTCTTGCTCGATAAGCAACATCGGGTAATGTATAACCTTTAAGACGTGCCAAGAAAACAATTCTTTCTCCTACATTTAAATCTCTCAGTACTTTATCCAAATCATATTCTCCTGTAAAGATATAAGTGCCTTCTCTTTTTCCAAAGATTTCAATAAGCTTTCCAGAGGCTAAAGGCGAAGGTAATGTATACCCACACTCCCACTTTCTAATAGTAGTAACCTTAAGAGAAATTCTTCCTGCTAAATCTTTGGGGCTTAACCCTTTTTTCTTTCTAACCTCCCTTATCCTTTTCCCTATTTCCTTCTTATTAAGTGGACTTGAGGCCTGTGCGTTATTTTTATAAGAAATGCAATCTGTTCTCATTTTATACATCC
>CAZWON010000025.1:0-20332 GCA_964635565.1 uncultured Planctomycetia bacterium
TAATGACAATTAAACTATAAGCAAACAAGACATTCTGTCCGCTTAAAGTAGAAATATATTGTATTATAAGTTTGGCGAGCTCTAATAATGCGCTAATGTCCCATCTAGTTTTGCTTTCTTTACAGCATATCTAAATACTATCAAACTAAAAGGAATTAAAATTAAACAAAAACTCAGGAGAATAACTATATCGGGTAAAAGAAGTTTGAAGCTATAGCCCTTCAATAAAGCACCTCTTAAGGCTCTAAGAGAGTAAGTTATAGGAAGAATATGTGAAATGTACTGAAGTTCGATAGGTAAAATACTAACTGGAAAGTACACTCCACCAAAGAAAGCAGAAAATAGATTCATTGCCCAGTTAATAGGATCCCCCTTTTTAAAAACTATAATAAAAGCGGAAGAAATTATACCTATGCTACTAAAAGAAACAATTGTTAAACTTAGAACAACAATCACCCCGAATATATTAGCTCCAGTAAAACTGAGCTTAAAGAGAAAAATTCCAAAAAAGAGATAAATTAAAATACTTATAGAGTTAAAAATAAAATTCCATAGAGATGTAAAAAGTATTATTGTAGAAACACTAGTAGGAGTAACGAACATAGCCTCCAGCGTACCCATCATCTGTTCTGTCCTTATATTTCTTGAAAAACTGGATAAGGCAATAATAAGGTATCCATAAAAAATTAGACCGATAAAAACAAAAGGGAAATATTTCCCTCCATATTCTACAAGATTGTGACTTCCACTTTTATCAAAGAGTTTAGAAACAAAGTAAACGATAGCTATAGAGATAATAATTCCTATCCAACTTAGAAAGAATTGGAATGTGTAACTTAAATTAATAAGGAAATCTCTCCTAATAAAGGAAAATAATTTATAAATAAAATATTTAAACTTTTGCCTCAGTAGCATAGAAAAGCTTCTCTACAAGAATTTTTATCTTCCCAAATTCTTTATGAAGGCTGTCTAATCTCTGGCAAATCTTAATCTTTCCTTTATCCATCACTGCAATTGTGTTAGCAAGATACTCTGCTTCTTCTAAATTATGAGTAGCGAAAACTAATGTTTTCCCTTCCTTATTAACAAGTTCCTCTTTAACAAATTTTCTTATTCTATAGGCACTGATGGGGTCTAAACTCTTTGTTGGTTCATCCATAAAAATTACCTCAGGATTATGAAGTAACGACCTCGCAATTGCCAATTTCTGCTTTGTCCCTTGGGAATATTCTCCAAACCTTTTATCTGGCTCTTTTATTTTTAGTAAATCTAATAGCTTTTCTATCCTAAACTTAGATAAAGACGGAGAAAGATTGTAAAGACTAGCAAAAAAATACAAATTCTGCCTCCCTGTAAGTCTCCAATACAAACTACGTTCATCCCCGCTTACTAAACCAATTAGACTTTTTACCTTTTTCTCCTCCCTTAGGATATCAGCTCCCATTATTTTAGCCGTACCTCTGGTAGGGTGGATAAGACAGGTAAGAATCTTAATAAGAGTAGTTTTCCCTGCACCATTTGGACCAATTAAAGCAAATAACTCTCCTTTTTTTACTTGAAAATTTATATTGTTAAGAGCTGCTGTTATCCTTTTACTAAAAGGGAATAAACTTCTTCTCTGCGCAAATTCTTTTGCCAGATTTATCACTTCTATAGCGATATCCATAATTTACTCTACCCTATTTTTAAAAAAATTATCCTATATATCATATAAAATAACCTCTTTATTACTATTCTTATTTCGAAAAAATTTCTCTTTCAAATAAAAAAATAAATAAAGCAAAGGCATTGTAATGAGGCGTATTTTATAAAGCAATTTAGTATTTATAGTGTAAGGTTTAAGATTATAAAATTTTGCAAATTGTTCCTGGGGAAGAGTAACAAAATAACTTATTGCTTCCAAAAAGGCATCATATAAAAGAAAATGAGCAATCAAATATAATTTTTTAATTGGGAAATTAGAAGAGCATGGAAATGTATCTTTTTTTATAAACCAATATATAATTTTTTTCTTCCAAGCAGAGATATTTAATTGTGTTAATACTTCTTTAGAAAGGTTAACCTTTAATAAAATTTTTGTTTGAAAAAGTATAAAATATAAAACGGTACATATTCTCCTATTGTGAGCTTGCTCCAAAACATAATCCCAGTCAAATTTGCTAGAATACTTTTTTAATAACAATGCTACATCACATATATATTTAAGGGAGAGTATCTTGCCAAACCTCCGCTGGTGCAACGCTAAAATAAAAAGAACATCTTCGGGAGAAGTCAGTTTTATCTTACTATTTTCAATCTTTATTTCACTCAATCTATTCCATAAATCTAATGATGGTGCTTGTCTATTTTTTGAAGGATAATCAAGCCCCCAATGAATCTCTATAGGTAGAGAGAGTAATTTGGAGTCGTTCCTTCGGAATGCTATATGATACTGCCTCTGTTTCCAGTACTTTTCCTTAAAACCACACAGATCCTTTGTATACCCCAATCTTTCTAATATCTCCTCTATTTTTAGCAGGTCTTGCTTTTTAACCAAAATGTCTAAATCTCTTATTACCCTCAAATATGGCCTTTCATATAGATCTTTTAAAATAGCTATCCCTTTAATTGGAACTATAGAAATTTTATCTTTATTAAATATATTAACTATTTTTATAAATTCTTCCCAAATTGCAAAACACTTAAATAAATAATATTCATAGCTTATATTTAAGAATTTGACTAAATAACTGGGAAGTAGGGAGTTATACTTCTTTAGAGCGGGGGAAATAAATGGGGCTAAATCATGATAAATAATAAACCTTTTAAATCTTTCCCAATTTATATTTCGAGTAGTTATCAAAGCCTGAATTTCTTCCTCTTCTTTATTTTTGATTATTACTTGAGTTAGAAGTAAAATTAATTTGGCTTCGGGCAGCAATTTAATTCCTCTCATTGCCTATTCCTTTCATACCTAAATATCTCTATACCATCAAATTCTTTGATTAAGCTTAAAGTAAGAATCTTACTCAAGTGTTCTTTGACCCGTAAAGAATTTTTATCCAAATTTCCGTTTCTTGCCCAAGAGCTATATATAACCCAAAGCCTTTCAAACTCAATTTCATTTAATTTTTGAATAGGAATAAAATAATTATGTCTAGGTATACCTGAAAACTGAAAATAGTCATCCTTTATTCCAGGAATAAATAAAAAAAAGTGCCTTTTTGTAAAAGAAACCAATTCTTCTTTACTATAAAAAAAATAGGAGGGTACTATTGAAATATTGGTAAAGGCAATTTTGTCTTCTGGCCTTAAATTATTCTTCATAAATTTAATTACTGGTTTTATGGGTTTTTTGAGATGAACCCCTACATGATGGGTGAGCCCTGTAGACATCCAGTCACTATAGAAAGAAAACAATCCATAGAAAAGTAAACCAAGAATAAACAGTGAAAGGAAAGATTTTATTTTCTTATTATTAATACTAGTCAAGGCTAAGCTCAGGGCAAGATAGTAGTAAGGGCTAAATAATATCAGAGCTCTATCTAAATAAATTGGAAAAATTGTTTTTGAGAATATAAAAATCGATACTATGGGAACAAGAAAATGACTAAAACAGAAGGAGAAATTTTGAATTAACTTCCTATTTTTCATTATATACCAAAAGACCTTTCCTAATAAAAAAAATACCAATATATCTGAAATAATATAAGTACTTTGTGAGACATTATAACCTAAGAGAAAATTTTCTAAAGTAATAAACAATGACTTAACATTAGGTAAAGGAACCCAGAATCCTTTCTTTATCCATAGAAAATTATCAATCAACTTTGGAAACCAGAGAATAAATCCAAAGGGAATTAATATAAGAAGGGAGAAATATTTTTTATTCACGAAATTTTTTACCCTCCAAAAATGTACCACTAAATATATAGATTGAAAAATTATCATAACTGCATAAAAATAACTAACATAAAGCCCAATAATAGAGAAAAAAATAAAATAATACCATCCCATTCCTTTCTTTTCAGTAAATATAATATAAAGAGAATATGACGAGAGTAATCCTACCAATACTGCTAAACTATAAGGGCGAGCTTCTTGCGCATACCATATATGAAACGGAGAGAAAGTCATTAATACTGCTGAATATAACCCAACCTTATAATTAAAAATTTTCTTTCCTAAAATGAAAATTAAAAGAATAGAGAAAATACTAAAAAGCATAGAAGGAAAACGTAGGCTAAATTCGGAGACTCCAAATAATTTAATCCAATAATGAAGGAAAAAATAATAAAGAGGGGGATTCCAATTGGATAAAACATCTTTAGCTATAAAAACACTTACAGTTTCATCAAACCAAAAATCACGAGCTCCTAATTGATAGATACGGAGAAAAAAAGCTATCAAAATAATAATCCATAAATATTTCTTCACGACTTATTCTTATTCAGCAAAACCAAGTTCTGTCATCTTCTTAAAAAGTAAATTCGCCACAATGGAATGGCCCTTTGGTTTTAGGTGGAGGACTTTATCCATAAATACATTCTTAATCCCTTCTTTATAGAACTCTTCAAAAGGATTTATGTAAGGCTCACCATAAAAATAATCTTTATCAAACATTAATTTATTTCCGTCTACTAAAACAAAAGGCGGTATAAAGATTACTCTAGCATTGTAAAATGAGGAAATTCTTTTTATCTCCTGACAATTATCCCGAAATTCTTCGGGAGAAACTCTGCGTTTATATCTACTTAATAATATAGGTACTTTTATTCCTTTCTTTTGACATAAGTTAATAACTTTATCGATATCTACAGAATGACCATCAAATTCATTGGGAAATCTATTAGATAATCTTTTTAAAGTTTTATATCTTATTCTAAAGTATATTTTCATTAATAGGTTATTAAAAGTATTTTTCCTCAGGAAATTCCTAATTTTTCTAACCAAAAATGGAGAGCATATTTCTTCTCTATCTGTTCTATTACTATAATTTTTATCATTCCTTCCCAATTGAATAATTATCCAATCAGGTTTATAAAAATTTATAATCTCTTTAAGATAATACAATCCTTGAGTTGAGCTATATCCAGGGCAGCCTGCATTAATTACAAAAACTTTATATTTTCTGTTGTAATAGAAACTGAGTAATTCCTTAAGCTTGTACACGTAAGTCTCCTCTTCTACTACCTGAAACCCAAAAGTCCAACTATCGCCAAGCAGAAGAACTCTTTTTTCTAAATTATCTTTATTAGCTTCAAACTTAAATTCTTCTCCTCTGCAACCATAAGAATTTATTCTATAATAAACTGATTTTTTACCCAGTAAGTTCAACCTAAATCTACTATTGGCTTTTAGCTTAAATATTATTTTATCATCCGATGTAAAAATTGTTGAAAACCAAGCATAAAATATAGATTCCATACTTGTCATCGGAATCTTTATTCGTGTCCTCAGTAGACTCATTATGAAATCTCTGAATCTTTTTCCTTTCATCATTGAACATAACCCAAGCTTTTCAATCTTTCTAATTCTCTTACAGTATCCTCTTTTCTTGTCTCCTCTTCAAAAGTAATTTTCTCCATAAACTCTTTTAACACTTTCTCAAACTCCTTAACTATCTCTGGATATTTTTGAGAAACATTATTGATCTCAAGGGAGTCATTTTGAATATTGTAAAGTTCATATTTAGGTGGTTTAAGATTAAGCTTTTCCTCAAAAGGAGTAGAACGAATATTTTTTATAAGCTTATATTTAGAGGTCCTTAGAGAAATTCGATAGTCTTCTAATATACTAAAAGCATACTTTTTATGTTTGTTCCTCTTTCCCAAGATTACATCTAAAAAGCTCTCTCCTTGAAAAGTTTCAGGAATAGATATATCCAAGATGTCTAAAATAGTAGGAACCAAATCAATCAGTTCTATCTGAGTACTGATTTTCTCCCCTTGCGGAAAACTTTTGTATCTCATTATAAGAGGAACCTTTATCAATGGCTCATATAATAGTTCCCCATGACAAAAATATCTCCCATGCTCACCCATTAATTCACCATGATCGGAATTAATAATTATTAATGTATCTTTATATAAATTCAATTTCTTAAGTTCATTTATAATCCTGCCTATCAATTCGTCTATATATCTTATATAACCATCATATTGGGCGATATAATATGCGTACTCTTTATGAGGCTCAAGATAAGCCTCCATAGGAATCTCCCTACCAAAAGAATGATACATCTCAGAACTAATTGAAAGCATGTCATATTCTTTAATCTGTTTTTTATAAATAGAATCTCCGATGAATAAGTCCTGAAGATAAGGAGGAGGTATGTAAGGTGCATGGGGAGGATAGTAAAATATCCATATAAAAAAAGGGGTATTTTTGCTTCTCTCTATAAATTTAAGCGCCCAGTGAGTAAGACTTTCGCTATCTTTGCATCTGTTATTCAGAGCAATCACTATTTCATTTGCATAAGCAGATACACCCAAGTAAATAGAGAATAGGTTCCCGCTCTTTCGAAGAAACAGTCCTACAGTATATCCAGAGTCACGTAATATCTCTATCAGAGAAGTTACATTTTTCTTAACTCTATATCTAATCTCAGAATCAACATTGAAATTTATTTCATAAAAAGGCAAATATCGAGAAAAGATAATAGAAGGAATAGAACAATAGGTATGTGAAGATTGCGCAATTGCTTGGGTAAATAAGATTCCTTCTTCGGCTAATCTGTCAATATTAGGAGATGTCTTTCTCTCGTATCCATAACAACTCAGGTGGTCTGGTCTCAAGGCGTCTAGAGTAATTAATACAATATTTGGACGAGATAGATTTTTAGCGTAAGTATCGGCAATGAAGAAAGAAATAAAACTTATAAAGAAGAAGGTATGAATGATAATCTTTTTAAGCATCTAAAATCTTCCTTCTTCATTCTCTTTCTATTAATAGTGATATCGAAAGAATATAAATATTTTAATGCAGCATTTCAAAAAGGCTCTTATGGAGATTCAAATAGCTTCCATTAAAGTTGATATAAAATTCTGTATTCATGGCTTGCTTTCTCTCGTTGAGTCTTCTGTAACTAGATGTAAGGCCTCGAGTAACTGAGAAATACAAAGACTACGATACCCTAATTCCCAAGCCTTATTGCAATATTTAATTGCCGATTTATATTCTCCTTTATGATAGTAAGCCAGTCCTAAATTATAATAAGCAATGGCATAATTTGGGTCAATAGTAATAACTTTTTTAAACTCATTAATAGCTTCATCATACATACCCTTGACGCGATACACCACTCCTAATGCTAGATGTGCCGTAGCAAAATCGGGATTAATAGCGATAGCTTGCCTATATAGACTAATTGCAGTATCATACTTCTCTAAGTCAGCGCAAATCCCTCCTTTGGCCGTATAGATCGCTGCTTCCCTCTTTATCTTTTGCTTTTCTACAGCCTCGATTATGCTTAACCCTATCTGTGCCGAAAGACTAGATTCATCTATGCTAAAAGCTTCCTCAAATTTTTCTCGAGCTTGTCCAAACTTTCCTACTGACATATCTTCCATTCCTTCCCTGCAATATTCGTTAGCATCTTGGGCATAACATGCACTAAATATAAAAAATAGGATGACCAAAACAACCGTATTCTTTTTAAAAATCTTCATCTTTTCCCTCCTCCACATTGTTAATTTCTTAATCACATTTTAGTTATTCGTAATTACTCTCCTCCTTTCCTCACATATTTCACGTTCATCTAATAATTGATAGATAAAATGATGCTCTGGATTATAAGGATTGAAAAGGCATCTTAAAATAAACCACATTTTTGCCCAATCTCCTTTCTTAAGAAGGCATTTTATCCCTTTCAGAAATAATGTCAATTTCCCAATTCGAAGAAAATTCCAACGCTTTCTATGCAAACCCATCCCTCTTCGCCAAGACGTACTTAATCTTTTATAAAGACTATCGTAATTTAATAAACGCTCACTTATCGATAAAACTTTCTCTCTCAATTCTTCTGTAGACATAGATTTAGGTTTAAAACATACATCAAATTGATTGTATTTACTCCAATCCTTATGTAATATTCTTCCCTCCTTTTCTAATACTTCATATATAGAGGTACCAGGATAGGGGGTAAGAGTCACCAAAGCTGCGGCTGGGATTTTATTCTTCTCAACAAAATCTATCACTTTTTCTAAATCTTCTTTAGTTTCTCCATCCGCCCCTGCCATAAACATCGCCAAAATAGGTATTCTATAAGATTGGATCTTTTCTACTTTTTTCATATATTCCTCGGGTTTATTTATATGCGCTTTGCCTAACCACCTCAGAGCCTCAACAGAGAAAGATTCAAATCCCATCATTATAGAATGACAGTTACTCTCAGACATCTCCTGGAGTAACTCAGACTCATCTGCGATATTGACACACGCCTGAGCCGCCCAACCAGAGAAAGAAAAAGATTTTAATAATTCTACAATCTGTTTAGCTATCAAAGGATTGATTCCAAAATTATCACCTGAAAGAGCAATACCTTTGTGAGGAGCTATATGGTGAATAATTTCCATCTCTCTTTTTATATTTTCTATTGGTTTAAAACGCATCTTTTTGCCCAAAAATTTAGTTACACAACAATACCGACACTTATTTGGACAGCCTCTGCTGATCTGAAGAAGAAAAACATTATACTTCTTTGGGTCTATTAACTCCCATCTGGGAACAGGTGAATCCTTAAGATCCACTTCCTTTGAAGAGAAATAAAATCTTTTAAGTCTACCTTTTTGGAAATCTCTAATTACTCCTTCCCAAAGATATTCAGCCTCACCAATCACTACGCTATCAGCGTGTTGAATAGCTTCCTGGGGAAGCATAGAAGCATGAATACCCCCTAAGACTACCCTAACATCTCTTCTTCTGAATTCATCTGCCACTCTATAGGCTTCCATAACATTAGGAGTCATTGAAGATATGCCCACTAGATCCACCGGGTCATCAAAATCCACCTCCTCTATAGCCATATCAATTATACTTACCTCTATATCTGGAGGAGTTAACGCAGCTAAGGTAGCTACGGCGATAGGCGGAGGGCGAAATCGAAAAAATATTTTTTTTCTAAAAACTCCCAATTCAGAAAAGGCATTGATTAGTTTTATACGCATAAAATTAATCTTATTTTCTTAAATCAAAAATATATAGGCTTTCTCCTGCGTTCATTTTTTTTAGCAAAGGTAACTTTCTTGAAGATTTCTTCATTGCTACATAATAGGCGTATTCTTTATGGTCTGAAAGATATACTCCAAGAGGAATCTTTCCGTTTATAGAATGGAGCAGATTAAGGTCAATTGATATTTCGCCGTATTCTTCAAGCTGTCTCTTATAAAGATGGTCGTCAATAAACATTTTTTGCAGGCGAGGCGGGGGAACATAGGAAGCGTGAGGCGGATGATAAAAAGCCCAGAGAAAAAAAGGCTTTTCTCTGTTTTCTTCTATAAATTTTAATACCAGCTCATTAGTCTCTTCTGTATCTTTCCATATTTCTTTATGATAATGCCCCTCAGACATAGGTTTTGTATGGACTAATGCTTCATCTGCCCAGTTTAGAACGCTTACATAAATAGGGAATAAAGATGGTATGCTGCGAAAAAGAAAAACACCCACTTTATATCCGGTTCTCATAAGTATTTCAATTAATGAGGCAGTCTTATCTCTAACTCGGTGGTGAACAAATTTACTATTAATATCTGTTTCAAAAAATACAGGATATTTGGAAAAAATAAATGAGGGCACAGAATAGAATGTAGTAGAGGACTGGGCAATCACTTGCGTAAACAGCGCTCCTTCGTTGGCTAATCTGTTGATATTGGGAGAGGTTTCTCTCTCATATCCATAACAACTCAAATGGTCCGGCCTTAGCGCGTCTAAAGTGATTAGTAAAACGTTTGGCATAGATTTCTTTGGCTTATTTAAATTAAAAATTAGCAAAAAAGTGCTGCTATAAAAATTGATAATAGAAATAGTCTCTTATTCAGAAATTTCATCCTCTCTCCTATTTGAATTTATCGCTCAATTCATTTATTTCCTCTTAAGTCGATAATTCTCCTTATCTTTCTAATCGATGAATATCTCTCTATGGTCTCTTCTATCTCCTTTTTATTTCTATTAAAAACCTTCAAATTTACCCCTGCTTTCTTTTTTATCTCTGTCTGTACCTTTTCAACCAACCTTCCTCCTGCGCCAAGTCTCCCTTTTTCAGCGAAATAAATTTTTATCTGATTTAATTCTAAATTGTCCCTATTTATCTCAATATAATAATCTTCTATTTCTGGTATATTCATTAATACTTCTTCAATAATGTGGAGGTATATAAAGACCCCTTTTATTTTTATTAGAGAATCGACGCGTCCCAAAATTGGGCCTATCCTAAAAGAATTTCTTTTGCATACACAGAGAGAAGGAACGCTAAATCCGATGTCTCCCGAAGCATATCTAATTAAAGGCATAGCATCTTTGACGTAGAAATTGGTAAATACCAATAATCCTTTTTCTCCCGGAGGTAACGGCTGATAGGTTTTTGGGTCAACTATTTCAGCATATGCGCATTCGGGAAAAAGATGATATCCTCCTCCTTCGCAATCATGAAATATAGGCCCTGTTTCTACAGTAGCATAGTGCTCGCTTATATCATTAGCTCCCCAGACTTTTAATAATTCCAGAGCTAATTTATTTTTGTTGAAACGATTATTTTCTAACTCAAAAGAATAAATATTCTCTACTATTACGAAAATTAGTTTAATATTCCAATCTAATTTGCCTGTTTCTCTAAACGCCCTCCCTAATTTTATTAAATAAGAAGGTATCCCTATCAAAACGGATGGTTTAAATTTCAATAATTTCTCCATATGCTCTTCCAAAGATAAACCCCCTGCTCTTATTACACAGCAACCCAAATCCAGTCCTGCAAGCCAAAACATAATTCCGGGTGCCCAAAGATTCCCGATGGGTAAAGTAAGATACACTATATCGCCTTTTCGAAATCCCGCAAGTTTCATAAGCTTAGCACAAAGCATTACTAAAGTCTCCAACTCACTCTTTGAATGAGGAACATAAACAGGTCTGCCTACTGTGCCGCTGGTAACAAAAACGTCTGCCCATCTGGAAGGTGAAATAGCAATAAAATCTTGGTTTTGATTGCATAATTCATCCTTGGTTACTATGGGAATATTTTTTATATCGCTTAAGGTCTTTATATGGGATAGTCTTATGCCTGATTTCTTAAACAGCTTTTTATAAAATTTAGATTTCTCCTGAGCATATCTTATAACTTCTTTTAACCTTCTCAATTGCAGTTTTTCAATCTCTTCTCTGGAAAGAATTTTGCCGTAGTCTTTTCTATAGTCGAACATATCCATCTCCTCTCTCTCAAGCATCTGTTGAGGGAAATAACTCTGTCTTTTAGCCTATTTAAGAACTATTTTCCTCTATAAAACCCTATAATCAATTTCGCTTTCAACCCACTTTTTTCGGGTTTTCCGTCGATAAATACCAAAGATTTTGCTTGACTTTTTGCCATTTTTGTATCTAACTCCTGGCTTCGCAACGCCTCCTATAATTAGGAGAACCATTAAAACAAAGGAGGCGCTGCAATGAAGCCAAGAGACTTAACCGGTTATTCCTTGATGAGAAAGAGCAAACTACCAAACTCTTCGGTGTAGAAAAACTTAAGAAAAACAATCTTATGCTTATTCCCATAAGAAGCAATATCTCTAAGATTGAGCTAAATCTTAAAGACAACCCTGTCTATTGTAAATGCCCCAGGATGCCTTATGACTTAGATGCCAGGGCAGGCTACAGAAAAAGTAAGCATAATCCAGATAAAAAAGAAAAGGTCTTTGGCTACCAAATAGTTATCTCCACCTCTATTGAGCCGGAAACAGGCCTTGAGATTCCGGTTGCCTGTGTTACTAGGCCGGGAAATACCCATGACGGCAACTACTTTATCCATCTCAAAGAACAGCTCAAGTGGCAGCATCCTTATTTTAGAACCTTGCTTGATATAGGTGACTGTGGATTCGATGAAACCGAAAACTGTAACTACGCAAGGACTGAAGGCTCAATCCCGATATTTGATTATAATGTGCGTTCAGAAAAGCTAATCCAAGAGGCACTCTACCAAAGAGGCTATAATCAGGATGGCTGGCCTTATGCTCCCTGTAAAACCCTGTGCCGTCCTAATGGTTATGACAAAGAGCATAAAAGATTAAGTTTTATCTGTGCTAAACAATGCCAGAAGCCTTATTTTGTTGTGCCTGAGCCTATCTACTTAAATACTCCTTTGGGTTTTGCTACTCACAAGCCTATACAAGAAAATCCCAGACTCTTATGTGAGATACCCAGAGGAACTAAACGCTGGAAGAAGATACGCAATCTTCGTCCTGCCTCAGAAAGAACTAATTCAACTGCAAAGAGCGACTTGGATATCTTAGCCCATCCTTGGGTCATCCTTGGGTTATGAGTTTAGAAAGAGCAGTGATTCTCGGGCAGCTTGCCTGTATAGTTGTGCTTTTAAAAAGATTCCTTGACTTTGTGATCAGGGTTACCATTACCTTGCGCAGAGCAATTGCTACTTCTTCAAAGAAGCTCTTAAAAGAGCTTGAGCTTAAAAAGGTGCCTGCCTGGCTTTATTATAGCATTATCCAGAGAAAATAGACCCTGCTCTTACGACCTGAATGAAAATCTCTACCCCTTCTCTAATAAAAAGCATTGGGAAAGGTCTATCTTAATAGATTCGCATCTTGGGGAAAATCTAAGAAATAGCTCAAAATCTCCTCTTTTAACCTCTTGAACAGAAATCTTACCCTTAAAAACAAACCTCAATCCCTTAAAAACACCACCTTAAATTGTCAATGAGCGAGTTCTTAAATTGGCTTTAAATTCTTTTGCCTTTTTAATCTTCGAGAGATACTGTAAATAATATAACTTACTATAATTCAGTGGATTATGAAAATTTTTTGATGTTTAATCTAATAACTTCTTGCTGCATATTTTTCGGAAAAACACCAGACCATAATCCTTTTCATAATTAACCATCATTGTTCCCTCCCCGAAAATAATTCTTTTAACTTTTTCTCTATATTCTCAACATAAGTTTCCGACACTATAATCCGAGGAGGACAATTTGAGGATTTATTTTTATCTACAAAGATAGTAAATTTAAACATTTTCCCCCCACCTACTTTTGATAAACCAGATTCCAATTCTGCAATTATAGAATCGGTGATTGTGGAAAGTTTTAAGGCTCGCAAGAAATAAGAACTGAAATGACAACCAAAGATTGTCTTTTCATACCCTGAAGCTATAAATTTTATTTTTTGAAAATTTTGTAGATTTTCTTTCCACATAAAAATTTTTAAATTAGAGCCTACGCCATAATTTCTATATTTCCAATGCACATATATAATTCCAGGAGAAAATATATTATATCCTTCGGAGGAAATTCCAAAGTTATGCAAAAGATATATCCCGATAATCTTAGAATTGGATTGAGCAACTATAAAAAAATTTGAATTATCCCTAAGCTCATTCGTATACATTTTTTCTATTTTTTTAAAAGACGTTGGCCAATGATAGTAGCACATAAGTCTAGCTATAGAAAATGCATCCTCTTTTGTCGCATTTCTATAGATAACCTTTTGATCTTTAAAGCTCTTTTTCTTATTTTTAATCAACAACAAAAATTTCTGGAATAAATATAATAAATTTGCAAGAAAATTATCAAAAATCCACAGTTTCCCTAATTCCACTCCCTTAAATATTAAACGTCGCTTTCGCCATAGCCCTTTATCCCTTTCTATATCATTAATGTCTTTCACAATGCTCTCTCTACGTTTTAACCTGATTACTTTCCCTACCAATTGAGATGAAGGAATTTCTAAATCGGGATACAGATTATTATCTCCTTTAATAATAAAATAATAATTGTTGTTTCTAACTCTTTTCCTCACCACTCGACGAATTACTGGGTTATGAAGAGATAAAAATACCAAAACTACATCTCCCAATTTTATCTCTTTAGGCTCAACCCACTGAATATAAGCAATATCTTTCTTTAATAAATAAGGCTCCATTGCCTCTTCTTCTATTAAAAAAGGTAAACCTCCTTCTTTTTTAGCATGTATTCTCATCTGCTCTAAAGAAAAATTAGAATAGAAAGAGAGCATTATATTAAAAATGAATTTTATAATTTTGTTAGGAAACTTTTTGAATTAACAATGCTGGAATATAAATCAAATTTTTTCTTCTCTAAATACAGAATTGAACTCAAAAATTCAGAGGAAGTTTTTCGATACCGATAAAGATATTTAATAAAATTGGGGAAGGCTTTGTTAATTTTACCTTTATAGCGACTTTCTTGCCTAAAATTTGCAAAATCATCATCCCACTTAATACCCTTTTTCTTCAACCAAGCTTTAAAATTATTTCTTAATTCTACAGGAGTGAGTCTTAATTCCTTTAATGCCAAACTGAAAGATAAAGGATAATTATGAACAATATTACAAAACATAGTTCCCACTTCATAAATAACTTTCATAGAGAGATATCTGAGACTAATTACATAAAAATAGTTAAAGATTGTGGGGTGTCTTCTAATTAAATTGCGATTCTCTCTCAATCTTATTGTAGGTTGAAGATAACATCCATTTGTATCATTTTGAACAGCTTTATTATTAAAAAGAAGTTGATGCATCTTGTTAGCTAAAGGCACTCCCCCCCAAGGAATGAAATGATTAACTATTAGATAATAATCTGTAAATTGAAAAATTTTTAAGGCTAGATTTATAGTGGCATTTAAGTCTTCTTCTCTTTCGACAGGAAAACCTATAACAAAAGATAATTCGGGTAGTATATGATATTTTTTACATTGAGAAAGAACATTACGAACTAATGAAAAATTTAATCTTTTCTTAATAAATTTTTGAATCGATGAAGAACCACTCTCTATTCCAAAAAAAATTCCTTCACAACCAGCTTCTGACATTATCCTTATTGAATCGATATCTATACTATCTATTCTACAAAATACTTTCCATTTAATATTCAGTTTCTCCTTTATTAATAAATTACATACTTGTTTAGCCTTTTCTTTATGGGATAGGAAAGAGTTAGCGTCTAAGGAAAATCTCTTAAATCCATATTTTTCTTTTAGTAATTTTATCTCTTTAAAGATGAACTTTGGAGTTCTCATCCGAGGCAAAACTCCTCCTAAACTACAAAATTTACATCGATAGCGACATCCACGACCAACGTTAATATACATATATTGACTATTGTGCTCTTTTGAAGATGGCAAATGCTCCTCAATCAAATGGTAGGCGGGCAATGGCAAAGAATCCAAGTCTTTTATAGGCTCTCTATCTTTATTCCTGATTATCTTTCCATTTTCTCGATAAGTAATACCATCCACATCCTCCAACTTCCCTTTATCTTCTAATTTCCTCATTAATTCTACAATAGTTATCTCTCCTTCACCTCTCACAATTACATCAATAAAGGGAAATTCCCTTAAGGTATCTATGTCAGTAAAAGTAGCTTGAGGTCCTCCCAGGATAACCTTACATTCTGGCACTATCCTTTTACACCTTTTGGCAATATTTATTATCATAGGATATGTATCACACCGCGTGCTGAATCCTATAAATCTTGGATTTTTTTGTATTATAAATTCAGCAACTGATTGATGGAACTTTTTATTTATCTTTAACCTACCTCTCTTAACCAATGCGCTTAAGTCTATTATTTTTGTTTTGTAATTATATTTTTCTAACATTGAAGCAATGGAGAGCAGGCCTACATCAAAGTTGATTTCTATATTCTTTCCAAACTCTTCTAGTAAATAATTAGTGCCAATGAGCAAAATATCAGACTCTTTCATTTCTACTTACTAAAGATATGGCTTAATAGCCTTTTTGAGAATATTAAACTTTTTTTTCTCTAAACCGATTACCATCCTTAAAAATTTAAATGTGATTTTATATTGAATATAAAGAGCTTTTATAAAATCCGGAAAATATTTATTAATTTTACTTTGAAAAAGTCCTTTAGTTTTGACATCTGTAAAATCATTTTCCCAATCTATTTTATTTTTTTTCATCCACCTTTTTATTTTTTGTATTAATTCTATTGGCGTAAGACGAAGTTCTTTCATTGCTAAGTAACATGAACTAGAGTGTTTAAATAGGAGATTATTAAAAATAATTGTAATCTCATGGGGACAGGAAATAGAAAAATATCTAGGTCTAATCGTATAAAAAGAGCTAAAGATCAAAGGATATTTTTTAATCAATATCACATTCTCTCTTAGTCTATTTATAAAAGGGTAAGTAATGGTAAAAGAATTGAATCTATTTATAAAAATCATCCTATTTTTGTTTTTCTCAAAGATATTTGTTCCGGGTAAAGGATTCAAAGAAAAAAATTCTATATGGCATTGTGCAAAGTTACGAAGTTTTAAAGCTAACCCTATGGTAGATTTTACATCTTCCTTTCTTTCTTCGGGAAACCCAATAATAAAAGTCAACTTAGGGAGAATATTGAATTCTTCACATAAGGATAGACATTTAAAAATTGAAGAAAAACTTAGTTTCTTATGGATATGTTTTTGTATCTTCAAAGATCCCGTTTCTATTCCTAAAAGGATGCATCGGCACCCCGCCTCTGACATAATCTTTATTGAATCAGCATCTATATCATCTATTCTAACCGAAGTGCCCCATTTAATATTCAGTTTCTCCTTTATTAATAAATTACATACTTGTTTAGCCTTTTCTTTATGGGATAGGAAAGAGTTAGCGTCTAAGGAAAATCTCTTAAATCCATATTTTTCTTTTAGTAATTTTATCTCTTTAAAGATGAACTTTGGAGTTCTCATCCGAGGCAAAACTCCTCCTAAACTACAAAATTTACATCGATAGCGACATCCACGACCAACGTTAATATACATATATTGACTATTGTGCTCTTTTGAAGATGGCAAATGCTCCTCAATCAAATGGTAGGCGGGCAATGGCAAAGAATCCAAGTCTTTTATAGGCTCTCTATCTTTATTCCTGATTATCTTTCCATTTTCTCGATAAGTAATACCATCCACATCCTCCAACTTCCCTTTATCTTCTAATTTCCTCATTAATTCTACAATAGTTATCTCTCCTTCACCTCTCACAATTACATCAATAAAGGGAAATTCCCTTAAGGTATCTATGTCAGTAAAAGTAGCTTGAGGTCCTCCCAGGATAACCTTACATTCTGGCACTATCCTTTTACACCTTTTGGCAATATTTATTATCATAGGATATGTATCACACCGCGTGCTGAATCCTATAAATCTTGGATTTTTTTGTATTATAAATTCAGCAACTGATTGATGGAACTTTTTATTTATCTTTAACCTACCTCTCTTAACCAATGCGCTTAAGTCTATTATTTTTGTTTTGTAATTATATTTTTCTAACATTGAAGCAATGGAGAGCAGGCTAGAGCTTATAGTAATATCTGGCCTAAATTCTTGTATTAAATAATTACTATCTATAAGAAGGAGATTTTCTTTTTTGACCATTTTATTTTCTCGCTAAAAGGATGTAAGTCAATAAAGCTTCTTTTAAAGTCTAAACTAATTTTCACCTCTCCTCTAAATTTTTTCTTTCTGTTTGTTATCCTATTCAAAAAAGAAGACAACTTATTTGAGCAGGAAAAATTGCTTTTCTTAAGATACCCTAGCATAAATGTAGCAAAATGAGATATATTGCTTTGATCAATTTTTATCTTTACCAGTTGTCTTCTTCCATTCTCGCCTGAGAGACATTTATCTAAAAAATAATTTAAAATTTGTGTACCCGCACCCAATCTTCGATAGCGCCAATTTACATAGAATTTCTCTACTAACCAATAAAAATTACTACTATTAATTTCACCGACTTTTCCTGCAATACTACATCCTATAATTTTATTTTCCATTTGTGCTACAACAAAATATCTCTGTCCTTTAGACTTTTCAAGTTGGGAATAATAATATCCCTCAAGGCTCTTTAATGAAGTAGACCACACTCCTCTGAAAAGCCTTGCCAAAGAAAGACTATCTTCCGAAGTAGCTAATCGACAAACAATCTTCTTCTTTGAAAATAGATTATTAACTAAATCACAATAACTTTTTTGACTTTGTATCTTGAATATTATTTTCTTTAATAAATAATCATTAATTTTTTTAATAAGATAAAGCGGGTATTTTTTAAAAGCTAAAATGCAAATATAAAATTTGTTTTTTAACCTGTTTAGGTGATTATCAAACAATATTTCTTTTCCCGATCGTTTAATGGAAATCACTTTACCTAATACATCCTTGAAGTGTATCTTTTCTGAAGAAGATAAAATTGCATCCCCTTTAGTAATAAAAATAAGTTCTTGATTATTCAATCTTTTTCTAATTACACGATGAACTATAAATTCCTCAGGAGGAAAAATTGCAAAAATTAAATCCCCTATCTTTATTTCTGAAGCATCTATTTTTTTAACTCTAACCATATCTCCTTCTTTCAAAACAGGATACATACTTATACCTCTAACAGGGAATTCTAAAGATAATCCCTGCTTCAATAATTCTTTAGCCCACTCCTGGAATTCCTTTTTTTTCATGAACTTATTTAATCTCTCGAATAAAATCTATAACTTTTCTATCAGGAACAAATCCCAAAGAATAACAAGGAATTCTTAAAGCTAGTTCTTTACAAAATCTTATATACCAATCTAGAGAGTCTATCCCTAAGTAAAAAAGAGCCCCGCTTCCATTTCTTAATAAATGATAGGTAGCTCCTGAAGAATTTAATTGTTTAATTTCGTTCTTCTGGCTATGGTAAATAAAAAAGATTTTTTCTATCTTTATTCCTTTAAAAGCTGGCTTTAAATTTGTTCCTCCATAGCCCGGTATAGAAAAGGCTAAAAATGAACCTTTGTTTTTTCTTACAATTATTTTTTCATCCTGCAGCATTTTCCCTCCTGCCTGCCTCCATAACTCTGCCATAGTTGATTTTCCCGCACCAGGACCTCCTATAAATAAATAAGCTTTTCCATCATCTACAATTCCACTACTATGAAGAATCATGCCACTTTCAGAAAGAACTAATAAGTTTATAAGAAGGATTTCCAAAAAAGGGGGTTCTAATGGAAAGGGCAATATGGCGCGATCTCTTTTTTCTTTAACATAAATATAGCCTGTTTTAAAATTTCCGTTAAAAATAGCCACACGGTAAGGCAGAGGCAGTAATTTCTTTGCGATTCCTAAATTAAATCTATCAATATTTAATAAGATCTCTAAATTAAAAGAAATCTTTTTATACTCAAATCTTCTTTTAAATATCCCCTTAATTAATGTTTTTTCTTGAAAAGCATCAATCATGTAAAGAAATTTTTTTCTCTTTGAGGAAGAAAAAGCCCGCAGCCAACTTCCAGCTTCAACAATTGATCTTTTCTTATGAAAAATAGGAGGAGTTTTATTATAATAAATTTGGATATTGACTTCTGGCTTATTAAAGGAAGTAGGATTTACGAAAAAAGATAGGAAATCCTTCTTTAAGATAAATTTTTCTTTAGAGTAAGGAAGAGATAATAAAATGGTGATATCTGCTATATTTAATCCAATTTGGTTTTTATTTTGCACTGCATGTTTATTTTTCTTTTTATTAGGAAGTAGCCACTCCTGTAGTAATTACACTAACAATCTCATTCAATGTTTCTTCATCTATCTTTTCAGGAATATTAAGTTGTAATTCTCGAATAATTGGACTCAAATATTCTTCTTTCTTATTTTTTGATTTTAATTTTTTATTCTTTTTCATTTTTCACCTCCTTTATGCATCCCCTTTTTTCTAATTCTTTTAAAAACATAATTAAATCCTCCTCTGCTTTCTTAGAACCTACCTCAAACTCTTCAATAATCTCTCTCTTTATCATTTCCACATTTCTCTGTCCATCAATAAGCTCCCAAATCCGTATTCCTGCCCCAGTAATAATAAATATTTTTTCTAACTTGACCATGTCTTTGCATATAGGTAATAATACTACTTCATCCTCAAAAACTTTTGAAAGAAGAGAAGGATTTTTCTGATAAAATTTTTGTAATTCTATAGTTACTTTCTGAATCATTACATTAAGAACTTCACCTATTGTTAGTCTAATAATATTATTTTTTCGAATGAATCTTGATATATTTTATTATAATCTCAAATCCGAGAACTTCAACCCTTTTTTTTAGAGAGCGGGACTGGATTGAGCAAGCCTCCAGAGACTAATAATTTTACTG
>CAZWON010000026.1:0-18568 GCA_964635565.1 uncultured Planctomycetia bacterium
CTACTGAAAGTGCAGGAGCAATAGAACCGAATGTAGACAAAGTAATAGCACACAGATTTAAAGGAAGGGAAATGAGTTGGAGTGAAGAAGGGGCACAGGCGTTATTGAAAATACGGCAAACAATCGTAAATAACGAGCGGGAAAACTGGTGGTACAAGAAGCGAGGGAAGAAGATAGAGATAAGAGCAGTATTTAAGAGCCGTTAACGGCGAAACAATTGTGTAAGAAACAAGATATAACACCTTATATTGAGGCAGAGTTGCCTTGTTACAGGGGGCCGAATCAGAGTAAACCATGGGTAGGTATTTTACGTGAGTTGGCCAGGACAAGGTATCTGTTGTAAAGGTAAGTTTTAGATATGAGCAATAAATTTGGTGATAGACCAAACAGTTATATAAATCAATGTTCTCTGGTATTATGGGGTTGTGAGAATTACACAGATAATGGTAAGGTAAGTTTACGTCTTTAGCTTTAATTAATTTAAGACCGCAAGAAAACTACCTACTAAAACTTGACATGGTCCCGATTTATAAAAAACTTGCTATAATATACAAATGTGATACAATATAAGTAACTAAAGGAGGAATAATGGCAGAAGTTAAAATAGATAAAAAAGAAGATTTTGAGCGTGCCCTTCATAAATTTAAGCTTCAATGTAAAAGAGAAGGAATTTTAAAGGAATATCGAGAAAGGCAATATTATACTAAGCCGTCACAAAAGAGGAGGAAAAATGTAAAAAAAAAGAAAAGAAGGTAAAAGGGTAATTTTTTTGTAGGTAGATGAAATTAAGGAGTAAGGATGAACGAAGAAAAAAAAATATATGTGGGTAATTTAGAATATAGTATGACTGAACAAGAATTACAAACTGCTTTAGAAGAAAATGGAATCTCTGTTAAGGAAACAAGAATCGTTAAAGACAAGTTCACAGGACGTTCAAAAGGGTTTGGCTTCGTAGAAGTAAATAGTGACGAAGATATCCAAAAAGCAATTAATTCTTTGGATGGCAAAGAGATTAAAGGACGCAAATTAAGAGTAAGTAAAGCCTTAAGACGCCGTCCAAGATTTGATAGAAACAATAGGTTTAAAAGATAAAAGAGCTAATTTCTTAGTGGGGTAAGATAAAAAGAAAAATAAATCTTTTTGTTTTACCCCTTTTATTCTTTTTTATATGGATTGCGAAAAAATAAAAAATATTATATCAGGATATGTAGCCCATACAATTTCTGAGGAAGAATGTCGCCTTGTGGAGGAACACTTATGTATATGTCAAAGTTGCCGAGATTATTTAGGAATAGTTCTTGATAGGAAGGAACAAAATAAGCCAGAAGATAATATATTTTCTACTGAATTTATAAAGAAAAATAGAAAGAATAACATAGATATAATTACATTTTTTGTTGTAGGTGCTGGGATGATAATGGTATTTTTTTCTTTGTATCTTTTCTTTAGGAGTTATTAATATATTATGATTTTATCCTTAGCTTTGGGAATCATACAGGGAATTACGGAATTTTTACCTATAAGTAGCTCAGGACACCTCTATTTAATAAGCACTGTGGAATGGTTTAAAGAAGATAAGATATCATTTTTTGTATGGCTGCATTTAGCTACTTTTTTTACGGTAGTTGTCTTTTTTTATAAGGAGATAATAATAAATTTAAGAAAAAAACAATTTATAATAAATATTGCCGTAGCTACTTTTTTTACATCCTTAATGGCAATGGGAATCAATAAATATGTAGGTAAATATTTTGATAGCCCTTACCTTATATTCTCTGGTTTTATGATTACAACTACATTTTTATTATTAAGTAGATATTGTAAAGAAAACAAGTTAAACCTTGATAACTTTTCTTTAAAAGAAGCTATTATTTTTGGAATAGTTCAAGGTATTACTGTAGTTCCTGGCATTTCGCGTTCAGGAATAACTATCTCTACTTTAATAAGAAGAGGATTTAATTTCCAATCTTCTTTTCAAATATCTTTTTTAGCATCTCTTCCTGTGATATTAGCAGCATTTATATTCGAATCGCCTAAAATTATCAATAATGGCCTTAAGATGGTATATGTATGGGGATTTTTTTCTGCATTTTTAAGTGGCTTATTAGCATTAACAATCTTGAAAAAAATTATAAAAAAGAGGTATATGTATTATTTTGGTTATTATTGCTTTCTTATAGGCATATTTAGCTTAGTAAAGTGAATATATCACTAAGAAAAAAAGAAGGGATAATGATATTAGATTTAGATGGTAATATTGACATTAATTCTTCTGATTTTATCGAAACTGTAGGAAAAGTCCTACGAGAAGGTAATAAAAAAATTATCTGTAATATGGAAAATGTTAATCTTGTTGATTATATTGGAGTTTCTGTCTTAGCGATAGTTTATAAAAATGTTATTAATCATAAAGGAGAAATAAAATTTTACAATATTAGCCCTCATGTGAAAAAACTTTTTTCTATTGTAGGATTAAATAAAGTATTTGAATGTTATAATACAGAAGAAACAGCATTACAGAGTTTTAAAGAAGAAGAAAAGATTGAAATGATTGTTAAAAAGAAACTAAGAAGGAGATTTAAGCGTATTCCTTTTAGGGGAACAGTTGAATACAAAAAGAAATTTTCCTCTGAAGATTTTTATAGAGGGAGGATAATTAATTTAAGTGCCATTGGAATATTTCTCATTGGGGAAAAGATATTCTCTATAGGAGAAATACTTAGTATGCGAGTATATTTATTGCCTCAACCAGGCATTATCGAAGTCGAAGCAAAAGTAGTATGGGTATCTAGTAATGGTATTTCTCCTATTGAATACTCTGCTATGGGTGTTGAATTTTACAACATTTCTAATAAAAAACAAAGACTCATTATTGATTTCGTAGATAAACATCTTGCCAGTAGAGGGTTTTAATTTATTAATTTTTAGTTATAATATATAAATAAATTATTAAAATGAAGATAAAATTTAAAACAGAAAATTTTAGTTTTGAGGGTGAGCTAAATAATTCTTTATGTGCAAAGGAAATTATTCATCATTTACCTATTAATTCAGTAGTTTCTCGCTGGGGTGATGAAATTTATTTTGATATAGGCTTTAAGGCATCTGCGGACGGAGCTTCTATGGATGTAGAAAAAGGAGATATTGCTTATTGGTCGCAAGAAAAATCAATCTGTATATTCTTTGGTCCTACACCCTTAAGTAACACAGAAAAACCTGTCCCTGCTAGTCCTGTTGTTGTTATCGGTAAGGTCTTTGCTTCACCTTCTGATTTAAGAAAGATACATTTAGGAGAGAGAATAAAACTCTATATTGATAATGCTTCTTCATAGGAGAAACTAATGAAGTTATTATTTAAAAGTAATAATTATAGTTTCTATGCCCAAATATTCAACCCGCTGGCAATAAATGCAGTTAAAAAAATTCTTCCCTTAGAGGTGCCAGTATTAGTATTATGTGAAAGGATATGCTTTTCTATCCCCACAACGAACATAGCTGGTGAAGAAGATAAAAATCTTAAGATAAAAGAAGGGGATCTCTTCTGGGATATTCAGAAAAAATACCTATGTATCTCTTTATGTTCCAACTCTTCCTTTATAAATGATCCTGTTTTTAAAGGTGTGAAAATAGGAAAAATTTTATCCTCTATAGATGAGTTACAACAATTAAAAGAAGGCGTAAAAGCTTCTATATCCTTATTCGAAGAAAAAAATGTGTCTGGCAATAGAATTTTAAGTCAAGAGGAGATAGATATCTTAATAAAGCAACTTTTAAAAGAAAAATAATGTAAATATTTTTAAGAAGTGGTAAAATGAAATGGGATGGTATAAATAGAAGAAGATTCTTAAGAACGAAGTTTCCCTATACTGTTCATATCTATTCCCCTACAGGAGAACCTATCTCTACTTATACCGAAGATATTAGTATAGGAGGCATTAGGGTAGTTATTAAAAACAAATTAAATATTCATGAAAATTTAGTTCTAAAAATATATCTATCAGAAATACCTCTAGAATGCAAGGGAGCTGTTGTTTGGATTAAAGAAAAGACGAATCTTATGCTAAATGAGGTCTTTTTTAACATAGGGATAGAATTTAGAGGCATAAGTAAAGAGGAGAAGGAAAAAATTGAAAGTTGTTTACCACCGCAAAAATAAGATAGAGCGGTATAATCTATGAATAAAAGTAAAAATATAGATACATTCAGGATATTACTCTTTGATAGAAACAAAAGCGATGCTAATTTTATTTGTGATGCTTTAAGAGAAACATCGTTCTATTCATTTGATATAAAAGTATCTGATAATTTAGATAAAATATTGGTTTCTTTTGACGATGGTATGTTTGATGCAATATTTTTTGATTTTCATTCTTCCTCAGATGAAATGGATATGATTATAAAACTAAAGAAAAGATATTTTAATATCCCTATTATATTGATGGTAGATATAGATAATGAAAAGGAGATTCTACATTATTTAGAGGCAGGTGCAGATGAGTGTATTGTAAAAAATGAAGTAAATAGAAATCAGTTAGCACGTTATGTATTCCTTACTATTAAGCGCCATCAGAAAATAAAATCCCTCTTTGAAAGACTGAACCAATTGGCCTCAGTAGAGGAAACCTTAAGAGGAATAATAGAAGAAAATACCGAACCGATTATTATCGTTGATGTTGATGGGATAGTAAGATTTGCTAATCATGCAGCAGAATCTCTCTTTGGAAGAAATAGAAAAGGCTTAGAGGGAGAAATGTTTGAGTTCTCAATTAACCCTAAAAGAACTATAGAAATTGAAATTACTCGCCCTGATAATGTAAAAATACTCTTAGAAATGAGAACAATACCAATAGAGTGGCAAAGAGAAATTGGGTATCTTGTGTGGTTACATAATATTACAGGGCTAGTGAGAATCCGAGAAGAATTACGAGCTATGGCTTTAATTGATGACCTTACAGGACTTTTTAACCAAAAAGGGCTTATTCTTTTAGGGGAACAACAATTAAAACTATCTAATAGGACCAAACGAGGAATGTATATCATTTATATAGATATCATTCATCTTAATGATATAAACAAAAACTATGGTCCTTATGAAGGAGACGCTGCTTTAGTGGATATGGCTTCTTTATTAAGAAATACTTTTCGAAAATCTGATATTATTGCCCGCATAGGAGATGATGAATTCATTGTTTTTGCTATTGAGGCAGAAAGAAATAGTGGAGAAGCAGTATGCTTAAGGCTTATCAATAATATAAACAAATTCAACTCTTCAGGAGGACGTAGGTATAAACTATCCATTAATATAAAAAAGCTCTATTACGATCCTCATTCGCCTATATCTTTTGATAATCTTCTTGAACAAATAGTAGGAAGTAATTAATATACTAAATAAGTTAAAATTTTTTCATCTATTATGACATCTATAAAAAATAAAATTTTTAGAAGGAGGGGAAAATGGCATATAATCGGTATTTAGATGAGTGTCTTTTCTCAAAATCATGGGAAACCAATACGGATAGGCTTACCGTAAGTGTATATTCTTATAATAAAGGTGCAAAGAAATTACAGATTACCCGTGAAAATAAAGATAGCGAGGGCAATTTTAGATTTGTGCGCTTAGGAAGAATGTCTAAAGAAGAAATTAATTCTATCCTTCCTATCATCCAAGAAGCTCTCAGTTATATGGATTAGAAAACTAATCTTAAGTTAAAGAAATTAATAATAATCCTTGGCAAAAGGAAATTAATATAATATTTTATTCAGAAGCAATATAATAAAAAGAGGAGGAAAAAATGGAAGGAAAAGGAAAGTGGTTTATTGCGCCAATTATTTTAGTTGTTATCATCATTGCTATTAATATTGCTTATTATAATAAAAAAAGATATAAAGTATTAGAAGGAGATTTCTCAGAAGAAGGGAATAAAAAGGCTCAAATTGAAACTGCTTTTGATATGATAAAACCTTTTGAGAAGAAAAACGTAGAGAAGATAAATAGACCCTTTGCAATCCAGATAGCATCCTTTCGTGAAAAGAACAAAGCTCTTTTATTAGTTGATAAGCTGAAAAAAGAGGGTTATTATTCTGCTTATCTTGCGAGCAAAAATTTAAAAGAAAAAGGAATATGGCATAGAGTGCGTATAGGAGGCTTTTTAAATAAAGAAAAAGCTACCTCAGTATTAAATAGCCTTAAAGATAAATATCCTAACAGTTTTATTGTATATCAGCAATAGTCTCTGTCTTCCTTGAATAATTAATTAAATATTTACCAATTAGTCATCTCAATAGATGTGTTATCTTACTTCCTATAATATATCTTATGTTAACTTTTATAAATGCCAAAAAACAACGAAATATATAATAAAATCAATATATTTTTAAATTTTTATAAAAACCTGTGAATAAAAGGAGTTAATTTTACTTTTATTAATATTTCTTTACTTATTTTATAATATTCTAATATAAGCCTATGGTTAAAAAATTAAAAGGGAATCTGTGGAGATATATAAACCCCTGCGAGATGACTATCGGGAAGGAACTCCTGAATCCAGCCTTTCTCTATTCCTATTTCCTCTATAAACTCACATATAGCAGTGTATTCCTCTTTATGAATTCTTCTATTAATCTCAGGATATAGATAAGCCTTATAATACGGGTGATATTGCACCATAATACTTATATATCCTGAAGGTATATTCTCCTTAAGCCAAAGAAGAATTTTTTTGCTTTCCTCTATATATCCAGGAAGCAATAAGTGTCTTATTATAATACCTTCTTTCATAATATTTTTATAAAAAGAAGCATTCTTTCTCTGCTGATACATTTCTTTTATCGCCCTTTTAGCTATATAAGGATAATCATAAGCAGATGAGAATTTATAAGCAGTATGGGGATTTATATACTTTAAATCTGTTAAATAAATATCTATAACCCCCTTAAGCATCTCTAACGTAGAAATAGATTCATAGCCCGAAGTATTATAAACTATAGGTAAGTCAAAGCCTTTTTTGAAGGCAACAAGAAGAGATTCAACAATTAAAGGTAAAAAGGGTGTTGCAGTAACAAGATTTATATTATGGGCGCCTTTATCCTGCAAGATAAGTATTATTTCTGCAAGTTTGTGAGAAGTAACTATTTTTCCCTTCATTAGATGAGAAAAGGGGTAATTTTGGCAGTAAACACACCTTAGATTACATCCAGAAAAGAATATAATTCCACTTCCCTCTTTCCCGCTTAAAGGTGGCTCTTCTCCTTTATGAAGAAATGCAGAATATATTAAAAGGTCTTTACCTATCCCGCACTTTCCTTTTTCTCCTCTTAACCGATTTATGCCACATTCTCGGGGGCATAAAAAACACTTCTCCAAATTCCTCCCTATGCTATCATAAATATTATCTAATAAGGTGATTTTGTCCTTAAGGTAAAGCATATAGGGATATCTATTTGAATGTGTCTTGTTCTTTATAATTTAACTGGTTTTTATATATACTCCTTATTTTCAAAAAAATATTTTGATAGATATCACTTCGATAATCAGGATATGTCCATTCAAAATATTCAAAATGTCCTTTAACGTATTTTAAAGTTACTTCAGCGTAAACCCCTTTTTCTATATGGAGACGATGGTAAAAATCTTTTGTTGTAAAAAGCACTAATTTTGCCAAAGTTATATATCCTGGATCAATATTCACTACCCTCTTTCCTCTTATAGCAGATTCTTTCTCTATTTCTATACAACGTATTTTTATCTGGGGAAATACTTCGCTTTCTTTTAAATTCTTAAAAGCTACAAACTTTCTAAATAAAGGTTCCCCCATCTCTTCATTATAATATGTAGTAAAATCAAAAGGTATAACCTTAGACTCATAATCAATTATTCCAAAATAATCTTGCATCAATGATTTTACTCTATTATAAATTTCCTCATGACGGTAAATGAATCCACATATAAATTTTACCTTTAAAGGCATATTTCTTGTAAGCATAAGGATATTAGAAAGTTTTTTTAAGGGAAGTATCTATATAAGAAAGGATAACTTTTCTATCGGATTCCTTTATTTCATTAAAATATATTCCTGTATCGTAACTATATTTCCCATTATTTTTCATATATGCTTGACGGACAACTATACCATTACATGTTATTTTTCTAAGAATTTTTCTATTATTTTTTCTAAGAGGTATCAAAAGGATAATTTTAAGCTTTGTCATAAGAGGCAATTTTCTATTTACTGCACAATACACACCATTACCACTAATATTTTTGGTCTCCGTAACTATATCATACTCATTATCACACAATTTTATAGGAAGGGACTGTTTTACTCGAGGGTATCTTCTTTTTTCTACAAACATAAAAAGATTATTGGGAAGACTCCTTTTTTAAATACTCTTTGAAACAATTCTTGTTACAAAAATATTTCTCTTGTCGGTAATACCAATTTATCCTTTTTAAGGATTTATTACAATTAACACAATTCTTTCTTTTTGTCTCTGCTCTTCCCATCTTCTTATCAATGCCTGCTTTGCACAGAAACTATAAATCCCCTAAGATATGTTTTGCTGATATTATCTAACTCAATAAATTTTAGCCCTGCTTGGTATCTATCAGCATACCTCTCTTTATTACACCACATCACTTTAGCTTTCAAATTAATAATTTTGTCTATTAAGTTGAGATTCATCTTAAGAAAACCTCCCCGAGGAATAAAGTTATTGGTAATGATTCTTATGCCATTGTGGCTTAAATCCTTGCATACGGTATAGAAATAGTTCCGCCGAGGTAGGAAATCACATGCCACAGGAAAAGAAATAATAGTTCGGGACTCTTTTCTTCTTTCTTCCATTTTTAAACAGTTAAATATAACATATTTTTAGACTTTTGTCAATCTCTTAACTACTGTATGTTATTTAAAATTTAAAAGTGGACTATTTTAAAACAATTTAAGTTTTAAAAGTGAACTTTTAAAAAGAGCTAAAAAGCCATAAATTATACCTCTAAAAAGGAGGTTCAATTATGGCTCAACTACACAAAAAATTCACTGATGAACAGGTCAAAAACCTTTTTAATCGCTATATCCACAAGGAAATACCTCGAAAGTATCTCCTTGAGGTTTTTGGTATTAAAAAAAGTCGCTTTGCTATTCTTCTTAAACAGTATAAAATGAACCCTAGTAAATTCTCTATTCAATATAATCGTAAGAAAAATACTCGCCTTATTAGTTCTGCAGTAGAGAAAAATATCCTCAAAGAACTTGAATTTGAGCAAAAACTAATCAAAGATAAAGAGACACCTTTAAAATCCTATAATTACAGTTTTGTTAAAGAACAATTAAAGACGAAATATAATCAGCAAGTATCTCTGCCTACAATAATTGATAGAGCTAAGAAACATGAGTTTTATCTTAAAAAACCTAAACGTAAAGCTCATGACCGTGAGGTATTAACCAATTATGCCGGAGAGCTTATCCAACATGACTCCTCATTTCGTAAATGGTCACCCTATGCTTGTAGTTCTTCACAATTTCGGTAACAGTTTTTATAATAGGAATGTTTAAAAAAGGAGGCTGTTACCGATGAATAAAACACTAAAGCAGGCAATAACCAGTAAGTGGCTATTAGTTCTTAATGAGTATGAGCTTATCAAACAAAAAAAGAGTAAAAATTTTAAAACAGTTACTCAATTATGCCAAACCTTTAAGGTACATCGTAAGGATATACGCAAATATTATGAACGCTGGGTTAAAGCTGGGAAAGATACCGAGGCTTTATTGCCTCAAAAGAGAGGCCCAAAACCTGGCCAGCTTAAAATGCTAACTAAAGACGAAGAAAGAACGATTATTAAAATACATCGTAGGTTTCAAGCTAATGAATTTGAAATATATCATCTTATCAAAGGACGTTTTCGTATCCATCCATCAGTATCAACTATATATAGAACATTTAAACGTTATCCTTTAAATGATAGACGGAAGAAATACGTTAAACGATATGAGAAACGTTATCCTGGTGAGTTGTTACACTCAGATACGTATAGTTTACCAAAAACACTTGTAGTAGAAAGAAGAAAATATTATCTCTTTGGTTTGTTAGATGATTGTACAAGACTTACTTATGTAGAGCTAATTGATAAAAAACCTACGGCAGCCTGTGTTTCCCAGGCCTTTTCCAGAGCTTATAAGTGGTTTAATCTGCATGGGATAAAGTTAGAAGAAGTTATGACTGATAATGGCTTAAGAATTTACTTCTTATACTTCCCAGAAAGCCAAGGATACACACTTTTTTGAAACAATGTTGAAAATATTTAATGTCAAACACTCTTATACAAGACCTTATAGACCTCAGACAAATGGAAAAATCGAAAGATTCTGGAAAATTCTTAACTATGAGTGTATACTATGCCAAAGAACTACTTTGACCAAAAATGACCTTATAGCTGAACTCAATGGGTTTATGTATAGATATAATTATCAAAGAAGGCATAGTTCTTTAAATTATCAAACCCCTTTAGAAAAACTTAAACAAATTGCAAATTTGTTACCGAAATGTTGAAGTTGTACACTATGGCGGAAAATATCCTCACTCTTCTATTCTCTCCCTTTATATAGGCACTTTTAATCTCTTCCATAACTGATTAACTCTGGTAGGAGTAAAGTAGCTTGCTTTAAGAAAAGATACATAGTTTGTTTTTATCCTCTCTTTTAAAGTCTGATGCTCGTTTCTTTATCCGCAAGTATCTTTTTAAGCTTTTCATTCTCTCTTTGTAGTTTTAAATAATCTCTATATCTGATATTTCCTGCATACTTTTACCTATTTGTTCTCCTTCCACCTCCTTTAATACTTTTAACTTATCCTCTGGCTTTCATATCCTTTTTAAACTCATCCTATATTCCCCCTTATTCTTCCTTAAAAAGTTTGTCTCCTATTTACCATAGTTTGTCCAAAGAATTAGGGGGTTAAGATATAATCCTCACCTACCACATTCAATGACTTCAAGTATACTCTCTATAAACTTATCTTGTTTACAACTTATGCCTATTTGTCAAAAAACTCTCAAGAAGTTAAGCTCTATTTTGCTGAAATCAAATCTCAACGATTTAAAAATAAATTTCTCTGTAGCTAATTTTTAACAAAGTCCTGTAAATAATTTGTCACCTGCCCTATTCTATCTTCTACTTTCCGAATTTAAAATTTTTAAGCACTCTCCCCACTTCTTTCATAGTTTCGTGTTGAGCACATTTTACCAATAACTTCTCGCAGTGTTTTCTTAAAGCCTCTATCTCCTTTGCAATCTCCTCCTTGCTTCTGCCTTCCTTGATTCCTCTGTTATAAATCAACCTCTCTTGGTTACGATAATATTTAACACAAGCAGATAAATTAGTAGGTATCGCCGATTTCCAAGGCTTATTTTTTGCATAGCACCGGCAGAACTTAAAACAGCGCTCTTGAGGGTCTGAAGTAATAGGTTCTTCTGACAATTTAAATACCACACGAATTAACCCTGATTCTCTGTGCTTTTTGGTAATTTTTCCCTGCTTATGCATATATTTAAAACCGTCTTGAGAAGGAACCCGCAGTCTAATCTCAAGTTTTTTGGGGCGCGAGCAAAGCAGTGAACATAAGGTGAATTTAAACTGAAACCTTCCTCCAGAGTCTGTGGTTGTGCTAAGAAAATTAGGTATTTCTACATAAAGACCTTTTACCATATCTTTAGGTCCTTTTACCACGCCATTTATTGTATATTCTCTATTGAGCTCTTTCGCTAATGCAAAAAAACGCTCTTTTATCTCCCGTATCTTTCTATTTACATTTTCTTCCATAATCCTTTCTATTAAAGGTTGCAAATAGGGGAAAATCAATATAGACTTAACATATTTTTTAAAATGTTCCTTCGCTTGGACAAACGTTACTGTAGGATAACTCCTATACCATTTACCCGCAAAACCCTTTAAAGCGCTCACAGCAGTTATCATCTCCTCTTCGGAGCTCCAAAATTCCTCCACATAATCATCCACAATCTTAAGCACATCTTCTTTACTGTTCACATCAGCAGCCATAAAAACTTTCTTCCAATCTCTCAAATGTCTCCTGCCTGGACCTCTCACAAAATAGTACGTCAAAACCCGGTAATAAAAATCATCGTGTGCTTTGTAAACAGTAGTAGCAATTGTAGTAAGATACCAATCAACTGCCACTGCCGCAGCTGCGCCTATTTTAAAAGCCGAAGAACCCCACTTTCCTATCGCATAGCCAATACTTCCCTTGGCAAAGTTAATATTTGCGGATTTATAATCTTTATTGGCAAGGTCTATAGCCAATTGAAGCAAAACAAAATAACCCCCGATTTTGCCACAGAGATTATTTATGTTGCTGAGAAAAGAAGCTGATAAGCATTCTTCCATATAAGTAAATACTGCTCCCTGAAGTCCAAAGTTTTGGCTAAATGCACCCCAGCCGGCAAGAATAGCTTCTTTGTTTATCTGAGCCTCAGAGATTCTGCCTTGAGGCAAATCCCAGCTAAATGACTCTTCTGCAAATTCGCTTATTTGATAATCGTAAATTTGTCGAAGAGATACTTTCTCTAAAGCCTGCGAATTTGCTTGGCAGTAAATTGCTGGGCAAACTAACAAAAATGCAAAAGTAAAACCTATTATCTTTATTTTTCTATCTTTCTTTGGCATATTTTTTATCCTTTTGGATAAGTTATTTTGTTTTTTCAATGCGCTAACTTAGTTTTTAATCACCTTAAAGCATCACTACCTAAATAATCCTTCCTCTTTTTAATTTCTTCTACAAATGTTTTTCCATCTTTTATCGTTAACCGTGCATTTTTTGTACTAACTAATTTTTTTAGAAAGTTAGCATCCTTGCCGGCAGTATTAGCAAAAATTGTAAAATTATTTTTTAGAAATTTAATTATCTTTTGAATTTGAGATATTTTTATCTCATATACAATCTTTGCCGGCCTAAATAGCCTCTTGCTTGAAATAAAAATCAACTTCTCGCTCGTTAAAACAATATATCCCGAATAAACCGCACCGTCTTCTCCCGGACAATAATATTTAGCCTCTCTGCTATCAACAATATCTTGCCTTCTAAGACCTACTTTTTGAATTGTGTCATCAAAACCATTTCCCATTTTCTATAAAATAATAATGAGTACCTTCTTGCTTAAAAAACTTATTAGTTTTAACTTCTTCTATTTAAACATCTGGGGCGCAATCTCACCAAAATACTCTTAATTTAATCTATCCACTGCCTTTACCATTTTAACTTATTTAGCTCCTCTTTAAGAATATTGGATATTTCTATTATAATGCTGTCATCGATTTCTTTTTCAATTTTCTTTATATGCTTGTAAGACTGTAAAAGCCACTGCTTTATTTTCTCCCGATTGTCTAAATGCTTTTCTTCCATCATCTGATAGGTGTTGTTTAAATCGTTATAAATGGCGGTAATTTTCTTCATTGCCTCTATTTCTTTCTGCACTGCATTACCTTGCCCAACCAATTGCCCTATTTGAGTTATTGTTTCTGTGGCGGTGCTAATATATATTGCCACTGAAAAAAAATCTTTATTCTCAATTGTTTCTTGTGCTTTCTTTAGGTAAAATGCCCATTCGTTCTTTAAATCTTGCATTGCATCTTTTTCTGCAATTATTTTTTCTAACTTATTGATTAAGAGTGCGTTATTTTCTCTGCTTTCCGCAATCATAGATCTTAATTCTTCAACAAAAGGGCTGTAAATCTCCCTAAAAGAAGCTGTTTTTTGAGCAATACCTCCTGCTTTCTCAAGATAATTGCTAGAATTATCCAGATGCCGGCGTGCTTTTTTTACCGCTTCTAATAAAAAGTACTTTGTTGAAAGATTGTCTGGCATCGTTTTTGCGTGCCTCTCTAATTTATCCATCAACACTCTAAACTCCAAATAGTCCTTCAGAGATAAAGATAGATTTTCCATTATCTCAGCAAAATCCAAAGGCATGCCGCTATCATCTAACACACCTTTTAGCTCCTCGGCCCTCATTATGCTCTCTTTTAATGATTGAAATGCCACAGGTGCATTATCCTCCCTAATACTACTAATAGCTTCAATTATTAAATCACTCCACTTACTAAACAAATCACTGATTTTTTCATCTGATAACAAATTAGCCGAAGCATCTCTGTTTCTATCTTTGTACTGTTGCTCTGTCCAAGACACTTTTCTATTCTTTGATTTATCGGTGGTATACTTTCTGCTTACATTTATATAACGGGAGACTATTTTTAAGTTTTCTTCAATAAGTTTGCGTTCCTGAAAATCTGGGTTTAGTTCTCTAGCCTTTAGCCAATCGCGATTTGCTGCTTTGTAATTGTATATATCAAAATAAACTGCTCCTCTATCTATATAATATTTTGACCTTGAAGGATTAATCTCAATTGCTTTTGTAAAATTAGCAATGGCCTGGCCATAATCACGTATTTTCCAATATATATACCCCCGAGCATAATATGGTTCACCTGACAAATATTCAGGGTCGATTTCTGTAATCTTATCAAAATCTCTTAATGCCGCTGCCCAACGTCTCTTCATAAAGTATGCCTTTCCCCGACAATAATAATATTGGCTATTCTGAGAATCCAGTTTTATTGCTTTACTAAAATCTGCTATAGCAGCAGAATAGTTTTTCTGGCGGTTAAGATAAATATTGCCCCTTCTAAAATAAGCTATTGCTGCTATAGGGCTGGAGGGTGCAGAACGAATAGCTTTAGAATACGCTTTAATTGCCTCTGCAAATCTACCTTCTTCTTCGAAGCTTTTGCCTTCTTCAATATACTTATTTAGGCTTTCCTCTTGAGCAAATGAAAAGAAAGAAAATAAAATAACAAAAGTACTAAAAAAAATAAAAAAGATTTTTTGTTTTGTGTTTTTTTTCAAATTACGATTGTTAATTTATTAGGGGTAGAAATATCAACTTAAGTAAAAGAAACTTTGTTTTTTAAAAATATCTTTTTTGATAATTTTAAATATTGCTCTTAAGGTTTATGCTAAACATCATTATAACCTTTTTTATACTCTTATTCAAGAAACATTTTTACTGGAGTTTACCTATTTTTTTCAAATATCCATAAATGATAGAAGGAGCTGTTTAGGTTCTATCTTGTAAGTTTTTTTATCTTGTGAATATTTCCATTTAGTATTAAAGAGTATTCTATGTATCCCATCTGCTAATGCGTATTGCTTAAAAACAGGAATCTGAAAAAATCTCTTTGCTTTCTTATAGATTTTTTTAAGTAAGATATTCAATTTTAATTTCTTCCCTAAATATACACTTAAAAAATAAAATACAGCCAATAAAAGGGCAACTGTATTTTTTAAAGATGCATAATTTCTTACTCTCACATCTTCTAAATTATACTCCTGTTTTAGGAATCTTATACTTTCCTCTACTTTCCATCTAGTTAAATACATCTCTAAGATTATTATTGGATTCTTATCTACATTAGTTAATAAAAGCATCGGCTCCTGACCAAATCCTTTTACTACTACTAAGGATAATTCACAATCTATTCTAGGAATCCTTATCTTAATTTTTCCTAAATTCAATTTTCTCTTCTCCTTATAACCTTGATTATTTATCTCTAACTGATATTTAAGAAAGCAGTTCAAATTAGAAGCAATCTCTTTAGCTAATTTCCCTTGAGAAGTATTTAAGTTTAAATAACGGTTAGATTTTATTCTGATTATGAATCTTAAACTCCTTGAAACTAATTGATTTATAAGAGTTTTTCGGTCTCCACCTCTATCTATTACCCATATACCCTTACCCTTAAGATAACTATCTAAAGTATCAATTGCTTTTAAAATCTGTTTATTTTCACTCTTGAATTCATCGGCATAATTTGAATAAAGTTCACTATAGAGAGGATAGAGGTAATCTTGATAGATATTTGCCCCTATTACTTCTAGTACCCAATAGCATTTGGTAGGTTTCTTATTTACTCCATTCCAGACCAAAGATAAAAAATCCATTTTTTTGGCATAAGTGGGTTAACCCCCTATTTTTGGACAAGTCCCTTTTTTTAATTAGACAATATTTTTTATTCATACCAGTACCAATTTGCTCTCTTTAAAACATCTATTTTCTAATTCCTTCTCAAATTCAACAGGTGCTTTATATCCTATAGAGGAGTGGATTCTTAAATGGTTGTAAAAGTATTCCTATCTTTTTAAGGTATCTTTTAATTCTTCTAAACTATCAAATTCCTGCCTGCTTAATACCTCTACTTCCAATATAGAATGGAAACCCTCTATATAGCTGTTTTCTTCTGGATGTTTTATATGGATACTTTCATGGGTTACTTTATAGTTCTCTAATAATTCTTTAAAACGATAACTTCTGAATTCAGGGCCGTTATCTATACGAATAATAAGGCCGGCTGACGCTCTTTCTTTTAAAAGTTTCTCTATCTGGGGAACAATTACTGAAGAAGGTAAAGAATATCCAATAACCTGAAGAAGGAGCCTCCTGGTAAAACAATCTATAAGGTTTCCACCAAAGGTGAATCCGCCTATGTGTAGTTCTTCACAATTTCGGTAACAGTTTTTATAATAGGAATGTTTAAAAAAGGAGGCTGTTACCGATGAATAAAACACTAAAGCAGGCAATAACCAGTAAGTGGCTATTAGTTCTTAATGAGTATGAGCTTATCAAACAAAAAAAGAGTAAAAATTTTAAAACAGTTACTCAATTATGCCAAACCTTTAAGGTACATCGTAAGGATATACGCAAATATTATGAACGCTGGGTTAAAGCTGGGAAAGATACCGAGGCTTTATTGCCTCAAAAGAGAGGCCCAAAACCTGGCCAGCTTAAAATGCTAACTAAAGACGAAGAAAGAACGATTATTAAAATACATCGTAGGTTTCAAGCTAATGAATTTGAAATATATCATCTTATCAAAGGACGTTTTCGTATCCATCCATCAGTATCAACTATATATAGAACATTTAAACGTTATCCTTTAAATGATAGACGGAAGAAATACGTTAAACGATATGAGAAACGTTATCCTGGTGAGTTGTTACACTCAGATACGTATAGTTTACCAAAAACACTTGTAGTAGAAAGAAGAAAATATTATCTCTTTGGTTTGTTAGATGATTGTACAAGACTTACTTATGTAGAGCTAATTGATAAAAAACCTACGGCAGCCTGTGTTTCCCAGGCCTTTTCCAGAGCTTATAAGTGGTTTAATCTGCATGGGATAAAGTTAGAAGAAGTTATGACTGATAATGGCTTAAGAATTTACTTCTTATACTTCCCAGAAAGCCAAGGATACACACTTTTTTGAAACAATGTTGAAAATATTTAATGTCAAACACTCTTATACAAGACCTTATAGACCTCAGACAAATGGAAAAATCGAAAGATTCTGGAAAATTCTTAACTATGAGTGTATACTATGCCAAAGAACTACTTTGACCAAAAATGACCTTATAGCTGAACTCAATGGGTTTATGTATAGATATAATTATCAAAGAAGGCATAGTTCTTTAAATTATCAAACCCCTTTAGAAAAACTTAAACAAATTGCAAATTTGTTACCGAAATGTTGAAGTTGTACACTATGGCGGAAAATATCCTCACTCTTCTATTCTCTCCCTTTATATAGGCACTTTTAATCTCTTCCATAACTGATTAACTCTGGTAGGAGTAAAGTAGCTTGCTTTAAGAAAAGATACATAGTTTGTTTTTATCCTCTCTTTTAAAGTCTGATGCTCGTTTCTTTATCCGCAAGTATCTTTTTAAGCTTTTCATTCTCTCTTTGTAGTTTTAAATAATCTCTATATCTGATATTTCCTGCATACTTTTACCTATTTGTTCTCCTTCCACCTCCTTTAATACTTTTAACTTATCCTCTGGCTTTCATATCCTTTTTAAACTCATCCTATATTCCCCCTTATTCTTCCTTAAAAAGTTTGTCTCCTATTTACCATAGTTTGTCCAAAGAATTAGGGGGTTAAGATATAATCCTCACCTACCACATTCAATGACTTCAAGTATACTCTCTATAAACTTATCTTGTTTACAACTTATGCCTATTTGTCAAAAAACTCTCAAGAAGTTAAGCTCTATTTTGCTGAAATCAAATCTCAACGATTTAAAAATAAATTTCTCTGTAGCTAATTTTTAACAAAGTCCTGTAAATAATTTGTCACCTGCCCTATTCTATCTTCTACTTTCCGAATTTAAAATTTTTAAGCACTCTCCCCACTTCTTTCATAGTTTCGTGTTGAGCACATTTTACCAATAACTTCTCGCAGTGTTTTCTTAAAGCCTCTATCTCCTTTGCAATCTCCTCCTTGCTTCTGCCTTCCTTGATTCCTCTGTTATAAATCAACCTCTCTTGGTTACGATAATATTTAACACAAGCAGATAAATTAGTAGGTATCGCCGATTTCCAAGGCTTATTTTTTGCATAGCACCGGCAGAACTTAAAACAGCGCTCTTGAGGGTCTGAAGTAATAGGTTCTTCTGACAATTTAAATACCACACGAATTAACCCTGATTCTCTGTGCTTTTTGG
>CAZWON010000027.1:0-16951 GCA_964635565.1 uncultured Planctomycetia bacterium
TCCTCATATTGTGGCGATGAGGATAAATGCAGATGGCAATGTAGGTATTGGGACGGATAACCTTTCTTCTTCGGCCCGCGTTACTATTTCTACACCTGATTTCAGTACAGCAGCTCTTCATTGGAATGCAGGGGGTAGCCAGGTGGGATTTTTAGGTGTAAGGTCAGGAAATCATGCTTTAGTTGGAGCGACCTCTGCAGGAGGTGGTGATTTAATCCTCAGGGCAGGTGATAGGGATATAGTTACTATAAAAAATACCTACAATGTGGGTATTGGTACCTCAAACCCCCAGAATCCTTCCCCTGAAAATAATCAGGATTATAATCTGGATGTTAATGATGTTTATCTTAGAAGTAAAGGTATGTGGGTGAGTGAAATGATGGGGAGTTTTGAGGTTACAACAGTGCAGAACACGGGTGGGACTTCGGCAGTCTGTAGATGTCCTTCTGGATCTATTAGAGTTGGATGTTCGGGTGCAAGAGAAGCAGGCTTGGCAGATACCTGTGACGAAGATGATTGCGGGTATATTGGTACCCTTCCTTGGGGAACGGATGGTTGTAGAACAGCAATAGATTCAGGTGGTGGCACAGAAGCAGTGGCAGTATGCTATTGTCTGAAGATACAGTAGCAAGAGAAATATATTTGTTTATGTAGTTTCTTCTCTTTCAGGGAAATTACTTATGTTTTTTTCTAAAGTCGCTTGATGTTGAACCAAAATTTCTTTTATAATTTAGAAGAATTTGTTTCTTAAAATAGTGGGATTATTATGGCTGTCAGTTGAAAGTAAGAGTTCTTTGAAAGATAGCCCTTATTCCCTTAACTTCTAATTCCTACTGAGGCGTAAAGATAAGCCTGAGAAAGAAGAAAAGGGCGGTGGTATGCCTGCTGTATCCAGCCTATTAATTTCCTTTGGGAAGTATTTATAAAAAATATTTGTCATTTTATTTTTTGTATAATATAAGAAGCGTCGTAAAAAATAAATTTTTATTTTATTTCTAATATTCTAATATAATGAGTGCTTCTATTTTCTCTTCGTCTATAACAGTTTCTTTACCTTCCCCCAAAAAAGGAACTTTATTATTAGAAGATGTTTTTCAGGAAAGAAGGTCTATAAGGGATTACACTAATCAACCTTTAACTTTAGAAGAAGTTTCTAATCTTTTATGGGCAGGTTATGGCAGGAATAATTATGCCAGGACTGTTCCTTCAACAGGAGCGTTGTATCCTATTACAATTTATGCGGTAGTAGCTAATGTAGAGAATATAAAACGAGGAGTATATCCTTACCAGCCTGATAGTCACATTCTTGTTATGGCACATAGTGGAGATGTTCGGAATGAATTATATAAAGCTTCATTAAGTCAAGTCTGGGTAAGAGAAGCTCCTTTAGTGATTGTTGTGTGTGTTTCTTTCTCTATAACCACAAATTACTATGGGGAGAGAGGGGTTTGGTATATATATGGAGGTAGGTCATATTGCGCAGAATGTATATTTACAATCTATAGCTTTAAATTTAGGGACAGTTTCTGTAGGTGCTTTTTATGATGGAGAAGTTAAAAAAGGCATTGCATTTATTAGAAGAGGACCTTTTATTATTAATGCCTGTAGGGAGAGTAAAATAATTAAATATAAAAAAGTAAATAATGGTTAATTTAGCAGTAGAAGTAGCAAAAGAGGCGGGCAATTTTTTATTGGAGAATTTTGGGAAGGTTAAAGAGATTCAGTCCAAAGGGGATAGAAATCTGGCTACGGAAGTAGACAGGAAAGCAGAGGATATTATTGTGGAGAAAATAAAAAAGGTGTATCCTGCTCACGGTATTTTAGGAGAAGAAAAAGAAAGGAAAAATTTAGACAATGAGTGGTTATGGATAATTGACCCTCTTGATGGAACGCATAATTTTATTCGCAATATTGATATTTTTGGTGTTTCTATTGGGTTAGTTTATAAAAATGAATTTGTTTTAGGAGTTATTTATATGCCAAAAGATGATGAGATGTATGTAGGGGAAAAAAATAATGGTGCCTATAAAAATGGTAAACGGATATATACTTCAGAAAAAAGTATATTAAAGGAGTGCTCAGTTTCTTTTGATTCCAGTATCCGTTATAGTCCTGGCAGGATGCTTTCTGTATTAGAAAAAGTAGCGAGGGAAGTCTTTAATATTCGCATGTTTGGTTCTTCAGCGCGTATTTTAAGTTATGTGGCAGAGGGCAAACTTGATTTTGCTATTGAATTTCATGATCGTCCTTGGGACTTTGCTGCAGGAGTAACACTCATAAAAGAGGCAGGTGGTCAGTTTACCGACTTAAAAGGTTTTCCACCTACTCCTAAAACAATAGGGTATATTGCATCAAATTCCGCCATTTATCCACAGGTTCTGGATAAATTCTTCTTGACTTGATGATTATCGGACTAAATTTAAGAAAACTATGTCTTTTTATTGAGTTTTTTTTATCTTTTTTTCTGGTTATTTTTTTTAGTGTAAATATTTTCTATTATTTTTATTCTCAAAATCTCTTTCCTCATATTGTAGCTAAGGAAAAGACGATTTATCTTGAGGGTAAAATACATATTCCTCAGAAAGGTTTTCTAAATCTCATTGCCTTTGATTATTCAGAGTCTATTAAAGATTGTCCTTTTTGGAATAAAGAGATACTTTCTACATTTCTTCGTTCCCATTCCCTTATTCTTACCAAATATAGCCTAAAAGATTTTTCTCAGTTATTACTTAAGTTGGGATTTCCTTATTGGGAAAAGGGAGGTGTTAAATTAGCGTTTAAGGTAAGAGAAAAGTGGTTTTCTTTAGAGGATGTTGTTGATATTAAAGAAGAGGATTGCGCTTTAGAGGATATTTTGTTCTTAGGTTTGGGGCTCGCCGGTGCTAATAATATAAAAGGTATTTCCCCAAGAGATTTTCTAACAGCATATTTTAAAGGCAAAAATATAAAGATAAAGAAAAGTTTCTTAAGATTAAAGGGGCCTGTTTTAGTAAAAATGACTGTCAGATGAAAAAAATCCGTTATTTCCTCCATCCTTTAACTTTAGCCCTTATGGTTATATATTTACACCTTAAGTTATCCTTACCTCCTTTTTTCAATTTCTCTTCCTTTAAACCATTATTTATGTTTAATGCTATATTTTTAGGTATTTTATTCGGGTTTATGGGTTGTCCTGTATGTTTGGTTCCTTTAAGCTTATCTTTATCAGTTTATTATCATCGGCCAGAAAAAACACTAATACCTGTTTTAATTTTTAATTTATTTCGGTTATTATCAGTTTTTCTATGTTCTTTAGGGATAACTTTAAGTATTTCTTTAATAAAGACGTTTCTTCTTCCGCGATATATGTTAATATTAGATGGACTTATAATGATTATATTTTCTTTTATTGTTGTAAGGGGAATACATCTGAGAAGTTATGAAACACTTCTTAAAAGAATAAAGATAAAAAAAATATATTTTCTTTATGGATTCTGGGGATTAACTGTTGGTTTTTTCTGTGGGATGGAGGCCACTGGTTTTTTAGTATATTTGAACAGTTATTCCACTAATATTTTATTGCGGATTGTTTCTCTTTTTTTGTTCTCTATCTTTTCCGTATTACCCATCACATTATTTATATTCCTATTATATAAGGGATTAAAAAAACTTAGTGCTTTCTGGGTAGATTTTAGTATTTATTTAAAAAATCTATCTTTTTTCTATCTCTTTCTTATGGGTGTAACCCTTATTTTTCTTTCTCTTTTTAGATAACAAAGAAAGTTTATACACTTGTATTTAGAAAAATTCTTGCATATTTTTTATAAAGATGGTATTCTAAGCTACTGAGAATGATTTAGTTTTAAAATTTGGAGGTGAAATGTCACAGGATAATAAAATATTAGTAGTAGATACCGAAATTGAGAATATAAAATTCATTGATGAGCTACTTGTCAAGAATGAATTTATGGTTTTTTCTGCATTTAATGCCAAGGAAGCAATAAAAAAAGCAGAGGAGACAAACGCAAATCTAATTATAATAAATTCTTCTTGCGACATAGATGCTTTCCAGGTATTGAAGGAGATTAAAGAAAAAGAATTGGCACATTTTGTCCCTATAGTAATGTTTGTCAGGTCGGAAGATAAGGAGATTAGAGAAAAAGGTATTGGGTTGGGGGTAGATTGCTTTTTAAGACATCCTATTAATGGTAATGAGATTTTGGCAGTAGTCCGTTCTTTAGGGAAGGTGAAGTCACTGAATGAGCAGATAGAGGGTATAGAGGATGTTTTTTATGGTTTAGTTAAAATTATTGATGCCAAAGATTCTTATACCAAGGGGCATAGTGAACGGGTAACCCGTTTGGCTACAATTTTAGCGAAAGAATTATCTTTGCCCAAAGGTAAAATCCGTCTTATTGAAAAGGCAGCAAAACTTCATGATATAGGTAAAATAGGAGTTTCTGAGACAATTCTCAATAAGCCAGGAGCATTAACCGAAGAAGAATATGAGCAGATTAAAATGCATCCTGTAATGAGTGAGAAAATATGTTCTTCTTTAGCCTCTTTAGCTCCTATATTGAAGATAATTAGATATCATCATGAACGTTATGATGGCAGAGGTTATCCTGATGGTTTAAAAGGCGAGGAGATTCCTTTAGAGGCACGAATAATTGCTGTTGTAGACTGTTTTGATGCTATGGCAACAGATAGACCTTATCGTGGTAAACTCCCTAAAGAAAGAATTATTGCTATATTTGAAGCAGGTGCAGGTACCCAGTGGGATAAAAATATTGTAGAAGTTTTCCTTAAGATGATAAAGAGTAACGTATTTGAGAAGTTGATGCTTTATAATGAAGATTGAATTGGTAAATATTTTTTAGCCTTCTAAGTCATTCCAAAATTATTCTAAAGATAATTTATGTTAGATATTAAATTCATTAGAGAAAATATTGCTTTAGTAAAAGAAGCTTTGGTAGCAAAAGGTTTATCTTTTGATTTAGAGTTCTTTTTGTCTTTGGATGAGAAAAGAAGAGAAATAATTCGAAGGATAGATGAATTAAGGAATAAGAAGAATATGGCTAATGAGGAAATAAAAAATATCCTTAAGGAGAAAAAAGACCCTTCTTCGAGAATAAAAGAAATGAGAAAAGTTTCTTTAGAGTTAGATGAATTAGAAAAACAGTTTAAAGAGATAAAAAAAAGTTTCCATGAAGCTCTTTTTAATATTCCAAATATTCCTCATTCTTCTGTCCCCCGAGGAGATGTTTCCTGTAATAAAATTGTAAAAGAATGGGGGAAAATAAAGAAGTTTAATTTTAAGCCACTTACCCATATAGAACTTTCTGAATATCTAGGAATTATAGATTTTAGAGTAGCCTCTAAGATATGTGGAGCAAATTTTGCCCTTTTTAAAGAAAAAGGAGCGAGGCTTGTCCGTGCTCTTATAAATTTTATGTTAGATATTCATACTTCAGAACATAATTATAAAGAAATTTTTCCTCCTTATTTAGCCAATCGAGTCTCTATGGTAACTACTGGTCAACTCCCTAAATTAGAAGAGGATATGTACCGTTTAAAAGATGATGATTATTTTTTGATTCCTACAGCAGAGGTACCTTTGACCAATATTTATCGTGATGAGATTATTGAGGAAGACGATTTACCTATTTATTATGTAGGGTATACCGCTTGTTTTAGAAGAGAGGCTGGATCTTATGGGAGAGAGACCAAAGGTCTTGTAAGAGTTCATCAGTTTGATAAAGTAGAGCTGGTTAAATTTACAAAACCGCAAGATTCTTATAACGAACTGGAGTCTTTATTAGAAGATGCATGTAGGATAATAGAACTTTTAGAGATACCTTACAGAGTTGTAGTTTTAGCATCACAAGAGTTAAGTTTTGCTGCAGCTAAATGTTACGATATAGAGGTTTATGCTCCTGGTGTTGATAAGTGGCTTGAAGTTTCTAGCTGTTCTAACTTTGAAGATTTTCAAGCTCGAAGGGGAAATATAAAATACCGAGATAAAAGAACAAAAAAACTAAGATTTGTCCATACCCTTAACGGTTCAGGGGTGGCTTTGGCAAGACTTATAATTGCAATATTAGAGAATCATCAAAATAGAGATGGTTCAGTGACAATTCCTAAAAAATTAATACCTTACTTTTATGGAAAAGAGAGGATTGAAAAGTAATTATATCATAACTTTTATAAATTCCTTCTTATTCTTATTATTATTCTGTGTGATTTATACTCTTACTCGCTGTTTTATAAAAGCATTAAAAACTAATGAAGAAATTAAATTATGGGTTTTATTCTTTGGTTTAGCTTCTCCTTTTATTTTTTATACTTTTTTTGCTAATTTAAATGGCATATATGAGAAGATACAGAGTTTTTTCTTTAAACACACTTTCCTAAATCTTATTATTCCGTCTTTGCTTATAGTGTTGGCGCTCGGTTATTTCTTTATTCCCAAAATATTCAGTTTTTCCTTCAATCTTCATATATTTTTGTTCTTAGGAAGTATTGCATTTTCTCTTCATTTTATTTTTGTTGCTTATCAGCTTAAGAGTTCTACTTTTTCAGGGTTTATAAATTATCTTTTTATCCTTTCTATGATTTATATTTTTTGTCTTGTTATTTTTGGTATTTATCTTCTTATAGGATATAGTTTCCCTTTAAAGGAAATATTAGGTGAAGGTATAAAAGAGGGTTTTTCTTTAATAAAGAGTATCGTCTTACAGCTCTTTTATAAGTAAGATTAGGTTCTGGAGGGGTGGCGGAGTCCGGTTGATCGCGGCGGTCTTGAAAACCGTTGTGAGGAAACTCACCGGGGGTTCAAATCCCTCCCCCTCCGTTTGATTGGTATTTTTACCGAAGTTTTTTATGCTCTTTAAAAAGAAGAGGGGAGAATCATAGTAGGTCGTTAAAGATTTAACTCTTCTTCTTGTCTTAAAATACAACAAGAGAAGAAAATTATTGAGAAAAGGTAGCTACTAAAATACAGTGTCTGAGGACAGAAGAATTGATTTATAATGTTTTTTTTGGTATAATAAAAGCACCCTTGATATAATATTTAAAAAGTTATAAAAATGGGAGAAAAAAAAGTTTTAGAAGTTATGGTAATAGAAGATGACCTTTTCTCTGTTGCTATACTTGAGCATTATGGCAAGAAATTAGATGATTTTATTCTTAACATTCACCATACTGTTTCTTTAGAAGATTCATTGGTATTTCTGGATAATAACCCCCAGATAGAGATTATTTTTCTTGATTATAGAGTACATAGTAATATCACCGGATTAGAGATTTTACAACATTTGCGTGCCCGTGGGATAAATATTCCTGTAATAATCATTACTGGTAGTGGGAATGAAGAGGTAGCTGTTGCAATGATGAAGGCAGGAGCAAGTGATTATCTTGTTAAAGGACATATTAGTCCGACGGTATTAAATAAATCCATAAGAGATGTCTTAAGTAAGTATAATCAGATGAATAAATCTAATATAGATAAAGATTCTTTCTTAAAAGATATGGCAATTCAAACTTCTTTAAACGGTGTGTGCATACTTGATTTAAATTATATGATTACTTATGTCAACCCTTCTTTAGTAAATATGTGGGGATATGACAGCGAGAAAGAGATTGTTGGGAAACCAATTAGGGATTTGTTATATAGCCCGGGCGATTGCGATAAAGTTATTGAGGGGCTTAAAAATAAGAAGAGTTGGGCAGGAGAGTTGATAGCGAAGAAAAAAAATTTAGATACTTTTTACGTACAGTCATTATTTTCCTTCTTAAAGATAAATAAGGAAGATAAAATAGGGCTTGTTGCCTCTTTTATTGATATAACAAAAATTAAAGAAGCAGAGAAAAAAAGAGAAGCGTTATATAAAGGGATAATGGAAGTCTTTGCTTTAAGAGCAGAAGAAGTGGGTAATGTGGAAACAGCAGGACATATTCACCGTATTGCCTCTTACGTTCGTTTTATTACGGAAAAGTTAAGAGAACTGGATTACTTCAAGGATTACATTGATGAGAAGTATATTAATGACGTTAGCTATGCCAGTATGCTTCATGATGTGGGAAAATGGCGGACCCCCAATGAGATTTTGCTTAAACCTCATGAGTTGACAGAAGCAGAGTGGAAAATAATGCGACAGCATCCTCTTTTAGGGGTAGAAATGTTGACTCCCCTTTTAAAGTATAAAGGAAGTAACCAGTATCTTAAACTAGTAGAAAGTGTTATTCTTTATCATCATGAGCGGTGGGATGGAAAGGGTTATCCTGAAGGATTAAAAGGTGAGGAGATTCCTCTTTCTGCGCGGATTGTTGCTTTAGCCGATATGTACGATGCTTTAACTTCCCACCGGTCCTACAGGAAAGCCCTTACTCATGAAGAAGCATTTGAAGTGATGAAGAGGGAGAAGGAAAGATTTGACCCGCGGATTTGGAAAGTTTTTGAAAAGAATCACTTAGAATTTAAGCGTATAAGAGAATCAATCGAATAACCACACCATTATCAATTTACACAGAAAGCCAGAATTTTATTTTTTATGCAAGTATATGATTATCAATACAAAGATTTTGTTGCTACTCATCTTTATTGTCCTAACTGTAAGGCTTCTATGCCTGTAGTAGAAAGATTACTCTTAGTGTTACCTGATGGTTATCTTTATGAATATATTTGCCAGAAATGTGGAGAAGTTTTAGGAGATAAGAAAACATCTCTTAAAGAAGAGGATAAAACATTATTCTAAAGGGGAATTTCTTGCCTTGTATTGACGTATATAAGAAGAGATGTTATAATTTTTTTTCTTTTTAGAAATTCTTTCTTTTAATTATTTAAAGTTCTATCAAGAAGGGGGATTGTAGTGGTAGAAAAGGTTTTTCGTATAGTCAGTAATTCCCAAGAGCACCTCTCTCCAGATATAATTGCTATGGCTCTTTTAAAACAGATAACCCTCAATCCTAAAGAGCCCAATGTATTTTTTGGTGTAGCAGAGGTAGTTTCCCCGGGGGAAAATGTTATAGGGCAGCATCTTGATAACAGTGCATTAGAGTTAGAAGGAGAAGTAAGTTAGCCTAGGAATATCTTTCTTTTCTAAACTGCCTTAGTAATTTGATATCTATAAAATGGTTATTTAAAAAAATGCGCCCGTAGCTCAACTGGATAGAGCGCTTGGCTACGGACCAAGAGGTTGCGGGTTCGACTCCTGCCGGGCGCAGTTAATAGCGTATAGCGATTAGCGGATAGCGGATAGTAGATAGTTTTCTTGAATTCTTCTGCGATAATCTTCGAGGTTACAGCGAACAAAGATTTTCTTCTTTAGAAAATTTATTCTTTGTGAGCGTCATAAGGAGCAGAGCTCCTGTGAAGGCACGGTTTTTCTTTGATGTGCAGCATCCAGTGCCTGTTTGCGGGTTCGACTCCTGCCGGGCGCAGTTAATCACTATACGCTATTCACTATCCGCTATTTACTAATACTTCCCCCTATAGTAGAATAAACTTAGCATTTATACCTAAAAGAATTATTGGTATGCAAAAATCAGGGAGTATAGATTTACCTCTACATTATGGTAGAACTCCTCGTTGGTTATTTGAGAAGATGAGGAAGTTAGCGCGCTGTATTTCCGAAGTTATTATTATAGAATTTGGGAGGGAGTATTTTATAGAGCGTATCTCAGATCCTTTTTGGTTTCAGTGTCTTGGTTGTGTGTTAGGGTTTGATTGGCACTCATCGGGATTAACTACCACTGTTTGCGGAGCACTTAAGGAGGCTTTTTCTGAGTTAAGAGGGTGGGGAATATATGTTTGTGGAGGTAAAGGAGCTGTTTCACGTCGGACCCCTATAGAGATAGAAAATATTGCTCAGAAATTGTCGAAAGACCCTCATTCATTAATATATGCTTCTAAAATTACTGCAAAAATTGATAATTGTGCTCTTCAGGATGGTTTTAATCTTTATCATCATACTTTTATATTTACCGATGATTTTAAATGGGCGGTTATCCAGCAAGGGATGAGCGAAAAAGGATGTTGGGCACGGAGATATCATTGGTACTCAGAGGAAATAGAGAACTTTGTTAATCAACCTCATAAAGGTATTGTAAGCGAAAAAAGTTTTATTACTATGAATATGGTAGATGATAAAAAGGATGATTTAAGGAATTTGGTTACGCAACTTTCCTTAAGAGCACCGCACCAAAATATGAGGGATTTGTTGATGTTAAAAAAAACAATAACTAAACTCCCGCCCCGGCATAGAGTCTTACTTTCTGATATAAATCCTAAACATGTTGATAAAATTTTTCTTAAAACCTATAAGGAGAAGCCTTCTGATTTTATTTCTTTACTTTATTCTTACGGTGTAGGGCCTAAAACAATTAGAGCTTTAGCTTTAATTAGTGATTTAATTTATGGGGAAAAAGTAAGCTTTCGTGACCCTGCTCGTTTTAGCTTTGCTCATGGAGGTAAAGATGGATATCCTTATAAGATAAGTCATAATGAATACGAGAGGACAATAGATATTTTAAAGAGAGCCATAAATAAAGCAAAAATAGATAATAGTGATAAAATAAAAGCCCTAAGAAGCATATATAGGTTTTATTATAAAAGATAGGAGGGAAGATGAAGGTAGTAGTTATTTATTACTCAAGAAGTGGTACAGTTAAAAAAATGGCCAACATTATAGGTGAGTATATAAAAAAAGAAGGCATTGCTATTAAGGTAGTATCTGTAGAAAATATTCTTCCAAAGGATTTGTTAGATTACGATGGTATAATAGTAGGCTCACCCACCTATTATGGGTCAATGGCAGGAGAGATTAAAAGGCTTTTTGATGATACGGTTACTTTTCATGGGGATTTGGATGGTAAAATAGGAGGAGCCTTTTCTTCAAGTGCTAATTTGGGAGGAGGAAATGAGACTACTATTCTTTCTATATTAGAGGCGATGTTTATTCATGGTATGGTTATTCAGGGAGACCCCATAGGTGATCACTATGGCCCTGTAGCTTTAGAAAAGGTTGATAGGCGGTGCGAAAATAATTGTAAGAGATTTGCTCAGAGATTTTCCTCTCTTTTAAAAATGTTGAAAGGTTAGGAAGGTATTGTTGCATCTAAAAGATGGATAGTCTTTTTATTAGTATTGATAATTTTCTTAAGGCTTATTCTTGGTGGGGTTTTCCCGCCAGTTTCTTAGGTGGAATACTCAGTGCTTTTTCTCCCTGTGTTTTTCCCCTTATTGGTGTGATTATAAGCATTATAGGAGAAGCAACATTAGAACTAAAATCCAAAGCTATTTTTTTAAGTTTGATATTTGTTGCGGGTTTTACTTTCACTTATATAACCATAGGAATATTTGCTTCCCTTTTTGGTATCTTTATAGGGAAGGTTGTAAATGCTTATATAATCTCTCTATTCTTAGGAGGCGTGTTTATATTCCTGGGATTATGTTTCTTTGATGTATTTCATATTCCTGTTTTTAGCATAGATTATTCTTTGAGAACAACTTTTTTTTCTATTTTTCTATGGGGAGTACTTAGTGGACTTTCTATGCTTCCTTGTGTTTTTCCTATATTGGGTTCAATTTTTAGTATCATTTCTTTTAAAAGAGATATCTTATATGGAATTTTATGTCTTACCTTCTTTTCTTTAGGATATGGGATAGTGCTAATTACTGTAGGTTCATCAATGACTTTTATTAAAAGATTGTCAAGGAAACCTGTTTGGTTTATAATTATTAAGAAAATGTTAGGAATGGTTATATTTTTTATAGGAGTTTATTTTATAATAAGTACATTGGGAGTTATTATATGAAAGTAAAGAAAATAAGTAAGATTATTTTTATTTCTCTTTTTTTTCTATCCTGTAATAGAGAAAATGAATTTTATGAGTATAGTAAAGAGAATAAGTTTTATGAGTATAATAGTGAGAACCAGTTTTATAAATTAGATGATGAAAAGATTAGTTATGATGAACTTTTATCCCATTCTCCTTACACCATTCTTTTTCTATGGGCAAGTAGCTGTTCTTATTGTCTAATTGAGCTTAAGAAGGCCAATAGGCGCAAGGAATCATTTAAAGATGTGCAGTTTTATTATGTAAACTTGGGAGAGAATAAATATACTGTAGAAAAGGCTGTAGAGTTATTAAAGTTATCCTTAAATATTAAGAAAAATATTGTATTAGATAGAGAGGGGATACTTATAAAGGAGTTTAATATTGTGAGTATCCCTACTTATTTGTTTTTGAAAGATGGCAACTTGCTTTATAAAACTCATTTTATTAATCGTAGTCTTATAGAGGAGATATTTAAAAAAGATGAGTGAAAAATTTATTACTGATCTTTATGAGCTAACGATGGCACAAGTCTATTTTAAACAGAAGAGAAAAGTTTTTGCGACCTTCGATTTATTTATTCGGTCAAATAAAAGACCCTTTTATGTAGCCTGTGGGATTGATGATGCTTTGGAGACTTTGAGAAATTTTTCTTTTACCTCTGAAGATATTGAATATTTAAAAAGTTTAGGGCTTTTTGAAGATGATTTTTTACAGTACCTTCGGGATTTTAGGTTTAAAGGAGAGGTATGGGCAGTCAATGAACCTGAGATTGTTTTTCCTCTTGAGCCTATAATGAGAGTAACTGCAAATATCATTGAAGCACAGATAGTAGAAAGTATACTTCTTAATAAAATAAATTTAGCTACTATGTTAGCTACTAAAGCCTTACGGATTGTTTTGGCTGCTAAAGGAAGAGGGGTGTATGATTTTTCTTTAAGAAGAACCCAAGGAATTGAGGCATCTTTAGCTTCTGCTAAATATTCTTACATCGCTGGGGTAAAAGGTACTTCCAATGTGTATGCGGGGTTATTATATGATATTCCTGTTGTGGGGACAATGGCACATTCATATGTTATGAGTTTTGATAAGGAAATAGATAGTTTCTTAGCATTTGCTCGGCAGTTTCCTACAAAATCAATTCTTTTAGTTGATACTTATGATACAAAAAAAGGTGTAGTTAAGGCAATAAGAGTTGCTAAGATTCTAAAAAAGATAGGATGTAATTTATTAGGTATAAGATTAGATAGTGGAGATTTGCTTTCTGATTCTAAATACGCTCGTTTTCAATTAGATGAAGCAGGGTTAATCGATACTATAATTCTTGCTTCTGGTGACTTGGATGAATATAAAATTAATGATTTGATTAGTAAAAAAGCACCCATTGATGCTTTTGGCGTAGGGACGAATATGGGGTGTTCCTCTGATTTACCTTATACTGATGTTATCTATAAACTTGTAGAGATTAGGGATAATAACAGGTCTTTTGTTCCTACTATGAAATTAAGTGAAGATAAAACTACTTTACCTTCACGGAAACAAGTGTATAGAATATTTTATCCTAATGGTGTGATGAAAGAAGATTATATATGTCTGGATAAAGAGAAATTTAAAGGCAAAAAGCTTCTAAAAAAAATGATGCATAAAGGAGAAAGGTTGTTTAGGAGAAAATCTATAAAGGAGAAACGTCAGATGTTTCTTGGTAAAGTTCAATATTTACCACAACCTTTAAGAGAGATAGATAAAAGTTTTTGTTATTCTGTTCATATAAGTGATGAGTTAAAGAAATTAATTGAAGAAGTAAAAAAGTCAATTAAAATACGGACAGCAAAAAAGGTAATATTTATTGATATAGATACTCAGTTTGATTTCCTTTCTAAAAAAGGTTCACTGTATGTGAAAGGAGCAGAAAAGATTATATCCAATATAAAAAGATTAACTCAGCTGGCTAAGAGTAACAATATTCCTATTATTTCTTCTCAAGATACTCATTCTAAAAATGATAATGAATTTAAAAAATTTGGCGTACATTGTATCAAAGGGTCAAAGGGGCAGAGGAAGATTATACAGAGTACTCTTAAAAAATATAAGGTAATCTCTTATAAAAAAATATATTCTGAGGATAAGCTGAGGGATATTATTTCACGGTATCCTCAGATTATTATTGAGAAGAATGTTTTGAATATGTTTTCTAACCCTAACACTGCGGGTATCATGGATATAATTTCTCCCGAAGATGTTTATGTTTATGGAGTTGCTACAGATTATTGCGTGAGGGAGGTAGTTGAGGAGTTATTAAGACAGGGTTTTTCTGTTATAGTTATTCAAGATGCCATTAAAGAAATTTCTCCTTTAGAGAAGAGAGTACTTTTCTCTTCATGGAAGAGTAGAGGGGTAAAGTTTATAAAAACAGACAGTTTAATTAAGAAAGGTTTTTAGGGATAAAATTTTTTAGAAGTTCTTTTAAAAGTAAGAGAAGTATTTTTCTAACAATAAGATTATTAATTAATTTTATTAATATTTCCCTCCGTTTTTAATCCTCTTAATCTAATATTATGGGTTACAAATTTATCTTGACATTTTTTCTATTTTAGAGTATATTAAAAATGGAAACCATTTTCATTAAAGGAGAAGATATGCGAGGCAGTTTCAGAGGAGGGCCAAGATGGTGGCACAGGAAATTCCGTGATTGTGGATTTCGGATAACAATGGGACGAAACATTATTTTCGATACATTAGCGAAGGCAGATACACACTTAAGTGCAGAGGATATTTATTTAAAAGTGCGCCCTTGTTATCCTTCCATAGGATTAACTACTATATACAGAACTTTAGATATTCTCGTTAATATAGGATTAGTTTTTAAGTTTGATTTTGGTGATGGGAGAGCGCGTTATGAGCTTATTGAGGGTCCCAAAGGGATAAAGCGTCACCATCACCATCTTATATGTAATGGGTGTGGTAGAATAATCGATTATTCTACCGCTTTAAAAGAAGAAAAAGCTTTTATAGAGAATGTAGAGAGTAAGTTGTCTCGAAAATATAATTTCAATATTCGTAGTCACATTATTCAATTTTATGGCTTGTGTGAGAGTTGCAGGAAAGAACAGGAAGTTTAGTTGGTTAATATTAATTGACATAGTTAATAAAGAAGGAGGTGATTGTTATGCCTTGGGGTGATGGAACAGGTCCAATGGGTCAAGGTCCAATGACTGGTCGTGCTGCAGGCTACTGTGCAGGTTACTCTGTCCCTGGATATATGAACCCTATCGGAGGACGTGGATTCTGGGGAAGAGGCCGAGGTTGGTTTGGCAGAGGTGGTGGCTATAGATGGCGCCACTGGTACTATGCTACTGGCCTTCCTGGATGGGTAAGGGCGAGAGGATGGGTTCCTCCTTACGTTCCAGCAGCATATCCCTATGCAGGAGTATCTCGGAATGAAGAAATGAATATCTTAAAAGAGCAGGCAGAGCATTTAAAAGAGGAGCTTGATGCTGTAAGCCAGCGTTTGAAAGATCTTGAGTCATCTGGTAGCAAGGAAGGTGATGAGTAATTTATGGGCAAGGGTAGTTGATTGTTACTATCCTTGCCTGTCTTAATCTTGCAAGATAAAAGAGGGTGTAATCTTGAAGATTGCTATATCTACAGATGCAGGATATGTATCAGCTCATTTCGGGCGTTGTCCTGAATTTACTGTTGTAGATATAAAAGGAAATGAGGTCGTTCGTAAAGAAGTGGTTAAGAATCCTGGCCATGCGCCAGGAGTTATCCCTCAGTTTCTTCATAATAGAGGGGTTGAGTGTATAATCTGTGGTGGTATGGGAGTTAAAGCAAAAGGATTTTTTGAGGAGTTTGGCGTTCAGACTATTGTAGGTGTTAAAGGAAGAGTTGATGAGATTATCAAGAAAATTTTGGAAGGAAGATTGGAGAATGGAGATAGTTTGTGTGAGCATAGGAAAACAAAAGGCTACAGTGCGGATAAGAATGAATGTAACCACCATGGCGAATAATAAATAAGGAGTAAGTTATGGAAAATAATAAAAGTAAATCAGGAGGAAAGCTGATTTGTGTAACTTCTCAAGGAGATAGTTTAAATTCTAATGTTGACCCTCGTTTTGGCCGGTGTCAATACTTTATTATTGTAAATACCGAAACCATGCACTTTGAGGTAATTAAGAATCCTAATATTTCTGGTGTAGGCGGAGTAGGAATTCAGTCTGCTCAACTTATAACGAATAAAGGTGTTCAAGCAGTATTAACAGGTAATATCGGTCCTAATGCTTTTCAAACCTTACAGGCAGGAGGTATTGAAATAATTACAGGTGTAGAAGGAATAGTTAAAGAGGTAGTTGAGAAGTATAGAGAAGGCCGGTTCAAGTCAACATTAGCTCCTACTGTTCAGCCCAAGTCGGGAATGAATAATAAATAGCGTTTAGCGAATAGCGGATAGCGAATAGTATTACAATGTATGACTATCGACCATTGACGTGTGACCTGGTGTCTTGGTGACCTTGTGACTTTTTATTGTGACCTGGTGACGTGGTGTTTTTATAACCAAGGAGGTTAAGATGCCCAGAGGTGATGGAGCAGGTCCTTTTGGGAGTGGTCCTGGAAGAGGTAGGGGAATGGGTGCTGGTGGCGGTAGAGGCCGAATGGGCGGCAACCGGCAAGCTGGGCCATCTGGTTACTGTATTTGTCCCAGCTGTGGTGCTAAGATAATACATCAAAGAGGCATACCCTGTTATTCTTTAAATTGTCCTAAGTGTGGTAGTAGTATGATTCGGGAATAAATGTCACAGCTATAGCTATGAAAACTATTTAAGAAAGGAGATAGTGAATATATTGGTTATTCTAAACCGTGAGGGTTGGATTAACCAAGTAGGTAGAGAAAACTGATAAAATTTCATTTTGACTATTTACTTAAGTATAATGAGCCACAGAGAAGTTTGCAAGTGGTATAATGTATGTCCAATTAAATGGTTTCATGAACGGGCAATGATAGACAAAAGGTGGATTGAGAGATATTGTAAGGGTGATTATTTAAGTTGCGTGCGATATAAGATGGAAGAGGAAGGTATTTACCATCCGGACAATATGATGCCGGATGGAACAGTTGATAATAAGTTACTTTAGT
>CAZWON010000028.1:0-15220 GCA_964635565.1 uncultured Planctomycetia bacterium
TTAAAGAAAGATTAAATAGAGAAAAGGTTCCTGCTATTGAAACTTGTGCCCTGAACTGTGATTGGGAGACTACGGTAAAACTAAAAAATGAGCTTATTAAATTATTGCCGAAAGATTTTTTGAATCCTATTCCAATTGTTGCCGACCTGATTAATGAAGATGATTTGGTTATCCTGGTTATTCCTATAGATAAGGAAGCGCCTAAAGGAAGGTTAATTTTACCTCAACAGCAGACAATAAGAGAGATATTAGATAAAAAAGCAATGTGTCTAATAGTAAATGAAAAGAATTTGTTTAATTCAATTCATAATTTAAAACAAAAGCCCAGGGCCATAATAACAGATTCCCAGGTATTTAAAGAGGTCTCTGGCCAGGCCCCCGATGATATCTTAGTTACGAGCTTCTCTATTCTATTTGCCCGGGCAAAAGGTGATCTGGAAGAATTAGTCAAAGGAGCGCAAGTTTTAGATAATTTAAAACCGGATGATAAAATTTTAATCGCTGAAGCCTGCACTCATCATCCAATCGGTGAGGATATCGGGCGGATAAAAATTCCTCGTTGGATTAACCAGAGAATTGGCGGAAAAATAAATTTTGATGTTTTTTCAGGGCATAATTTTCCCGAAGACATAAAGAGGTATAAACTTATTATTCATTGTGGTGCCTGTATGTTAAATAGAAAAGAAATGCTTAGCAGGATTTTAGAATGCAAAGAAAAAGGCATTGCAATTACAAATTACGGAGTGGCTATTGCCTACCTTCATGACGCCTTAGACAAAGCATTGCAACCCTTTAATCTTTTCCACCGCTCAGGCAGGATGCATCCTAAATTTTGATATGTAATAAAAGGGATGAGCTGTTTTAAAAAAGAGGTCCAAGCTTTCTTTAAATTAAGAATCCTCTCCGCCAAAGGTGAGTCTGCCTCAGTTATATCAATTTTAGGGGAGTGTATAATCCAGTGTGTCTAAAGGTGAGGTAGGGAATCACTTAAATATTAACCTTTTTGTAAAAGATGTCTTAGATAATATGTTGAGTCAAAACAAGAGGCCAGTGCTTTAAGACACACTGAACTTGACAGGCTCGTAAAAACTCTTGTAGACTTCTTGCGCAGGGAGATACGCAATTTCTAATTATACAATATATGGCCATTTAAATTTCTTGACATCCAACATATAGGGTTTATAATATTTACTAACTAATTTCTCTGGATTGATCTTTGTATATTTTTCTTCTGGTGCTTTAAAGGCTTAATAGGGAACTTCGTGAAAATCGGAGGCTGTCCCGCAGCTGTAATGGGGGACGAAAGACGCTATTTCCCGACGTTATGTCGGGATGAAATGCCACTGTCCCGACGTTAAGTCGGGATGGGAAGGCGCACGAGTAGGATGAGCCCAGAGCCAGAAGACCTGCCAGAAGAAAGTTGAGGTAGAATCATCGTAGAATGATTCTACTTTTGAGAGACGAAGTAAATCAGGGTGCAGTCCCGCCTCTTTCATTTTGAAAGAAGCGGGATTTTTTATTTTGAAAGGAGGTTAAGTATGGAGAGGATATTTACGAAAATAATAAAAAGAGATGGAAGAATAGAAAATTTCAATTCCTCTAAGATAACTCAAGCTATAACTAAAGCAGGAATTGCTACAGGTGAATTTGACAAAGAAACTGCAAAAAAACTTACTCTTAAGGTTTTGAATTTAGCTTCGCAAATTATTAAAGAACGTATTCCTTCAGTTGAGGAGATCCAAGATATAGTGGAAGAAATTTTATTATCATCCCCTTATAAAAAGGCAGCCAAAGCCTACATAATTTATAGAGATCAACATGCAAAACTAAGAGAGCTGAGTAATAAATTTAATTTAAATTTAGTTGAACAGTATTTAAACAAGGAAGATTGGCAAGTAAGAGAAAATAGCAATATGAGTTTTTCTCTTCAGGGGCTAAATAATTATATTTCATCTGAAATAAGTAAGATTTACTGGCTTAATAAGATTTACCCTCTCAAGATCAGAAAAGCACACCTAAATGGAGATTTTCATATTCATGATCTAGGATTATTAAGTGTTTATTGTGTAGGATGGGATTTAAAGGATTTATTACTTGAAGGATTTAGGGGAGCTTCTGGAAAAATAGAATCAAAACCTGCAAAGCATTTTAGATCTGTTTTAGGTCAGATTGTAAATTTTTTCTATACTCTTCAAGGTGAAGCTGCGGGAGCCCAGGCTTTCTCTAATTTCGATACACTACTTTCTCCTTTTATAAGATACGATGGTCTAAGTTATAAAGAGGTAAAACAAGCTTTGCAAGAGTTTTTATTCAACTTAAATGTCCCTACCCGTGTAGGTTTTCAGACTCCTTTTACCAATATTACTTTGGATTTGACCATTCCTTCTCATCTTGCAAATCAAGCAGTAGTAATTGGAGGAAAACTTCAAAACAATACCTATAAAGATTTCCAGAAAGAGACGGAGATATTTAATAAGGCATTTTTAGAAGTTATGCTTGAGGGAGATGCTAAAGGAAGAGTATTTACTTTCCCTATTCCTACCTACAACATCAGCAGAGATTTTGATTGGGATAATCCCAATCTTTCATTATTGTGGAAGTTAACTGAAAAATATGGAATTCCTTACTTTGGTAACTTTATCAATTCTAGTATGAAACCTGAGGATGCAAGGAGTATGTGTTGTAGATTAAGAATCGATAATCGCCAACTTAGGAAAAGAGGAGGGGGGTTATTTGGAGCTTCTCCTCTTACTGGTTCTATAGGTGTAGTTACGATAAATATGGTAAGATTAGGGTTTCTGTCTAAAGATGAAGATGAGTTTTTTGAAAGATTAGATAATTTGATGTTTCTTGCAAAGGAAAGTCTGGAAATAAAAAGAAAAGTTCTTGAAAGATTTACTGAAAATAGTTTGTATCCTTATATGAAGTTTTATTTAAGAAATATAAAGGAAAGATTTAATGAGTACTGGAAAAATCATTTTTCGACAATTGGTGTGATAGGCATGAACGAAGCATGTCTTAATCTATTTGGTGAAGGTATAGCTACGCCTCGGGGGAAAGATTTCACTCTAAGAACTTTGGATTTTATAAGAGAAAAATTACTGGAGTTCCAGATGGATACAGGAAACAGTTACAATTTAGAAGCCACACCTGCAGAAGGAGCATCTTTTAGGTTAGCTAAGTTGGATAAAGAGCAATATCCCCAGATTATTTGTGCTAATGAAGAGGATTTTAGAAAAGGCACTTCTCCTTTTTATACAAATTCTACGCATCTTCCTGTAAATTATACAGATGATATCTTTGAAGTGCTCGAACATCAAGATGAGGTCCAGGTCCGTTATACAGGAGGAACTGTTCTTCATATTTATCTAGGGGAGAGAATAAAAGAACCAGGTGTTCTTAAAAAACTAATCAAAACTATTTGTTCAAATTACAAATTACCTTATTTTACCATTACCCCTACCTTCAGTATCTGTCCTCAGTGTGGTTATATTCCCTACGAGACAGAGATATGTTCTAGATGTAGTAGTAGATGTGAAATTTATTCAAGAATAGTTGGATATTTAAGGCCAACATCTCAATGGAACCAGGGAAAGCAAGAGGAGTTTAGAATACGAAAAATATTTAAGGTGAGCGTATGAGGATAGGAGGACTTCAGAAATTTTCCCTAATAGATTATCCAAAAAAACTTAGCTGTGCAATCTTTACCCAAGGTTGTAATTTTAGATGCCCTTTTTGCCATAACCCGGAACTTGTTTATCCGTATCTTTTTAAAGAGACGATTCCTTGCGAAGGCATATTTAAATTTTTAGAAAAAAGAAAAGGTCAATTAGAAGGAGTAGTAATTACTGGAGGCGAACCCACAATACACAAGGATTTGATAGGATTCATAGAAAAAATTAAAGCGTTTGGGTATTTTATAAAATTAGATACTAATGGAAGCAACCCTTTTATGCTAAAAAAAATAATCGAATGCAAACTCGTAGATTTCATTGCTATGGATATAAAGGCACCACTAGAGAAATATAATATCTTGGCAGGAGTAGAAGTTAACTTGTATGCTGTTCTTCAAAGTATCGAGATTATTAGAAAATCCAAGATAAATTATGAATTTAGAACGACCTATGTTACATCTCTTTTAGATGAAGTTGATATTTCAAAGATAAAAAAAATGATTGAAGACGAAGAGAAATATAAAATTCAAGAATTTATTACCCCCAGAGATAGTATTGGTAAGTTAATAGTTGATAAGAAATTAGGCACAACCCAAAACCATCTTTATCCACTGCCTTTTCAATTTTGAAAAACATCCTCTTTACTCTGAAATGTGGTATACCATCTCACGCAGAGATTTTGAGAGTTTAAATTTTAATGGAAAACTCATTAGATCTTCAGCCATTACTTTAGATAAAAATCTATCAAGCTTTAGAAAAAGATTTCTCCCAACTCACCAGAAGCAAATCTGCCTCTGGTAAAAAAGCAAAGACCCAATATGCTCTCGCTTTTTTCTTTAATTTTTGGCCTGTTAGTTTTTAAGAAGTTAAAGTGGAAGTTCCTAAATCAGGTTTTTAGTTCCCGTAGCATCTAGTAGAATAGGTTGAAGTCCCATCAAATTTAATTCGTCTTAAAAGTAAATATCTCAGACAGATTCTATAAATAATCCTTAACTTAACGTCGGCTTTGGGTTATAATTAAATCAACAAATTTTAAGTGTGCTATTAGGGTTGTGTTTGTTTCTAAAAAAGGTGACATAGATGAAAAAGAAAGTAAAAATCGGCATAGCTTTAAGTAGTGGCGCTGCACGAGGGCTGGCTCACATCGGGGTATTAAAGGCGCTGATAGAAGAAGGAATCCCTATAGATTATATTTCTGGCTCAAGTATGGGTGCACTCGTGGGAGCATGTTTCGCCAGGAAAGGAGAGATAGCAGGGCTCGAGGAAGTGGTTTTGAAGACAGATTGGAAAAAGCTTATTCGGCTGGCAGATCCTAATTTAGCTCTTATGCTTAAGGGGTTTATCCACGGCCAGAAGGTTAAGGAATTACTGCGGACTATTATTGGGGATATTGAATTCAAAGATTTAAAGATTCCTTTAGCAGTTGTGGCTACTAATGTTAATACAGGCAAGGAAGTAATAATAAAAGAAGGTTCTGTAGTAGAGGCAGTCAGGGCGAGTATTTCCATTCCTGTTGTATTTATGCCGGTTAAGTTTTCCGCCCGAGAGGGATTTGCTTCTGGCGCAAGAGATAAATTCCTGATGGATGGCGGAATAGTCAATCCTGTCCCGGTAAAAATAGTTAAAGATATGGGCGCGACATTTGTTATTGCCTGCAATGTGATTCAAGAACCTACAAAGAGAAAAACCTTTAATCTTTCAAAAAGGCAGAAATTTTCTATGTCAATTTCAAAATCCCGGACGAAAAATCTGGGTCTACTGGCACTGAATAAGAAAATCAATGAACTTGTTGGGGAAAATAAAAATAGGCTTCAAAAACTCCAAAAATTTATGGATGGGCTTAAGGAAAGGTTTCATAAAGGGACTCAAAGAATAGATGCAGATACCCCCACTGTATTTGATGTTATGCTACAAGCCATTTACGCTATGGAGTATGAGATAGCGAGATTAAAAATAAAAGAGGCAAATGTAGTAATATCTCCCAATACAGGATATATTGCAGCATTAGAATTTTACCGAGGAACAGAAGCAATATCTGAGGGATACAAAGCAGCGATGGAAGCGATTCCAAATATACGAAAGTTAATAAGCTGATTGCCTGATGATAAAAAGATGAGAAAGAATTTTTTTCAAGGAATAGGTGCTAATGTCCTCCTTTTAGGCCTGGTGAGTTTCATAAACGATGTCTCAAGCGATATGATTTTTGCAATAATGCCTTTGTTTATCGCATCTTTGGGAGGAACTGGTATTGCAGTAGGGCTGATTGGCGGTCTGGGAGATAGTATTTCCGGCGTATTAAAGGTTTTTTCAGGATACTGGTCCGATAAATTGGGAAAAAAATTGCCTTTTATATTCGGAGGATATTTTATTTCTTCCATTGCAAAGTTATTATTTCCTTTTATAAAGGCGTGGCCCGCTTTAGCAGTATTAGTGCCCATAGAACGAACAGGCAAAGGCTTGCGGACTGCACCAAGAGATGCGGTAATCGCTAATTCAACTTTACCTTCCTCAAGAGGTAAGGCTTTTGGCCTTCACCGCGCCCTGGATACTTCTGGTGCTTTTATCGGAGCATTGGGGGCATTTGTTCTTTTCTGGTTTTTGAAATTAGAGCTTAGAACAATTTTATTTATAGCAGCAATTATCGCTTTCTTTGCATTATTCCCTTTAATATTTGTTAAAGAAAAAATAACCACACCTCAAACGCTATCTTTAAGGATAAGTTTGAAGAATCTTCCGCTGAATTTTAAACGATATCTATTGGCACAAACTTTATTTGCTTTAGGAAACTTTACCTATATGTTTTTTGTCCTTAAGTCAAAGATTGTGTTTGATGGTATATTTAGCTTGCGATTTGCTATAGCTTTACCCATTCTCCTATATGTGTGGTTTAACATTATCTATGCTTTGTCCTCAATCCCGGCGGGTATAATTTCAGATAAAATAGGCAGAAAAAAGACCCTTATTTTAGGTTATCTTGTTTATTCATTTACCTGCATAGGATTTAGTTTAGCGAATTCTTTAGGCGGATTTATAATTTTATTTGCTATATATGGTGTGTCGTTTGGCTTGATAGAAGCAACAAGCAGGGCTTTTGCCTCTGATTTTGTAGCCGATGATTTGGCAGGGACAGCGTTAGGCACATTTCACACCTGTATTAGTTTAGCAGTTTTACCAGCGGGAATAATTGCGGGGATACTTTGGAATTTTAATCCTAATTTTACATTTATCTATGGTACAGCTTTGGGAATTTTGTCTATCCTATTTTTAATGAGGGTTAATCCTAAGGGGATATAAGTTTAGGAGCAAAAATGGAAATTATTAAGAAGCCAAAAGCACCTTTTGAAAGATATCTTGGGATAAAGATAATTAAAGCCAAAGATGGCTATGCTAAGTTAAAAATGCCTTATCGTAAGGAATTTACCAATCCCCACGGTTCAATCCATGGAGGAGCAATTGTGTCTTTAGCCGATACTGCTATGGCAGTGGCTATTTTCTCTAAATATTTGCATAGTTCTTTTTATACTGTAAGGTTAGAGATAAAATTCAAATCACCTGCCAATAAAGGAGAAATATTTGCTGAAGCAAAGGTAATAAATAAAAGAAAGAGATTTATTTTTGGCAAGGTAGAGATAAAAGATAGCAAGGATAAGTTGTTAGCGCAAGTTTCAGCTACTTTTTATCTTACTCATAGTCTCTGAACAGAAATTTCACTTTTTCGTAAAAGTGAAATTCTATCTTTCCCACACTTCTTCAAACTCTCTTGAACCACGTTGGATTCAGGACAGGCCCTAGACCAGAACAGGTTCGGTTCAGGGCAGGCCTATATGCCGATTTATCTACTTCCTTATTCTTGTTATACTCAAAAAATCAATTCCCTTGGATAGTATTTATAAATTGATTGGTTCTTTACGATTATTATGTTGGTGTCGTATATTTTTCTTGAATTTTATACGATGATGTCGTATACCTTCTATAAAGGAAAGGGAAGTTGGATGATAGAGGGAATTCTATATCGTTATAATCCCTGGTGGAAAGGAAAATTTAACCTGCCTAATATTATTGAACGTCCTAATTTTCTGGAATTAATGTGCAAGTATTTATTATCTCTTCAAATTGTCTTTCTTACTGGATTAAGAAGAAGAGGTTAGAATAAATATTCTCCAAGTGCCTCTTTACCTACTTTTTTATCTTTCTTGTTATCCTCAAAAACCAATTCTTCGCAAAAGTCCGTCTGTCCGCCGAAGTTTTAATGAAGGCGGAATAATAAAGTTTAATTCTTTCCCGGATGCAGGAGGGATTTACAATATTAAATTATTATGGTAGGATTAGTATGATAGGACATACAATTCATATTTATTATATCTAAAGGAGGTGGAGCTGAATGAAAGGGATGGCTAAATTTTTTGGTATTGTAACTGTAGGAGAACGAGGCCAGATTGTGATACCTAAGGAGGCAAGGAAGATTCTCAATATAAAAAAAGGAGATAAATTGATAATACTTTCTCATCGCATTCATAGAAGAAAACTTGATATTATTCCTGCGGATGATTTTGCAAAATTTATCTCCGAATTTGAAAAAGACATTTCCTCTATTAAAGAAAAAATTGGCAAGGAGAAGTTAGGAAAGAAAAAATGAAGATTGGTAAAAGAAAAGTTATTCTTATTGTGCTGTCTATTTTTGTTGCTTCGGTTGCAGTCTCTGTTTATGGAGAAGTTTTTACTTGGCCGGAGTGTGTTAGAGAGGCTTTGCAAAATAACTCGGATTTACTTTCAGCAAAGGAAAAGATAAAGCAAACCCTACAGGATAAGAAAATTACAAGAAGTATTCTCCTCCCTCAGATAACTGCTGGGCTCAGCAGTAAAAAATCCCGAACCACTACCAAAAATGTAAGCAATACTTATTCTTATAATTTAACAGGCAAACAGCTTTTGTTTGATGGTTTTAAGACTATTTACGACATAAGGTCTGCTTCTTTAAGTGTAAAGGCAGTAGAGTATGAGTATAGGGAAGTTTCTAGTAGTGTACTGTTTAATCTTCGGGAGGCATTTGTAAATCTTTTGAAAGCTCAGAAGCTGGTTTCTTTGACTGAGGAGATTGCCGAGCGCAGAAAGAAGAACCTTGAATTGGTAAGATTGCGCTATGAGGCAGGGAGAGAACACAAGGGTTCATTGTTAACCGCTCAGGCAAGTCTGGCTCAGGCTGAATTTGAGGTTACTCAGGCAAAGAGAAATCTTGTTTTAGCTCAGAGGAAATTATTGAAGGAGCTGGGAAGAGAAAGTTTCAGTCCAATTGTGGTAAAAGGAGAGTTTGATATTAAGATAGAAAGAGAGGTTCCTGATTTTGAAAGATTGGTACTTGATATTCCAGAGTTTAAAAAAGCAGTTGTTTATAAAAATATTGCAGGTTTTAATTTGAAATCTGCCCAGGCTTACTTTTTTCCTGAGGTATCTTTAAATTCTTCTATAGACAGAACTTCTTCAGATTGGCCGCCAGAAGATGAGGAATGGTCAGTGGGGTTAAGTCTTTCTTTTTCCCTATTTGAGGGAGGTAGTCGAATAGCCGAAGTTTCTAAAGCTAAGTCGCAGTTAAAAGAAAAGGAGGCAGAGGAGAAAAGCTTAAAGGATAGTCTTATTTTTACTTTGCAAGAAGCCTGGACGGAATTTCAGAATGCCTTTGATAAAGTAGATGTTCAGAAAAAATATCTGGAGGCAGCAGAGGAGCGGGCAAAGATTGCCTCTGCTCAGTATTCTACCGGGCTTATCTCTTTTGATGACTGGACAATTATTGAAGATAATCTGGCAAATGCCCAGAAAGCTTATCTAAATGCCCAGGCTGAGGCTTTAATTGCCCAAGCCTGGTGGATAAAGGTAAAAGGAGGGATACTAGAAGATGAAGTACATTAAGTTTTTATTTTTATTTGTAGCGCTGATTATAGTTGTGTTTCTTCTGAAAGCGAGAAAAAATGAATCCGGAGATATTACTTATAATGAAATTCACCCTTTTTATGGTGATATCTGTGTTTTAGTATCTACCACAGGAGTTGTTGAACCTCAGAATCGTGTAGAGATAAAACCGCCTATTGCTGGGAGAATAGAAGAAATTTTGGTGAAAGAAGGAGATAAGGTTAAAAAGGGAGATGTTTTAGGCCTTATGAGTTCTACAGAGCGCGCTGCTCTTTTAGATGCTGCCCATCTTAAAGGAGAAGAAGAGTTAAAATACTGGAAGGAAGTTTATAAACCTACTCCTTTAATTGCTCCTATTGATGGTGAAGTAATTGTACGGGCAGTAGAACCCGGCCAAACTGTAACTGTGAATGATGCTATTTTGGTATTGTCTGACCGTCTTATAGTTAAGGCTCAGGTTGATGAAACTGATATTGGGAAGGTAAAGTTAGGGCAGAAAGCAATTATAACTTTAGATGCTTACCCTGATATAAAAGTAGAAGGCAGAGTAAATCACATTTCTTATGAATCTAAGATTATTAATAATGTAACAATTTATGAAGTGGACATTTTACCGGATGAAGTTCCAGAAGTTTTTCGTTCGGGAATGACTGCCAATGTGGATATAGTTATACAGGATGAGAAAAATGTTTTACTCCTTCCTCAGGAAGCTCTTATAGAGGAAGGCGGCCAGAAATTTGTCCGGGTAAAATCTTTTAGGGGAGTTGTCAAGAAAAAAGTAATTACCGGTTTATCTGATGATAAAAATGTAGAAATTTTAAAGGGAGTATCAAGGGAGGAGGTAGTTTTAATTCCATCTCAAAAATATAAACTTCCCACCAGAAAAGGGGTATCTTCTCCTTTTATGCCGCGATTTAAGAAAAAATGATAGAACTTGTTAATGTAACCAAAATTTACAGAATGGGTAAGGTAGATGTAGTTGCCCTTAGGGGGGTGTCTCTTAAGATTGAGCCTGGGGAATTTGTAGCTATTTTAGGGCCTTCTGGTTCGGGCAAATCTACACTTTTACATATTCTGGGATTTCTGGATAAACCTGATTCTGGAGAGTATCTATTTTTTGGAAGGGATGTAACAAAATTAAGTGATGATGAACTTGCCTATTTAAGAAACAGGGTGGCAGGTTTTGTTTTTCAGCAGTTTCATCTGCTTAACCGAATGAGTGCTTTAGAAAATGTAGAACTCCCTTTAATTTATACTAAACATACTAAAAAAGAGAAAACTTTGCCTTTTGAGAAGTTGAAAGTAGTAGGTTTAGAGGATAGAGTCCATCACCGGCCCAATGAACTTTCGGGAGGACAACAGCAGAGAGTAGCTATTGCCAGGGCTTTGGTAAATGAGCCATTGCTTATCCTTGCTGATGAGCCTACAGGAAATCTGGATAGCAGAAGCGGAGAAGAAATAATTGAAATCCTCAAAAATTTAAATGCCCAAGGGAAAACTGTTGTGGTGGTAACTCATGATGAAAAAATTGCTCATCAGGCGCAACGTGTGATTAGAATGGAAGACGGGAAAATAATCTCTGATGAATTAGCCGGGAAGATATTTAAAAGGCAAACAATAGAAGGTGAATCTCTTTTTCTAAAAGAAAGTAAAAAATCTTATGGGTTTAATACCAGAGAAATTATTGAAAATTTACGCCAGGGGTTGCAGGCAATTTTTTCTAATCGTATGCGTTCTTTTCTTTCTATGTTGGGTATTCTTATTGGCATAGCCTCGGTAATTACTATGATAGCTTTAGGAGAAGGTGCAAAACAGGCTCTTTCAGAGAGGTTTGCTTCTTTAGGGACAAATCTTCTGATTGTAAGGCCAGGTTCCTGGAGAACGAGAGGCGTGGCTTTAGAGGCAGGGGCAGTTACCCGTTTTACTTTAGATGATGCTGAAGTTATTGCTAAACTCAAATATGTTAAGAGAGTTTCTCCTTCAGTAAGAGGAAGAGGCCAAGTTGTCTATGAGAATAAAAACTGGAATACTTTGATTGAAGGAGTAGGCAAAGATTATGCTGAGATGAAATCCTCTCAGCCAGTTGTGGGCAAATTTTTTACTAAAGAAGAAGAAAAGGCAAGGGCAAAACTTGCCCTTTTAGGGATTACAGTAGCAAGGGAACTTTTTGGAGATGAAAATCCAGTAGGTAAGACTATAAAAATTAATCGCATAAATTTTAGAGTAATAGGGGTTCTTCCTGAAAAAGGGCAATCTCCTCACGGAGACAGAGATGATGTAGTTGTAGTTCCTGTAACTACTGCTATGTATCGTGTTCTGGGGAAAAAATATGTGGATTACATTGAGGTAGAAGTTGATGACCAGAGATTTATAGATGAAGTGAAAAAAGATATTGAGAACCTTATCAGGAAAAGGCACCGCCTTAAAGCAGATGATAAAGACTCTTTTTCTATCCGGGATATGACTGAGATAAGAGAAACTTTTATGAATATGATAAAGACCATGACCACTCTTTTAGGATGTATTGCTGCTATATCTTTGCTTGTAGGAGGAGTGGGGATTATGAATATAATGCTTGTTTCTGTTGCTGAACGGACTCGAGAAATAGGCCTGCGTAAGGCAATAGGTGCAAGGAGGAAAGATATAATGTTACAGTTTCTTATTGAGGCTGTGATTTTAACTTGTTTGGGAGGAGTGGTGGGTATTATTTTTGGTATTGGTGCATCTTTTCTTCTCTCTTTATTTGCTGGCTGGATAACGAAAGTATCTTTATTTTCTATAATTTTAGCCACAGCCTTTTCTATTGGGGTTGGTGTTTGTTTTGGATTATGGCCTGCCCAGAAAGCTTCAGGATTAGACCCTATAGAAGCATTAAGATATGAGTAACAAAAGAGCGCGTAAAATTAATAAAAATATAACAGCAGGAAAATTAAGCTCTTCTCTCTGGAAGTTGGCTACTCCGATAATGATAGCAGCTTTACTGCAGGATTTATTTACCTTAGCAGACCTTTTCTTTGTGGGGAGGTTAGGTTATGTAGCAGTGGCTGCTCTATCTGTATCGGGGGTTATCATTGCAGTAATAATGATGGTAGCTATAGGTATATCTTCAGGGACTACGGCTTTGATAGCCCATTTTACAGGGAAGAAAGATTATATTAACGCTGACAGAGTTCTCTTCCAAACCGTGGTTATAAGTTTTATCAGTTCAGCAGTGATGGTTTTAGTGGGCGTCTTTGGCACTGTAGAATTACTGCGTATATTTGGAGCAACACAAGAAATTATTTCTTCTGCTTGCGGATATTTAAAAATAAATTTTATCTTCTCTATCGTGATATTTCTGTTTATTGGTTTTAATCAGGCTTTGAGAGGTTCAGGGGATGCAGTTACTCCCTTGAAGGTTCTTATCTTATCTAATGTAGTTAATATACTGCTTGACCCTTTATTTATTTTTGGTTGGGGATTTTTCCCCCGGCTGGAAGTTGCTGGCTCTGCAGTGGCAACTGTTATTAGCCGGGCTATAGGAGTAGTTATTCTTCTATGTCATTTTCTCTATGGGCATTCAAGTTTACATTTTCATCGTGATATTTTTAAAATCAACTTCCCAATTATAAAAAGAATAGTAAGTATCGGATTTTTTGCTTCTTTTGAAATTTTGTTGCGGCAGATATCATTTCTCTTCCTTCTTCGGTTTATTGCGGTATTTGGCGCGGTTGGCCTGGCTGCTTATGGGATAGTTCTTCGGCTTAGAATGGCTGTGATAATGCTGGGGATGGGAATGGGCAGTGCCTGTGGTGTGCTTATCGGACAGAATATGGGAGGAGGGTTTTCTAAAAGGGCGGTAAAGTCAGGATGGGTGGCATTAAGATATTATGAGCTAATCATTTTACCGCTGGCTGTAATATTTTTTGTTTTTGCTCCTCATATAATAGGGTTTTTCAATAGTCATTTTGAGGTGGTTAAAATAGGTAGTAATTTCTTGCGTCTTATGGCGATTACTTTACCATTTTTAGCTTCAGCACTTGTTTTGGGCAGGGGGATAAGTGGTGCTGGCGATACAGTTGCTCCAGCAGTAATGACTGGTATTTCCCAGCTGGGATTGCGTATTCCCTCTGCTTATATAATGGCTTTTATTTTTGGCCTGGGTATAAAGGGTATCTGGCTGGGTATTAATATCTCAGATATCAGTCAGGGTATAGCAATGCTCTGGTATTTTAAGGGAGGTTTCTGGCAGAAAAGATATTATAAACATCGCAGTATTTTAGAGGGAGAAAATGCTGTTATTACTTAGAAAAGAAGAATATAATATTAACAAAGACAAGGAGGTGAAATTATGGTTATGCTGGTTAGGTTTCTGGGAGTAGTTATTGTAATTATGGGGGTTATTTTTGGGATAAAGCCAGAGCTATTTCAGAGATATGTGAAATTCTGGAATTCTCGGAAAAAGATTGTTGCAGGAGGGGTTATAAGCCTTTTATTCGGGATTATTCTCTTATTAGCTGCTTTTAAGTGCCGGGTGCCAGTAGTAATTGCTATCTTTGGGGTCTGGGCTATTATAAAGGGGGTAATCCTATTTGTAATAAACCAGAAGAAGTTGAATGCTTATCTTGAATGGTGGTCTAAGAAACCTTTATCAGTTATCCGCATTCTGGGAATTATTTCTTTAGCTTTGGGTATTCTGGTTATTTGGTGTGCATAAGTATAGTTTTTTCCTAATCACTTTTAGGAATTGTATAAGGGGAGTCAGAAAAAAGGCATTAAAGATTTTGTTTTGCTGTTTGGAAGGGTAATTTAAAAAATAAGTTTTTTTCTGGAGATTAAGGGTTTTAAGGATAGTATTTATGGAAATTATTAAGAAGCCAAAAGCACCTTTTGAAAGATATCTTGGGATAAAGATAATTAAAGCCAAAGATGGCTATGCTAAGTTAAAAATGCCTTATCGTAAGGAATTTACCAATCCCCACGGTTCAATCCATGGAGGAGCAATTGTGTCTTTAGCCGATACTGCTATGGCAGTGGCTATTTTCTCTAAATATTTGCATAGTTCTTTTTATACTGTAAGGTTAGAGATAAAATTCAAATCACCTGCCAATAAAGGAGAAATATTTGCTGAAGCAAAGGTAATAAATAAAAGAAAGAGATTTATTTTTGGCAAGGTAGAGATAAAAGATAACCGGGATAAGTTGTTAGCACAAGTTTCAGCTACTTTTTATCTTATTAAGGAGTAAGATTAGAAATTATATCTAACGATAACTAGAACAAAACTATATACAACACCAAAAACCACAAAACGCTCTTATCCTCAAGATTCAGCCCAGACCGATATCCAGCTTACTGCCTACAAATACATAGTAACCGTTTCAAATTACATTGACACTTCAGGTTAGTTAAGGGGTTCAATTTTATCATAAGTTAACCTCTTTGGATACTCCGCATCATTTAATAAAACCTCAATAGGTCTTCTGCCTTTATTATACCAAAGAGGTTTTTATGACCCCTTTTTATTACCAATGTGTCAACACTTCTTGAAACGAGTTCATATGAATAAGCGGCATAAAATTGCGCCGTTTATCGAGGCAGAACTACCGTGGATACCGTAAACTATTTTTCGCAAATTCCTAAGAGAGGAGATTGACAGGTAAATA
>CAZWON010000029.1:0-13973 GCA_964635565.1 uncultured Planctomycetia bacterium
AATAATATTAACCTAAAGAGTGCAAAAAGAGTTGTGCTCTGTTTTTAAGGGGAGGTAGAGATGAGAAAGGGTTTTACTCTTGTTGAGATTATGATTGTAGTAGCAATAATCGCTATATTAGCTACTTTTGCTTTGCCTGGTTTATTAAGGTCAAGAGTTACTGCTAATGAATCAGCAGCCATTGCAGGATTAAGAGCTATTGTTGCCGCTATGGAAAGCTGGAGAGCTGCAAATGGTTCTTATAGTGGCGTTACCTTAAATGCTTTAGGAAGTGCTACCCCTCCCTATATTGATAAAGTATTAGGTTGCAGTAATGCTCCTTGTGAGAAATCAGGTTATAATTTTTATGATCCTGACATACTGACTGGTAATCATGCATATTACGCTAATGCCGCACCCATTACTGTAAATGTTACAGGTAAGCGGTATTTTTGTGTTACTGAAGATGGGATAATAAGATATGACAGCTCTGCTATTGGGAGTCATAGTGATTGTCTTAACGCTACCCCTATTGAATAGAGGGCACGGATTTTTACGGATTGAGCCAGAGAAATAAAGGGGACATTTTTCGTTTTTGGACTGTGTTCTTCGGAAGCCTTGGTGTAACCGTTTAGCGACAGAAGCTCCGTAATCCTAACCCCTACCGTAACGGATTATTAACAAGCTCTCCTGTTTCTACAAATCTATAAATTTCTATTTATTTCTATCTATTCCACCAAGCATATTCTCTTATCTTAACCCCAATACTTTAAGCAGCTTAAATCAGTAAAGATAATTAATGGATGCGTCTGAAATTTTGATAAGGAAGAATAGTAAGGCCCTTAAAGAATAGAAAAATGAAAGTCTCTAAAAATATAATAGGTTCAACCTCCTATAGATGAGAAGATTTCACAAAAATTTCTAATGTCTATATATTTCGCAACCGCAGGTTGCATATTTCATCCGCGCGAGCGGACATATCTCAATAAATTTCGCAGCCAAAGACCGCATATTCCCATAAATTCCTAATTAAAAATTGTTTCATTGATAATTTAATAAAAATTAGAAATTATAAATTAAAGATTTTCCCTATAAGTTGGGTGCTTAGAATACAGGATTTATGTTTAGAGGTTATATCGGTTTTGGGGAGGCAAATATAATTAATATAATATTTGACATAATTTGTTATATGTATTATACTTTAATTGTGCCTAAACGAAATAAAAATTTAATTAGTGCCAAAGATATAGCCAAAAAGTTCCACATTTCCTACCAGCAGGTCAATTATTATACTAATCTGGGGTTTTTCATTATCTATCACAATGAGGGTAATCAAAGACTTTATGATTGCCGTCAGATAGATAAAACCTTAAAGGAGATTCAGAGATTGAGACGTAAAGGATACTCTTTGCGTCTTATTCGTGATGCGTTGTTGAGGAAACAGAATGTTTTTAAAGGATGATTTAAGATTTAAAAACCCTCTTTTTATTGATGCTCTTACAGGAATATACAACCGTTATTTTTTATATCAGGTTGTTCCTGAGGTTATCCAGAGGGCAGAAGATTCTCATACCCATATAGGCATTTTGATGTTAGATATAGATAATTTTAAGGATATTAATGATACGCATGGCCATTTAACAGGAGATAAAGTATTAAAAGAGATAGCTAAGATTTTAGAAGATTGTATCCGGGGAGAGGATTTGGCTATTCGTTATGCAGGAGATGAGTTTATTATCGTCTTTTGTTCTTCTGCTTCTGAAACATCTTCTTTTGAAACAGGAGGAAGAAGGATTGTAGAGAAGGTTAGTAAAACAGCCATAGAAGTAGAAAAGACTTCTATATCTATTACTGTCAGTGGAGGGTTAGCGATTTATCCTTACGATGGTAAAAATTTGGATATATTGATTGAGTCCGCAGATAAAGCTCTTTATTTTTCTAAAGAGAAAGGTAAAAACCAGCTCTCTTTGTCAGAAGAAGTAACGGAACAAATTATTACTCAGCAGGAAGCTCTAAGATTGTTTCCCTGTAAAAAATTTATTGACCGCCTCTCGCAAATAGAACGTCTCAAAAAAGATTTAAAAGAAAGTTTAACTTCCAAGATTTCCTTTGTCGTAATAAGAGGAGAGAAAGGCACAGGAAAAACCCGCCTTTTAGAGGAGTTTAGAGAAATAGCAAGCGCTCAACAGATTCTTTCTTTAAAAATCCCTGCTTCTTCTAAGTATACTTCTCTTTCCTATCATGTTTTCTGTCAAGCCTTAGAAATATCTTTAAAGGAAAATGAGACTTTACTTCAGGCAGTAGTTTCTTCACTGGATACTAACGAAATAGTAGATTTGGCGACATTAGTTCCGGTATTTGAAAGTTTCGTTTCCAATATTAAAGATAAGATTAATAAGGAAAAAAAAGGATTGTCTCTTTTTAAAGCCTTAAGGAGAATATGTATTGAGTTTTCTTCTTTTCAGGGGCTTTTATTATGTTTTGATGATATTCAGTATCTGGATAGAGCTACTTTTGAGTTGCTGGATTACTTTTTTAACTATGAATTTACAAGGCCAATAATGGTTTGCGCAACCTTAGAGGAAAAGGAGTTGAAAGAGAATCCCTTCTGTAAAGAGTTCTTGTCCCGCCCGAAGGGCAACGTTAATTTTTCTCTTCTGGAGCTATCTCCTTTTTCTGTAAAAGAAACAGAGGAATTAATTAAGGCTATATTTCCTCAGATAAATCTTCCCCCAGAATTTTCTTCCTATATTTGTGAGATTTCCGGAGGCAACCCTTTATTTATTGAAGAATTACTTAAATATTTGTTAGAAACAAGAGTTATCGTATATAGAAAAAATAAGTGGCAACTTCTTAGATTTGACAAGAAAGATATTCCCTCTTTTCTTGAGGATGTATTAGAGCAACGTCTTAAAAAACTTGACCCCGAGACAAAAGAAATTTTAGCTAAGTTAGCAGTAATGGGGGATGATTTTGAGGTTAAAGTTTTACGGGAGGCAATAAAGAAAGACGAGGGTTTTTTATTCGAGCTGCTTGACCGCGCAAGAAAGAAAGGTTTTATCCAGCCTAAAGAAAAAAGTGACCAGTTTAGTTTCTCTTCTTCTTATTTGCAGAAGATTCTTTATGACCAGATAGGACAGAAAGAAAAGGCGAATCTTCATCAGGAAATCGCTTCTGCTATAGAAAAGATATATAAGGATAAACCTCATAAAATCTTGCCTGATTTAACTTATCACTATGAGCAGAGTGGAGATATTCTTAAATTTAATGAGTATAAAAATAAAATATTAAAAGAATCTCAAAAATTGTTTGACCCTCAACAATTAGAAAATTATCTGGAAGCTTTAAGTAAAGAAATTCCTTCTTCTCCTATTCCTTTTGAGGTGCAGATAAGAAGGATAGACAGCCAGGCTCATGAGGAGGAATTAATAAAGGTAGTAGATTTGATAAAATATATACTTGCTGCTATAAGAAATATTACTCTTTATCCTTCGGGTAATAAAATAAGAGAAAGTTCTATTGAAAAAGTCTATGTATTTTTAAATAGTCTTCTTAAGAATTTACCAAGTTTAACCCTTGCTGAGGTGGAGAAGCTTTTTTTAGTCAATAGTAAAAGAATACCTTTTGAGAAAGAAAAAGATTCTGTAATCAGAGAATTTATTATTTTTATGATTGATAGGGATATTAAGGCAATTCAGTTTTTACCTCTGGTAAATAAAGAAGAAATAAATTTATTCTTAAGTATTTTGGCAGAGAATCCTGAGAGCTTAAGGGGCGGGTTGGTTGCTCAGTTAATGCAGAAAGAAAATATTAAATATATAAAAATAGATACAGCTTCTTACGCTCGTATTTCCTATCAGAGTATATTTCGTCCTGTTGCTGACCGTATCAATAAGATTACTCTGTTGAACTTTCTTTCTGGCAAAACTACACCTTCGCCTCAGATATTGGATAATCTTCTTAAGATTGCTCTTCAACAGCCACAAAATTTAGCTCTTAATTTAACAGAGGTAGCTAAGGCTTTCCTTTTAAAGGAAAAAAAAGATACCACTGCCGAAGATATAGCTGAGTTTGTTTCTAAAAGTATTCAGAAAATAGCAAAAGAATTTCTTACTGAAGGTAAGTCAGATGCTCCTACTGCCTTATATCATCTTATTTCATCATTTGATGAAAATATAAAATCTTATCTTTTTTCCCGCCAACCTTCTTATGTTAAAGAAATAGTAAAAAAACTTTCTGATGAAGAGATTATGGAAATGGTTCTTTCTGCTGTCCGTTTACCTCAGCAGGATAGAGTTCTTTATATGCGTCAGATATTTAATAAACTCGATGTGCCTTTAGAAAGAAAAGAAAAAATTGCCTCTCAGTTAAAGAAAAGATTAGAAAAAATAGGTTTAACTTCCAGTGAGATTTCTTTTGTTACAGAAAGAAAGTATGAGACATTGTCTCTTGCAGAGAGAATATCTACTCTCTTCCGATTGCCTCCTTCTGCTTATTCTTCTGTAGGTATAGAGAATATTCGTGATTTGCTTAAAGAATTGATTGATGATTTAGATAAAAAAAATATTGATAAACTTTTAAGGCACTTTTTGTCTCTTTTGGATTCTAAGGATACCGAGGATAAAAAGGTAATTTTAGAACTGCTATCTTTTTTATTTTCTATATTTCCTGTAGAACTGTCAGAATTTGATGAAATTATTTTTGAGGTAATTTCCGGATTGATAGATAGATTCACCAAAGCAGATTTAGCAGTTTACTCTATGTTTATTGAGGTATTAAGATTGGCTATGGAGTGGAGTTATAAGGGGGTTTTTTCTTCTGAAGCATTAGAGCGATGGATTATACGCAACCGTTTTTCTCAGGTGGATGCCATTTTAAATTCTTTTTATAAGATAATGGAAAGTAAACAGGATTCTCAAGAGGTTAGAGAGAAGAGAAGAGTTATAAGAGAATTCCTTTTCAGGGTATTGTTGGCTTCTTCGTTAATTCCTGCATTTGCTCGTCAGCTAAAGGATCCTCTTATAGATTATAATAAGATGATTACTTATCATATTGTAAAGTTTGGCCGGGAAGGTTTAAGGAAGTTATTAAGAGAAGTCTTAGAGAGTAAGGATTTTTCCTGGGAGGGGTTTTTTTACCGGAAGAAAGTCGCTTCTCTTTTAAAGAATATGAAAGGTATAGCAAGAGAGGAGCTTAAGGAATATCTTACCTCAGAAAAGGACCCTGAGAAATTAAAACAGATAAGAGAAATAATCAGTTTTATGGGGGAAAAAGATTTGCTGGAAGCTTAAAGTTTTAAAAAAATCTTATTAAAAGGATGGCTGTACGAAAATTAAAGGTAAAATTAGGAGAAATTCTCATCCAGATAGGTTCTTTAAGTTTAGAACAGTTAAAGGAAATCCTGCTTATTCAGCAGAAGTTTCCTTCTAAGTTAATGGGGGAGATTCTTATAGAAAAAGGTTATCTTCCAAAAGAAGATATAGACACTGCCTTAGTAATTCAACAGGGTTATCCTTACTTAAGCCTCAGCCACTATAAAATTGAGCCGAAGATATTAAGAAAATTTCCTCTGGAGTTGATGGTGAAACTTAAGTTTGTCCCTTTAGACTTGATAGGAGATGTTTTGACTATTGCCGTGAGCTCTTTTAGCTATAAGTCAGTTATTCTTAAGGAACTTAAGCATTATAAAGTAAGGATATTTATCTCTACCTGTAAAGAGATAAGAAAGGCGCTGGAAAGTTATTATGGATAGAATAGGAGAAAAGGAAAGTTTTGTTATTGATATTGTGCAGAAGCTCTTATTAGAAGGGATTAATCAGAGAGCAAGTGATATTTTTATTGAACCTCAGGAGGGCGAACTCCAGATAAGATTTCGTATTGATGGGCTTTTACATAAGTTTATTTCCTTTCCCTTTGAAATGCATTCTAAGATAGTTAGCCGGATTAAGATAATAGGAGGTTTAGATATTGCTGAACACCGTCTTCCCCAGGATGGAAGCTTTAAACTTAAATTCAGTAATAAGGAAGTAGACTTTCGTATCTCTACAATGCCTTCCTATCTGGGAGAAAAAGTAGTATTAAGGGTTCTCGATAGAGAAAGGTTTATTTTAGATATTGATAAATTGGGTATAGACTCTCGTTCGGTAAAACTTCTTAAAGAAGCCTTGGCACATCCCCATGGAATGGTACTTATCTGTGGACCAAGCGGTTGCGGGAAGACTACTACTTTATATTCCTGTATAAAATATGTGGATTCTATAGAAAAAAATATCGTAAGTGTAGAGGACCCTGTTGAATGCCAGCTTTATGGAATAAATCAGGTTCAGGTAAAAGAGGCCTATGGTTTAAATTTTGCCTCTGTTTTAAGGTCAGTATTAAGACAGGATCCTGATGTAATTATAGTGGGAGAAATAAGGGATTCTGAGACTGCAGAAATTGCCGTTAGAGCAGCTTTAACCGGACATTTAGTGTTAAGCAGTTTACATACTACCACTTCCACAGGAAGCCTCATCCGATTAATAAATATGGGTGTTGATTCTTATCTCATTGGTTCTTCTTTACTTTTTGTAGGTTCTCAGACTTTAGTAAGATTACTCTGCAGTGAATGTAAAGAGCCTTATAACTTACCCCCTCCCCTTTTATTTCAGATAGAACAGGCAGGTTACACGAAAAATTCTATTCCTGATAGAATCTACAAGGCAAAAGGTTGTTCCAAGTGTAATAAGAGCGGATATTTTGGCAGAATTGCCGTAATGGAGTCTTTACTTTTAACTCCTAAAATTAGAGAGATGCTGGAAGCAAATATTTCCGAGAGGGAAATTAGGGCAGAAGCAAAGAGAGAAGGAATGCGAACTTTAAGAGAAAATGCTTTTGATTTACTTATTAAGGGAGTTACCTCTATGGAAGAGATTGTACGGGTTACAGGTAGAGAAGAGGCAGGTTAATATGAGAGAGATAACTTTAGGCGAAGAATTACAGCAGATGCAGAGGCTTTCTGAGAAGCTTAATATTCCTTTCTTGAGATTATCTTGTTATGATATCCCCAAGGAGGCAACTGAGCTTTTGTCTTCAACTTCTCTTTCTATCCCGATTGCCCGTCAGTATAAAATTATTCCTGTGGCTAAGTTTGGACCTGTGGTTACTGTGGCAATGGCTGACCCTTTGAATGTTTTAATTCTTGATGAACTAAAGAATCTACTGGGAATGGAGGTAGTTGGTGTTGTAGCAATGCCTTCAGAGATTATTGAGGCGATTAATCTCTATTCTACCTCAGAGTTAAAGTTAGAAAAAATAAAAGTGAAAGAGGGAAAAGTCACTTTTCAGCCTCTTGTTATTAAAGAGGAAAAGATTGATGTTTATGAGCTTACAGAAATTAGTGCTCAGGAAAACATTATTCAGACAGTAAATAGTATTTTAATAGAGGCAATAAGGCTTAAGGCCAGCGATATTCATCTTGAGCCTTACAAGGAACATTTGCGTCTGCGTTATCGCATTGATGGGGCTCTGCGTTTTATAAAGACTTTTTCTAAGGATACGCATGATGTTCTTGTTGCCCGTCTTAAGATTATGTCTAAATTGGATATTACAGAAAGAAGGCTTTCTCAGGATGGACGTTTTAGCATAAACTTTGAGGAAAGAAGTATTGATTTCCGTGTATCTGTGCTTCCTACCTATTACGGAGAGAAGGTAGTCTTAAGAATTTTAGATAAAGAAGCTATGAAGATGGATTTAGCGAGTTTAGGATTTTCTTCTCAGCCTTTTGAAATTTATAATGAAGCAATACTTTCTCCTTTTGGGCTTCTTTTAATTACCGGCCCAACAGGAAGCGGAAAATCAACCACTCTTTACTCAATGTTAAGTAGGTTAAATACCTTAGATAAAAATATTATTACCATTGAAGACCCTATAGAGTATCATTTAAAAGGAGTTACCCAAATTCAGATTAAGCCAGAAATAGGCTTAAGTTTTGCCCAGTGTCTGCGTTCGGTGTTAAGGCAGTCTCCTGATATTATTATGTTAGGAGAAATTCGTGATATTGAAACCGCAGACATTGCTATTAAAGCTGCCTTAACCGGGCATTTAGTTCTTTCTACTTTACATACCAACGATGCTCTATCTGCTATTCCCCGACTTTTAGATATGGGGATTGAGCCCTTTCTGATTGCAGGAGGTTTAAGAATGGTTTCTGCCCAGAGGTTATGCCGTAAGCTCTGTTCAAAGTGTAAAGAGAAGTATTTAATTGGTAAGGAGGAGTTAAGGAAATTTTCTATAAATATTACTGAGGATAAAGTAGAAGTCTTTAGAGCCAAAGGTTGTGATGAATGTAATCATACAGGATATAAAGGAAGAACAGCAATTGCTGAAGCATTTTTAATTGATAATGAGATTTCTGAAATGATTATTAATAGAAAGTCTCTTGCAGAAATCCACGAATACGCTGAGTCAAAAGGAATGGAAAGCTTAAGAGAGGATGGTTTTAGAAAAGTTTTTTTAGGCGAGACTTCCTTAGAGGAAGTTTTAAGGGTAACTACAGAGACATAGGAAGTGTAAAGTGAAAAGTGAAAAGCGAAAAGGAGGAATAAATAGAAATATGTGGCCTCTGGCTACGAAATTAACAGAAATATGTCCGCTGGTGCGGACGAAATATATAGAAGGGGGAATTTTCAATTTTTAATTTCTAATTTTTATTAAATTTTCAAAGACTCAATGTTTAATTGAAAAATTGGAAAATTAGAGATTTAATAGAAATTGAAAATTAGAAATTAAAAATTGAAGAGAAATATACTCGCTGGGGAGAGCGAAATATGCAGTCTTCGGCTGCGAAATTTATTGCTGCGATGAAAAAAGATTATATTTTGCTGAAGGATTTGGAAGTGTATAAGTTAGCCAGAGAATTATCGGAAATTGGCTGGAGAGTATATGAAAGTTTAAAGTGGCAGGATAAAAAGATTATGGGAAGCCAGTTTATAGAAGCGCCAGATGCGGCAGGAGTTAACATTGCTAAAGGGTATGGAAGGTTTCGCTATCTTGATAAAATAAAATTTTATTATAATAGCCGTGCTTCTCTTTTAGAAGCCTGTCAGCACTGGTTAGGATTGTTTAGAGAAAGAAACAAAATCAAGGAGGGTGGCTTTAAGAAAATAAAGGATATTCAGGAAAAGTTCTTAATCAAGTTGGATAATTTTATTACTTCAACTTATAAAGCAAAAAATAATAAACCGCTATGAATATAAAAAGTTTCCACATATTTCAACATATTTCGCGGCCGCAGGCCGCATATTTCTACAAATTTCTACTTATTTCTGTCTTTTTTTACTTTACACTTTGCCCTTCTTCCTTTGCCCAGGACCCCCTTAATTCCAAGTTAAAAGTAGAAGGAGAAACAGAAATCAGCGTAGGTAGTTTAAGGTTAAAGCCGGTAGAGGGAAGTGCTCCGGCAAATCCTCAAGTAGGCGACCTTTATTTTTCTTCTAATACTCTTTATACCTGGGATGGTTCAGCCTGGCAGACAGTTTCAGAGGAAGGAGACCTTTTTTACAATGATGCTGATAATTCTTTATATTTTTATGATGGAAGTCAGTGGCAGAAATTAGGAGGAGGGGAAGGCCCTAAAGCAGTGGCAACAAGAATCGTTGCTGCTTCTGATTCTCTGGATACAAGCAGGGCAGATTATGTTTGTGACGGGACAGATGACCAGCAGGAGATTAATGATGCAATAAATGAAGTTTACAACAATCCTAACAACCCCGGTTTGGGAGGAAGTGTGTATCTTTTGGCAGGAACCTATAACATAACCGGCCCTGTTCAGTTAAAATCCAATATTTCTTTAATCGGCGAAGGAGCAGGGACAGTTTTGAGGCCCTCTCATATTAGTGCTGGTGTTATTATCGATGCGGCGGGAACAGCAACCGAACCTCTTTCCGGAATTTTAATTTCTCAGTTAAGAATAGATGGTAATAGAGATAATGTTTCAATTATGGGCGGTATTCATTTTAATAATGTTAACGATTCAAAAATAGATAAACTCTGGATTGAAAATGCTGAGGGCTTTGGAGGAATATATTTTGAAAATTCTTCTCATAATATTATTTCTAAAAGTTTTATTAAAAATAGCGTATATGGTATATATTTTACTGCTTCTTCTGACAATATTATTGCAAAAAATATAATTACAGAAACCGATTGGGAGGGAATTGTATTTTACTATTCTTGTAATAATAACAATATTGTTGAAAGTAATATTATTACTAAAACTCATGGAGGAATATCGGTTCATGATTCAGAGAATAACATCTTTTTAGGGAATAATATAAATATAACTGATGTTTCTGGGGGGCGGGGGTTTTATATTGATCTTTCCGGTCTTCCCGGTTTTAATATTATCTATGGAAATAATATTAATATTAGTTCTGGAGACGAGGGAGGAATTGCTATTGGTTGTTCAGATAGAAATATTATCTCCTCCAATGCGATTTATATTTCTTCTGGATACGGTATTGAAATTTGTAGCTGGTCAAATTATAATCTTGTTGTAGGAAATTCTATATACGATGAGGAGACAACAAAAGTTTCATTGGATATGAAAAATGCTAATTTTTCTCTTGTTGCTTCCAACCTTATCTATTATCCCTCTACCCCTGACTATGGAATTGAGATTGACTCTGTCTCTTCAGATAACTATCTTGTAGGAAATCAGGTGATCGATTCGGGTGCAGATGCTCCGGGAAAAATTAAAGATGAAGGAACAAATATAAAATATACCCAGAAAGAGAAAATGACTCTGGAAGCAAGACAGATTAATATAAGCGTAAATCCTTATGATTTAGATGTCGCTACTTATCCTCGCAGTTTCGTAAAACTTAATCCTGACTCAGATATTACTTTAACATTTAAAGATGGAAAGTCCGCAGGCGACCTTTTAATTGTAGAAAATATTTCTTCTAATGATATTACCATCAATGAGGCTGACAGTAACATTAATTTAAAAGTACCAGCTTCAACTTTACATTTAGGCCAATATGATACTTTAGAATTAATCTGGAATGGAAGTAATTGGATTGAGGTAAAACGTGTGGATAATTAGGAGAAATATGCAGCCTTTGGTTGCGAAATATATAGAAGGGGGAATTTTCAATTTTTAATTTTTATTAAATTATCAATGAATCAATTTTTAATTGAAAAATTAGAAAATTAGAAATTAGAAATTTGTAGAGAGGAAATTAATAATTATGATTTACAGAGAAGTCTTTAAAGAGCTAAATAAGAGAAAAGTCAAATATGTGGTAGTGGGAGGAATAGCGGTTGTTGTTTATGGGGTGGTGCGGTTTACTGCTGATTTAGATTTAGTAATTTCTTTAGGAGAAAAAAATATAGATAGATTTTTTAATGCTGTGGAAAAATTGGGATATAAAGCGAAAATACCTGTTAAGAAAAAAGACTTTAAGGATAAGAAAGTAAGGCAAATATGGGCAAGAAAGAAAAATATGATAGTATTTTCTTTTTATCATTCTAAAGACCCTTTAAAGATAATAGATGTATTTATAAAGCAACCGATAAGATTTGAACTCCTTTATAAAAATGCTTTGAGGATAAAAATAAAAGGGATAACTATCCCTTTTGCTTCTATTAGAGATTTGAAGAGACTTAAAAAAAAGACTGCCAGGCCTCAGGATTTGATAGACATAGAAAATCTTAAGGCTATAGAAAAAATTAAGAAGAAAGATGAAAAGAGAAAAAGTTAACAACAGCCATTTAAACTTTTATCTAAGCTCCACGTATTTAGAAAGGTTAAACTGGCTTAAGCAAGCCCATACTTATGTCAGGAAGATAATGGAAATAAGAAAATGTAAAAAGAATTATAGATTATAGAACAGAGAGGAAAAGTAGGTAAGGTTTTATATGAAAAGGAAGAGTAAAACAGTAGGCATAAAGAAGGTCAAATTTCTATCAATTTCAGCATATTTCGCGGCCGCAGGCCGCATATTTCTGAATATTTCAAAAAATTTCAACCAATTTCGCGGTCAAAAACCGCATATTTCTATCAATTTCGTCCGCATTAGCGGACATATTTCTATCTTTTTCTATCTATTATTTTTCCCCAATGTTTTCTCTGCCCAGTTAACTGTCCCTGACAGTTTAATTGCTAAAAGAACTCTGTATCTTGTTCCTCAGGGTTCTGCTCCCTCCAGCCCTCAGGCCGGTCGGATTTATTATGATGATAGTGAAAATGCAGTTAAATACTGGGATGGAAGCAGGTGGGTTTCTTTATCAGGGGGAGAAGATAGGTCTGTAGCCACCGTAATTGTTGCCGCCTCAGACTCTTTGGATACTTATGATGATGCAGGAACAAAAAAGAACGATAAAGCAGACCTAACCTGCCAGGGAGCAAATGATGAGGCAGTAATTCAGGATGCCATAGATAATTATCTTCCTTCTGAAGGCGGAGCGGTTTATCTTTTAGAAGGAACTTATAATCTATCTAATACTGTAAATATTAACAAGGATAATGTTTCTCTAATTGGAGCAGGAAAGGGGACGGTTTTAAAAGAAAGCTCCTCAATGTGGACAATTATAAATGCAAGTGGAACATCATCTGATCCTTTAGTAGGCATTTTGATTTCTCAGTTGAAAATAGAGGGAGAGGAGATTAAGTTCAACTATGTAGAAAATTCTGTAATTACCAAGATATGGGTAGAAAATGTATCTGGATGTGTTTTTGGTGGGAGTAACCGTAAACACATCATTTTCTCAGAAAATTCTTTAAAAGCATCTTCGGGTTCAGGAGGGCATCTCTTGGTAGAGGACAGTAATATTTTTGCAAACAATATATTTGAGGGTTTAGAATTATGGTTTTCTTTCAGCTCCAATAATAGCATCGCAGAGGGTAATATATTTACTATGCCAGTCGCATACATGATGGCAGTCATATATAATCAAGGTGAGGAAAATATTATTATGGGAAATATTATCCATAATTCTTCAGAAGATGGAATAGGACTGTTTGGTGGTGCAAAGAACAATATTATCTGTGCCAATAATATATTTGATGTTAAAAACTCAGGAATAACTGTTAAAGGAGAGGAAAATCTTATATCTTCAAATCTAATTCGTCTTCTTTCTTCAAATAATGCGAAAGGAATTTACCTAACAGATTATAATAAAAATCTTGTTGTAGGAAATAGCATAAAACAGGAGGCAAACACTTATCCTTTATCCTTATCAAATAGTGATGAAAACCTTATTGCTTCCAATTATTTAGATTATTCTGGTACTTCCACATATGGAATTTATATTACTAATACTTCTTCTAATAACTACCTTGTAGGGAATCAGTTAATTACCACCTCTGATCCTCCAAGAGAAGTTCAGGATAATGGCACAGAGACTCAATATACCCAGAAAGAAAAAATAACTATTGAAAGGCAGACATTTACTTTAAGTAGCTCCCCCGCAACATTGGAGGCAGCGGTTACGCCGCGTGGTTATGTGGTTTTTGAGACAGGAGGGAATAATTATGATTTGGGCACCTCTGACGGCAGTGTTAATGCAATAAATGATGGAAAAGCAGTGGGCGATACCTTGATTTTAGAAGGGCCCTCAAGCGGTTCGGTGGAAGTCAAAAACGGGGCGAATGTTCTGCTGAACGGGGGAGGAGACATTACCTTAAGCGCTGAAGATACTTTAACTTTGCTCTGGAATGGTGAGGATTGGGTGGAGATTGCTCACAGTGATAATTGAAATTGATAGAAATTGCAGCCTTCGGCTGCGAAATATGCGGCCTTCGGCTGCGAAATATGTTCGCTGAAGCGAACGAAATTTATAGAGATTTAATAGAAATTGAAAATTGAAAATTAGAAATTGAGAAAGATATGTCTAAAACAAAAATTTTTCTCAACCTTCTTTTTACAGGGAGTTGTCTGGTAGTTTTATGGAGGGGGGTTCTTTTTGCCCAGGAAGATAACCTGGAAGTAAAAGGGAAGATTGAAACCAATTCT
>CAZWON010000030.1:0-13927 GCA_964635565.1 uncultured Planctomycetia bacterium
AGGCCTTATAAAACCTTGACTTATTTTTTCATGGGAGATAGAATAAAAGTTCTTAGATGGTTTATCTTTTAGATTCTATATGTAGAGTAATGGAAAGAATAATAAAGAATAATTATAGAAGGAGGGGATAAAAATGAAACTATCCGTTGCCGCGCAATGGGATAAGGCATTAATTGATGGGCTCTCAAAGTATAAAGAAGTGGATTCGGTTTATGCCAAGCTTGGCACAGATAAAGTAGGAGGCGGCAGAGCCTCGTTTGTGCTTCCTAAATTAGGCCGAAAAAAAGCTGAAGATTATATAAAATATACACATTCTAAAGGAATAAAGTTTATCTATCTTTACAATGGCTCTTGTTTGAATGCTATGGAGTTTTCTAAAGAAGGGCGAGATAAACTACTTTGGGAACTTGATTGGGCAGTAAACAGGGCGGGGGTTTATGGGGTAACCGTATCGACTAATTACCTTTTTAATCTGGTAAGAAAAAGGTATCCTAAGCTGCCGGTTGGTATAGGGGTATTTACTTGGATGGGTGAGCCCCAAAGGCTCAAATATTTTGAAGACCGTGGCGCAAGCTGGATTGTTTTAGCTTTCAACATAAATAGAGATTTTAGGCTATTAGAGAAAATCCGAAAAGCAATTAAGCATGTTGATTTGACTCTCTTTTTGAACAATATTTGTTTATACCATTGTCCTCACCAAACTTATCATCCTAATGTTTTGACCCATTTTTCTCAGTCTCATAACAGGTCTTCCAACGTTTGTGTTGATTATCATACCTGGACTTGCAATAAAATAAAATTGGACCATCCCGAAGAACTCCTAAAATCAAGATGGATAAGGCCGGAAGATGTAAAGGTATACGAAGATATGGGCTATGAACATTTTAAAATTAGCGACAGGTCGAGAGCCTCATCATGGTTAATAAGAGCAACGGAGGCTTATGTTAAAAGAAGTTATGACGGCAATCTTATGGATATATTGTCTTTGGAAATACCGGGAGATGAAAAGAATATTCAGCCTGAAATAAACAGAAATTTTAGAAAGCGGCTTCTTAAGTATACAAAGTCTGATAGAGTTTGGCTTAAGGGTTCATTTGGATGGGGTAAATATGGCAGACCTTATATCGATAATAAAAAATTAGATGGTTTTTTGAATGTAAAGTTCTTCAGAAATCATGATTGTGACTCTTGGGATTGTGATAAGTGTGGATATTGCAAGAGGTGGTCTCAAAAGGCAATGTTTTTCCCTAATGAGGAAGCTCATCAGAAGCTAAGGATGATTTTGGGGCAATCTGTGACTGAATTTCTCCATAACAGGTTGTTCTATACTCATAAGGAAATAACAAAAAGGAATGAACAGCTAAAAACTGAAGAGAGGCGGCGGCCCGGAAAAGGAAAAGAATTGTTTTCCCGGGACAAGAATATTGAGAGAGGGGAAATAGTAAAGAAAGATTTACGCAGAAAAGAAAAAGTAGGAGTGTAAAATTGAAATTAACGGTTACTACCAACTGGGCTGATGATTTTATAGACAGAGTATGCGAGTTTGAGGAGGTTGAATGGATAAGGGGAAGGCTCTATAAAGATGAGATAGGGAGCAGGGAGATGTCATTTAACAACTTCTCCAAGCATCCTACCCGTAAAATAGTCGAAAAGGCAATAAGAAAAATACATTCCTACGGCAAGAAATTCTCTTATATGTTAGATGGTTCTTGCACGGGCAATAAAGAATATAGCTGGGAAGGACAGGAAAAAATACGGGAGAATCTCAGATGGATAGATGATTCCGGAGCAGATTCGGTAATAGTTACTGCCCCGTATCTGGTAGAGGTGATTAAAGGGCAATTTCCTCGGTTAAAAGTAGAGCTTGCCAGCTCTTTTCTCGTTATTGGTGAAATAAAAAGGATAAAATACTATAGTGGTTTATTAGGCGTTGATTCAATGGTTATAAAGAATGAGCATAACAGAAATTTTAGACTTCTGAAAGCATTTAAGGAGGCTGCTGATTGTAAATTAAAGCTTGTAGCTAATTCAATATGTTTATTTTGCTGCAATTTTTTAACCGATCATAGTAATGTATTATCTCATATTTCGAACTTTACAGCAAAGGTTGAGAATTTCCGTTATTATAACTATATTTGCAACAAAATACGGTTAGATAAACCCGAAGAACTTATAAAGGCTCCTTTTATAAGGCCTGAAGATATAAGTGTATATGAGTCTTATGGATATGAAGATTTTATTCTGGATTTGAATTCGCCTCATACCGATGACGCGATACGCACGATTAAAGCTTATATTTCAAGAAGATATGATGGCAATCTTCTTGAAATTATGTCTTCGAAGGGGGAAAAGGCATTTCAGAATGATAATGGCAGGGTGGAAAAAGACGCTCCCTATCTTGACAATAGAGAACTTGATGGATTTATAAAATATTTTACTGATGGTAATGAATGCCATTTTAGTATATGCGGTATGGAGTGTAACTATTGTAAGAACTGGCTTAAGGCGGTGCATTGGAACAATAAGCAAAGCGCAGAAGCTCTTAGGGCAGGTTTTCAAAAACGTATTGAGGAGATAGAGGCAGGGATATTCTAAATAAAATATCAAAGACCAAAAATCAAAAATACATATTAAAAATGCAAAAATATTTTTTATTTTTTGATTTTTAATAATCAAAAGGACTAAATAATTCAGATTAAAATTAGGGAGAAGGAGGAGTAGAAATGGATAGGAAATTATATGCAGCAGTTTCAAAGTTGATTAATGATACTATAAAGAAAGAATCTCGAGGGCTGCCCTCTGATAAAAATGTAACTTTGGACAAGGGCAGTTCATTTATGGAATCCCTTGGAGTTGATTCTCTTTTAGCCCTTGAGATTGTTTCTAAGATTGAGAAGAAGTTTGGAGTCCAGCTTCAGGAAGAGGATTTTGCTCATTTTGATTCTATGGAAAGTATTACGAATTTCATTGAGCAAAAGATTAAAGAGAAAAATAAAAGTAATTTGTCTGGCAAAAAAGAGATAAAAAGTAAGAAAAAAGTATCTTCATCTCTCAAATCTTCTAAAATCAAAAAATCCGATACCAATATAACTTCCAAAAGAAAAAAGATTAAATAGCCTTTGATGCTTGGCGTAGGTATAGATATCGTTGATATTAAACGAATGAGAAGAGTTCTTAGCAGCAATGGCGGCTCCTTTCTGAACAGAGTATTCACAAAGAGAGAGATTGCAAATTCAAAGAAGTTCAAAAATAAGGCCGAATATTTTTCTAAGTTATTTGCTTTCAAAGAAAGTTTTGTAAAAGCAAAGGGGTGCGGTTTTACAAGTCTGGCCAGGCCAGGTAATATTGAGGTCCAGCTTTATAACAGGCTAAAATCGAAATCGTTCTTTCCGAAGAAAATGAAGGCCTATTTTAAAAATAAGAAAGTTAATTTGATAGATGTGGAGTATTTTAAAGTTGAAGATAATATTGTATGTAAGCTTATCGTTGATTTAAAATAGGGTTATAATTATGAAAAGGTTTAAAAATAAGAATATATTGGTTACGGGAGGAGCAAGGGGAATAGGGAAAGCGATTGTAAGAAGATTTATCGATGAAGGAGCAAGAGTCCTATTTACTTATTATTTAAGCGAAATACAGGCAAAGATTTTTTTGAAAGAGTTGAAAGCTAAACACGCGCAAGCGTATAAATTAGATGTTAGAAATCGAAGGGATGTAAGAATTTTAATCGATGATTTGGTAAAAGAATACGGCAAAATTGACATCTTGATTAATAACGCGGGTATTACTAAGGATAATTCCATTGAAAAGATGAAGCATAAGGAATTTAAGGATGTTATTGACACAAATCTGGTAGGTGTTTTTAACGTTACCAAGGCTGTTATTCCATATATGATTTCAAGAAAAGAAGGTAAAATTATAAATATTTCTTCTATCTCCGCGATAAGAGGCATCGCTTACCAGACTAATTATTCGGCTTCCAAAGCTGCAATTTTAGGATTTATGCGTTCTCTCGCAAGAGAAGTGGGCAGATTTAATATAAAAGTAAATGCTGTTTGTCCTGGTTTCATAGAAACTGATATGTTTAATAAGCTAAGCTCATTTTCTCGAAACAATGCTGTCAGACAAATACCCTTGAGTAGAATTGGGCGGCCTGAAGAAGTCGCAGGCCTCGTTGCTTATTTATCTAGTAGAGAAGCGGATTATATTACAGGGCAGAGTTTTATTATAGATGGGGGGTTGTCAATATGAAGAAAAAAAAAGAATATAGCTTTAAAGAGATAAAGTCAATTTTACCCTATCAGTATCCTTTTTTATTTATCGATAAGGCAGCTTTGATTAAAAAAGGTAAAAAAATAATATGCACCAAGAGTGTCAGCGGCAATGAATATTATTTTGTCGGCCATTTTAAGGATAATCCTGTAATGCCAGGAGCTATTTTAATGGAATCTATGGCGCAATCAGCCTATCTATTAGGCGCCCTGTCGTGGGATAAAAAATATTCTGTATGTTATTTGGGCGGAATTAATGATATGAGGTTTATTAAGCCGGTTTACCCGGGAGACCAGCTTACTATTGAGATTGAGGTAAAGACCAGAATGAAGAACGCTGAGCTTGTTGAAGCAAAAGCGTTTGTTGATTCAAATTTAGTATGTAAAGGCGAACTGATAATTGTTAAAAGATAGCAGATGATGAAAAAAAGAGTAGTTATAACCGGCATTGGGGTTGTTTCTCCTATCGGTACAGGGAAAGAAACTTTTTGGAAAGCATTGATCAGGGGTAAGAATGGCGTTGAAAAGGCTAAAAAGCTTGATACCAGCAAATATAGAACTCATATGGCAGCAGAGGTTAAAGATTTTGACCCGAAGAAATTCATAGAGCCAAAAAGGGTTAAAAGTTACTCTCTATTAACTCAATACGCGATAGCTGTAGTAAAGATGGCTTTGGATGATTCCAAGTTGAATATTTCCTCAGGAAATAGAGTAGGTATCGCGATGGGCGCTAATACCGCCGACCCTTTGGTTTTTGCTGAAGCCTTAATTTTCTGGAGTAAACATAAGCGTTCTTTAACTCCCTCCCATATCTATGAAAAATTAAATACTAATTTACCGGTGGTTAAGACTGCGCAATATTTTGGCCTAAAAGGGCCTTGCACAGTAATTCCCGCTGCATGTGCTGCTGGTAATACCAATATAGCTTATGCTTTTGATTTGATAAAAACAGGAAAGGCAGATGCTATGTTCGCGGGTGGTTATGCATGTATGAATCATCTTGCTTACTCAGGCTTTAATAAAATGAGAGCTATGTCTCCCCAATATTGTCAGCCATTTGATAAAAATAGGAAAGGGATGATTATTGGAGAAGGAGCGGGAGTGATTCTGATTGAGGATATGGAGTGTGCCTTAAGGAGAAAAGCAAAGATATACGCAGAGATATTAGGTTATGGTTTGGGATGCGATGCTTATAATCCTGCTATGCCTGATCCTGAAGGGAGCGGAGGGATGATAGCGACAAAAATGGCGTTAAAAATGGCTAAAGTTAGCCCTCATGATATAGATTATATCAATGCTCATGGAACAGGTACTATCTCCAATGATAGAATGGAGGCAAGAATTATCAATAATATTTTCAAGAGTAAAGATAACGGCGTTAAGGTGAGTTCAATAAAATCGATGGTGGGACATTGTATGGGAGCAGCTAGCGGAATAGAAGCCTGTGCTTCTGCTCTGATAGTTGAAAGAGATATAATTCCTCCCAATATAAATTATAGCGAGCCAGATCCTTATTGTGATATAGATATAGTTGCCAATACTGCTCTTAAAAAGAGAGTCAATATTATGCTCTCAAATGCTTTTGCTTTTGGAGGGGATGCCGGAGTTATAGTGGTTGGAAAATTTAAAAGATAGTAAATGGCGAATAAAAAAAGAGTAGTTATAACCGGTTTAGGAATATTTAGTCCCTTAGGGGTAGGTATTGGTGAATATTGGAGGAATCTTTTAAAAAATAATTTTCCTATAAAGAAAATTAGTCTTTTTCCAATAGGGGAGTTTAAATGCAAGTATGCGTTTCAAATAGGCAAGTTTAAATTTAATAGTTATTTTAAGGATTTAAAATCGGATTATATACCTCGCAGTACTCAATTTCTTCTTATAGCAGTTAAGACAGCATTGAAAGATTCCAATCTGCAAAATAAAGCTTATTATGATGAGAACGAGATAGGTGTTTTTACTTCTAGCATATATGGTGATTGGTCAAGTAACGAAGCCTTTTATAACAGCACGTTATTAAAAGGCCCTGATAGTGTAAATCCAATGGCATTTCCGCCTGCCATATGTAACTATCCCTCAAATTATGTAAGTATGATTAATAATTTTAAAGGCGCGAATTTAACTTTCTCAAGCGGCTTTCAAGGGGGGCTTGAAGCAATTAATTTTGCTTCGAGCTTAATCAAACAGGGATATATTAAGACTGCCGTAGTTAATGGCTTAAATGATTTAGCCAGCGGGCACTACTTACAGTTGAGTTTGCAAAAACTCTTATATAAGCCTGATAAGAGAAAAAAATACAGGATGCGTATCTTTGATAATAATCGAGATGGTTTCATATTGGGTGAAAATTCCTCTACGATTATTTTAGAAAGCATCATAGAGGCAAAGAAAAGAAAAGCGAAAATGTATGCGGAAGTACTTGGATATAGTGCTAATTTTGGTAAAAACATCGACGATTATACCCGGGTAATTACTGACGCAATAAAAGATTCAGGTTTGAGGGCTTGTGATATTGATTTATGCATGCTCAATGCTAATGGTATAAAATCTATGGATTCAAAGGAGATAAATGCCGTTAGAACAGTATTCAAAGATTATTTAAATAAAATAGATTTAGTAGCAATAAAAGAGAATAACGGTGAATGTGAAGGTGCTTCAAGCATTATTCAGACATTAGTGGGCGTAAAAGCAATACATTCCAATATTATCCCGCCTCCTGTATATAGATACGATAGCTTGAATGGCATCTCTGGTTTAAAGTTGAAAAATAACTCAAAAAGAAAAAGAATTACTAATGTTTTAATTAATTCATTTGATTTGGAAGGCAACAATGCCTCATTGATAGTAAAAAAAGTTTAAAAAGATGGGCTCTAATAGATATGATGTGATAATAATCGGCGCAGGGATAGGAGGCTTGGTTTGCGGGAATTATTTAGCGCAGGCCGGTAAGAAAGTCTTAATATCGGAGAAGAATAAATTTCCCGGAGGATGTTGTTCATCATTTGTAAGTAATGGATTCTTTTTTGATTCAGGCCCTCATTTAATAAATGAACTGGGCTATAAAGGTTCTTTCAAAGAAGTTCTAAAAGAGCTTAAAATATACAATAAGAAAGATTATATACGGTTAAATCCCCTTGCTATATTCTATTATGGCAGAGAAAAATATGTTTTTAAGAGCAATTATAGGGAATATATTCATTATTTCAAATCTAAATTTCCTGAAGAAAACTTAGACGAGTTTTTTTCGCTAATGGATAAAGATTATTTTTACTTATATAACAAATTAAAGAACGATAGTTATCAGAATTTTCTAGATAAATATTTTAAGAATCCAGAAGTTAAGCTTCTTCTATCGGCGTTTATTCTTCATCTTGGAACATTTCCTGAAAAATTATCCGCTATATATGCCCTAAAATTCATAAGGTCGATAGTGAGATACGGAGCTTTTTATCCTCAAGATGGAATGCAAAGTATCAGCAACAGATTAGCAAATAATTTGTGCAAAAATAAAGGCAAAATAATCTTTGGGAGCGAAGTTAAAAGAATATTGGTTAAAGATGGAAAAGTGCAAGGCATAGTGGATTCGAATAATAATAAATTTTATGCTCGCGTAGTTATATCGAATACCAGCCCGATAAATACATTCGAAAAGTTAATTAAAGCAAAGAGAGGAGCGGCTGGCACTGTAAGAAAAAAAATGTCAAATATGGAGTTATCAGAAAGCGCTCTGGTTGTCCATATTGCTTTAAAGAATAAAATGGATGTATTTCGTAAAAAAACTTTGTATGTTTGTATTCCTAAACGTGACGAGAAAATAAATAGGGAATTGTATTTATCAAAAAGTCCTTCTTATAAACCTATGGGTTTTATCTGTATCCCTAATAATATTTTTCAGATAAAAAAAGAGTTAAAGCAGAATAATTCCTTGATTATGATGACGATTATGTATTATAAACCTAAAAACTTCTGGGATAGATACAAAGAAAGATTCGCCAATTCAATGATTGACGATATGGAAAGTGTTTTCCCCGGATTTAAGAACAATATTTTATTTAAAAAGATAACTACGCCGGATACAATTGAATTCTATACAGGAAATAACTATGGTGTTGTAGGAGGATGGGCTACGATCCCCCCGCAGATAGGTTTTAAGAGTTTTCCTTACGGTAGCCCAGTCAAAAATTTATATTTTACAGGACATTGGACTCATCCGGGAGTTGGCATAAGCAGCGCAGCAGTTTCTGGCAGAAATGTAGCTAAATTAATACTAAATTCTCCGTAAATGTATCTTTCGACTATTCTTCCTGTTTTTAATGAATCTAAAGAGAATATCGAAGAGATATACAAAAGAATAGATAAAGTATGCCGTGAAAAGGATTATAAATATGAGATTTTATTTATTGACGATGGAAGCAGTAACGACATTTTAGACTTTTTAAAAAGCCTGCATAACAAAGATAAAAAAGTAAAGGTTATATCTTTTGATAAAAATTATGGACAGATGAGCGCTTTTTTAGCAGGACTTTATTTCGCGAAAGGAGATATTATTATCACTATGGATTCTGATTTACAATATATTCCCGAAGAAATCCCTTTCTTTATAGAAAAAATTAATAAGGGATATGATGTTGTGGGGGGCAGAAGACCAAGGACATCCATAGGATTTCTGTCAAAGATATTGACTTTTTATTTTAATTTTATATTGAAAATAAAATTAAATGACCACGGCTGTTCTTATAATGCTTTAAAAAAAGAGGTTGTTACAAATATTCTTTCCAGAGGTTTTCCGTTATGTATAAAACCGTTATCAGTTATGTTAGTAAAGAAAGGAATTGAAATAGATGTAACTTATAACAAAAGAAAATGTGGAAAATCTAAATATTCTTTTGTGAAATACATTTGCTTTGGGATGAAATATTTGTTCAGCTTTTCAAAAAAGCCTAAGAAACAAGTAGAGCCGCCGTTTAAAATAGCATTAAGTATGTTGGATTAATAGCGTTATGAATATAATCATTAAGGAAATCCATAAGAAAGACAAAAGCGCCATCAAATCACTTATTGCTAAGAATAAATACAATCCTTATGCTAATCTGGGATTTTACAGAGATGTCGATAGATTAAATAACTATTATTATGGATTATTTTTTGCCGGCAGGAATATTAAAGTTCTATCGGCTATACACCGTAATGAAATAGTAGGGCTTTTGACTTTTTCAATTTCTAAATGGGATTCAGAAGTATTCGGCATGAAAATGGCGAAGTTAGGATATATTACCGCGATAGGAAATTATGCTGTGGAACTGGCGGTTAAAAGTAAACTTATTGATAATGCTATTAAACATTTAAGAAAACAGAATACTAAACATTTATTAATAAGAGTCGCATCGAATGATTTCTCTTCGATTCACGCCTTAGAAAATAATGGATTTAAGATAATGGATAATCTTCTAACCTTTATATTAAGAGAAAGAAGGATTATTTTCCCTGAAGTTGAGAGATGGTTCAAAGTAAAGAAAATTACTAAGGGAGAGCTTGAGAGCGCGGGGGACATATTGACGAATAGTAATTTCGTTGGTCATTACTTTGTTGATCCTATGATACCAGTCTTAAAAGCAAAGAGGATGTATAGAAAATGGTTAGAAGATAAATATGAGCATCCCAAAGATAGCGATATTCTCGTTGCTAAGAGGAGGAATAAGATAGTTGGCTGTTCATTTTTCTCTTTCAATAACCTATTAAAAAAATACACCGGTTTAGAAACTTTGCATAGAGGGTTGATAGCTGTAGACCCTTCGGCAAAAGGTTGCTCAATAGCATTGATAAACGCGCAGATAAAGAGAAGAAAAAACCTTGATTTTGCTGAATTCGAAACGCAAACCTACAATTATGGAATGATGGACATAATTCAAAGGTTGAATATGCGGCTTATAAGGTCTCGATATACTTTTCACAAGGTTATTAAATAAATTATGGAGAATTGATGGTTTCAAAGAGCAGGCACTATTTAAAAAATCCGTCTTTATTGCTTATTTCGATAGTTCTAATAGGTACACTTCTTAGATTGTACGGATTGGGTAAGCATAGTTTTTGGTATGATGAGGCATTGACCCTTTTTACCGCGGAGAACGCGCCGTCTTTTAAATATATTCCTTATTTAATGAATCCTCCCCTGTTTCCCCTATTGGTTAAATTATGGCTGCTATTGGGCAGGAGCGAGTTCTTTCTTCGTTTGCTCCCAGCATTTTTTGGAGTGATGTCCATTATAATTACTTATAAAATATCTCAAAAATTATTTAATGAGAAGGCAGGGTTGATTGCTGCCTTTATAATTTCTACAGCACCATTTCATATCTATTATTCTCAAGAGCTGAGAGCGTATAGTTTAGTTACACTTTTAACTTTATTATCACTTTACTATTTAATTAAACTCTTGGATAAAGATAAATTACGCTACTGGTTTGTTTTTATTCTTTCTAATGTACTTCTCGTTTATACCCATAATGCAGCGCTGTTCTTGTTAGTTGCAGAAAATATGTTCTTTTTTGTTTTTTGTAGAAAATACAGAAAATTACTGCGAAAGTGGTTAATGGGCCAGTTTTTAATTTTCTTATTATATCTTCCTGGACTGATAATCCTTCTCGCCCAGCTAAGAAACCTTCTGGATTCAAATTTGCACTTTTGGATACCCAAACCGTCTTTTTTTGTATTTATACAGACGTTTAGAATTTTTAATATAGGCTATAGCGCGAATAGTGTTATTTATTTCTTGAGTAGTTTGTTATTTTTTCCTCTTTTTTTTATTGGGATATACAACAAAGAGGATATAGAGAAGAATATATTACTTTTGTGCTGGTTATTCATTCCTATTCTGTCAGCCGTAATAATATCCAAAATAACTCCAGTATATTTATACAGAACTTTAATTTATGCATCACCAGCTTACTATATTATTATCGCTAAGGGAATTACAAAAATTAATTTTTCTATTACCCGGAGCGGAATATTATTCTTATATATAATCTTGTTAACCTTTACCTTACCAAATCAATATCAGGATATATTCTTTTATCCGCAAACTCCTTATCGCACTGGCGTTCCCCCCAAACTTAAGACAAAAGCTGCATTACAATTTGTTGAGGAGCAATTTCAAACAGGAGATATAGTTGTCCACACTAATGAGTGTACTGCTTTGCCTTTTGCCTGGTATCAAAAAGGTAAGATTCGTAAAGTTAGAATAAGGCAAGCATGTCTCATTCTATCCTGTTGTCTTTATCCAAAAGGCCATATTTATTTCCGGCCGCACATTTTTGAAGAAAATGGGATAGAATTGCTTAAAGCAGAAGATGTTGTAAAGAATTATAACAGGATTTGGTTAATCCTTTCTTCTTGGGAAGCCGGCTGGGACTTCAGGTGTTTAGACCATTTATCGAGAAAAATTAAAGATTGGTTTGAGAATAATAAGAATATCAAACTAATAAATTTCAAGTTTTTCAAAGGTATAATGGTTTGTCTTTACGAGACTAATCTGGTAAGATAAAGAATTATTTCACTGCAATATAAACATTTGGAGGCTGGGGAGCACAAATATTGTGTTCAAGGTCAAAAAAAAGCTTGTTGTTAACATCAAGCGTATATTTTAATTTTTTAGTTGAATCCTTAGTGATTATAAATGGTGAAGGTAAATCAAAGGTAATCCACATATAATCTTTGTTCCTTTCGCATTGATGGAAACCTTCCCCAATTTTGGCAAGGAAACCCAGAGGAGGGATAAAATTCCCTATTTGAGCAGGGCCGGTGGTGCTGATTACTATCGCTTTGCCATCATTGAAAAAAGCTTCGTTATGCGTAGTAGTATAATAAGTTTTACCGCCATAAGAACCCTTTCCTTTTATTTGCACTGTTTTATTAATTCTTATCTTTAGTTTAGTATAAATTCCCTCAGGAAGTGGTGGTTTATTTTTTAAATATTCCTCTACATTTTTTGTTACAATTTTACCTGCTTCTGGAGAGGCTGCATCTACGGTAAACTTTCCCTCATAAATTAATATCCAAGAGCCAATAGTGCTATTGTAAACCTCAGCCTTATTTTCTATGACTTTAAAGATGTCAGGAGTAGCGGAAAACCAATAACGATATATCTTTATTTTTTCAGGCAGTGCCACAGAGATATTGGGATGGCCCGGCCAGCATAATTTATGTCTGATGTCAAAAAAGAGTTTATTAGTTACATCAAAGTCAAACCTTAATTTTTTTGGCGAACCTTCGGTGACTGTAAATGGAGGTATAATGTAGGTGGCAAAGTAATAATCGCTATCTGTAACATCAACTACCCGTTTATGGTCTTTTAGGTCTACAGAATTCGAAGGGGCGATAAAGGTCCCTTCTTGGGCGGGAGCAGCTTCGCTAATTATTACACAGCGGCCGCCTTTCCTGAAAGGTTTTGTGCTTGTCAGAGAAGTAGTGTAATAATCTCTATTATTATAATGAACGCTCCCTTTTAATTTAAATGTTCTATGATTTCTGAACCTCACTTTGGTATAAACTCCTTTCGGTAGCGGCGGTTTATCTTTTAGATATTTTTCTACGCCTTTTTCTACAATCTTCTCTGCATCTGGTGAGGCTATATTGACTGAGGTATTGCCCTCCGCCGCATAGATTAAAACCCAGGAATTCGTAGTAGCATTGTAAATCTCTATCCTATTATTCGTGACTGTATAGACCTCCGGAGTAGAAATGCATTGGGAGGGGTATAGCTTTTTTTTAGAAATATGGGCGCAGCCTGTACCTGTAAATATTACTGACCCTGCTAATAATGTAACTATTATCTTGCTTGCTAATCTTGGTATGGCTTTATTCATGTGCGGATCCGAAATCTTAAACATAGAGCTTTCTTTAAAGATTATTCTTTCACTGTAACACTAACGTTTGGACGATGCGGCCAGCACATTTTATTTTTGATATCAAAACGGAGTGTATTCGTAGGATCGCTTTTAAAACATAATTCTTTAGCTGTTATTTTTTTGGTAATTTTGAGCGGCGGTGATAGGATATATTCAGAAAGATAATAAAGTTTACTTTCAGGGTCGGGCCATCGTCTAAAACCTTCTTCTTCTATGCGGAGAGAAGCAGGGCAAGTAAAAGTTCCTGTCTTGGCAGGGCCGGTAGTGCTAAGCGCTATAGCCCGCTTGTTTACTAAAAAGGGCTGCGTGAAAGGAGTGGTATAATAAATTCTATCGCCATAAGAGATACTTCCTTTTATTTTAAAGGTTACATGCATCCTTGTTCTTAATTTAGTATAAATTCCTTTGGGAAGCGGCCTATCCCCAAAGTACATTTCCATAGCTTTTCTTATTCTTTCATCTCCTTCAGGAGAAACCAAATCATGAGTAAAATCACCTTCGATTATCTTAATCCAGGAATCTGTAGTGCTGTTGTAAATTTCCATCCTATTCGTTACAATCTCATAAAAATCCGGTGTTCCAAGAAGAACCGTGCGGCCAAGCACTTCTTTTGTAAGAATATTAGTTGGGTCTTTAGAAATATACGCCCTGCAGCCTGAGAAAGTTGTTAAACCCGTTAGTAACGTAATAATTATTATCTTGCTTAATAATTTTGATATAATCTTATTCATTAATGAACCTTAAGGTTACTAATCCTCT
>CAZWON010000031.1:0-13770 GCA_964635565.1 uncultured Planctomycetia bacterium
GGTATAGCCTCTTTATTTATCCTGTCAAGAATTTACACACAATATTTTACAGTGCCTTTTCTATTACTACTGTAAATTAAAATATTAAAAAATAGTTTAATTGAATTTTACATTAAATAATTACAAAAATATAATCTTTCTCCTTTTTCAAAAAGGAATATCTACACGCTTACCTTGTATTAAGGAATACTCTCAATGGCTTTTTAAACCATTATTCTCTAAGTGTCTTTGTGCTTTCTCCAATTTTTCTAAAAATGGACTCTTTCTAAATTCTTTAACCCAACCTTTCATAATTAACCATCCGCCAAAGCGCACAAAAGCATTGCGCCACTGACGATACCACTTTCTCCACCCTACCTTAATGTTATAAAAAAAGAAGATAAGCGAAGGGAAAGAAAATATATGGTATCCTAACATAAGAATATATTTAAGCTGATAGAATTTGCCCATAATCTTTCTAATGGAATTCTGTAAATCTTGCGCTGTTAAAGGAGAATCGGGTTCAAAAAGAGGAAAATTTCCATCATAATACTCCCAACCTATATCCTTAAGGGAATAAATTCTTCCTTCCCTTAGCAACCTTCGTCTTAATTCTGTTCCTGGCAAAGGTACAGGTAAAAGAACCTGAATGGTATCTATTTTAGCTTCTTTAATAAACTTTCTAAAACGTTTAATTCTTTCTCTTGCTGAAAGATTTATCCTCACTTCTTTTAGAGGATAACCAAAAATAAACATACCATGCACTAAAAAACCAAACTTATGATATATTCTTGCCAACTTTATCATCTCATAAGGATTAACCATTTTTTTCATTGCCTCTAATTCTTCCTCAAGAGGCGACTCAAATCCAATTGCCACTGTATTAATTCCCGCTCTTCGCATTGCTAGAAGTAACTGTGTATCTTTAGCTTTATCTAATCTTATCTGTACAGTCAAATCAAGTCTCCTTTTTACTCTCATTTGATATTTTCTTAACATATTACAAAACTGAATAGTCTCTTCTCTATACTGACCAAAAAGATCATCAACAACAAAAAAGTGTCGTGCATCGAAAGTCTCTAAGAGCATACTTATACTTTCAAGCAGACGATAGGGCGAAGCTCGTCGTGGTTTTCCTTTAACTGTACAAAATTCACAATCCATACCACACCCTCTTATCCTTCCTACAGGATACAAATTAATATTTGCATAGCGAACTAAAGAAAAATCAGGTAAAGGATATTTATCAAAATCCGTAGGGGGGTGTCGGGGTGGAGTCAAATAAACTTCGCCTTTTTCTAAATAAGCGATCCCTTTAACTTCTCCTAAATCCATCTTCCCCTCTAGAGCCCAAAGAAGTTCTTTTATAGTATCTTCGGCTTCGCCAATTACAATATAATCAATGTCCGAATTTAATCCTTCAAAAATATTTTCTTCAACAAAATGTTGCCCTCCTGCAATAGTTATTACCCCTTTTTCTCTATAAAAACGTGCTATTTGATAGAGTCGAGGGATTGTGCTGGTAAGACCACCATATAGTCCCACTACATCTACAGGTCTTATCATGTGTAAAAATTCATGATCAACCTCACCCAATTTGTTTCTGAGACCATATCGAGAAAAGTTATTCTCGTCAATAATTTCAACATCCCACCCTCCCATTTTACTTACTACACTTCCCACACAAACAGGGCCCAAAGCTGTAGTTCTATTTGCAACAGAAGAATAAATATTAAACGAGGGATAAGAAGGGATTACAATCCTTAATTTACGTCTGGGAAAGGAATCTGACATAAAGATACTCTTTAATTATCTAATAAAATTATTTATTTTTCCAAAAGAAATAACGAAAAATCTCTACAATATTAGATGCTGACCCTTTTAATAATTTTCCTACAACTTCTCTATCCCTTCAAACTATATTATATCTGAATTATATCTGAGAGCAATCAAAACTCATTAAAATATTTTAAAAACTAACTCAATTTAAAAACTACCTATAAAAACATAGCGAGGATTGTAAAAAAACACTTAATTTTCGGCCTTCAGGCCTCGTATATTTATTATACATTTATCTTTTGAATAACTATCTGAGCTATGATATTATAAATACATGTTTAATACATTAAAAAATAGATTAGAGATAGAGCTTATAAAATATATAAATTATATAAATAAAAGATATCATTTCCTACAAATTTCTCCTTCTCTTTTCCATAATATAAAAGAGTTCGTTCTACGAGAGGGGAAAAAGATTCGACCGATTCTTTTTATATTTGGCTATAAAGGCTTCTCCCATAAAAATCCCCAAAACCTCTTCCGCTGTGCTCTTTCCATGGAAATTCTACATGATTTTCTCCTTATACACGATGATATAGTAGATAAATCTACAATGAGGCGCGGTAAGCCCGCTTTGCATGTAATGCTAGAAAAGGAAATTCAAACAAAGAAAAAAACAAAATTTACAGGCAAGGATTTAGCAATTGTAGTCGGTGATATAATATATGCTATTGCTATAGAGTCATTTCTTTCTATAAAAACAGATACCCTCCTTAAGGAAAAAGCACTTATTAAATTTATTGAATCTGCTTGCTATACAGGATGTGGAGAATATATAGAATTGCTATTAAGCTGTAAGGAGTTAAAAAAAATAAAAAAAAGTGAAATATATAAAGTTTATGATTATAAAACCGCTTATTATACTTTTGTTGCTCCTTTAGCCGCAGGGGCAACACTTGCTGGTGCACCTAGAGGAGAAATCAGAAAATTACGTGAATTTGGCATAAATACTGGCAGAGCATTCCAGATAAAAGATGATATACTAGGGGTATTTGGTGATGAGAAAATCACAGGTAAATCTTCCCTTACAGACCTGGAAGAAAATAAGAAAACTATTCTTCTATGGTACGCTTATCGTAAAGCAACACATAAAGAAAGGGCAATACTGGATAAGATAGCCAACAAAGGTAAACTTACCCAAAAAGACCTTATAATTGCCCAAAATATTATTAAACGAACTGGCAGTTTAGATTACGCTATAAATGAAATGAAAATCCTCTATAACCGTTCCATAACAGTACTGACAAAATCAAAAATGAAGAAAAAATATAAGAATGAACTCTTATATTATATAAAGAAAATACTAACCAGATGACTACAATTTCTAAAATTAGCCAACTATACTTAAAAGATATAAAATGTCCACAAAGAAAAAAACAATTATTACCTTAGCAAAATCTGCGGGCTTTTGCTTTGGGGTTAGGAGAGCATTAGATATCGCAGAAAAAGTTGCAAAGTCCAAGTACCAGATTGAAATGCTTCATGATATTGTCCATAATGAAGAGGTCATAAAAGATATAAAGAAATTGGGAATAAAGAAAGTAAACCATTTAAAGAAAGGAAATAATAAAGCGCTTCTTATCCAGGCACATGGCATGCCTAAAGATATAATCAAGAAAGCGAAAAGGTTAGGATACAGAATAATGGATGCCACCTGTCCTATGGTATATGAAATACATAAGATTGCCTCCTCAATGGATAAAGAAGGAAGAACAATCATTATAATTGGAGACAAGAATCATATTGAAGTAAAAGGAATTGCGGGTAATCTTAGAAAACTCCCTTTAATAATAGCAGATAAAAAAGATATTTGTACAAAAAGAATACGTAGTATAAAAAAAGCTGGGGTTGTAGTTCAATCAACTCAAAATGTCAAAAAAACAAAAGAAATTATCGACAACTTAAAAAAAAATATAAAAGACCTTAAAGTTTCTAATACCATTTGCGGAATTACCCAAAAGAAACAAAAAGAAATCAGAACTATGCCTTTAGAGAATAACGTAATGATTATTATCGGCTCCAGAGCTAGCGGCAATACAAAACGACTATATGAAATATCAAAGTCATTAAATAGAAGGAGCTACTGGGTAGAAACCGAAAAAAGTTTAAGAAAAGTGTGGTTTAGAGGCGCTAAAAGGATAGGTGTTACTGCTGGTGCTTCTACTCCTGACCATACAATAAAAAGAGTATTGAATCGTATAGCAGAACTTACAAATCCCCTCTAATAAATTCTCTTTAAACAAAAATATTGTTATTTTTCAAACTTCTCAAATACCTCAAGCACTTCCTCACTACTACGCGCAGACATAAGCTGTTCCCTGAATGAAGAATTCATTAAAAGCTTAGATAGTTCAGCCAAAAGCCGTAGATATAGATTCAATTCTTTAGTACTGGCACCCATAAGAAAAATAATATGCACCTTCTCTCCATCAATAGACTTAAAATTTATTCCTTTCTCTGACCGCCCCATTCCAATAACAAACCCTTCTACCACATCAGTACGAGCATGGGGAATAGCAACATTATGGCCTATACCTGTTGAACCCAACTGCTCTCTCTCTAAAATATCCTCAATAAATTTATCCTTATTTCTAATCTTTCCTGGCCCATCTAATACCGAAACAATCTCCCGAATTGCTTCCTCTTTTGTTCTAGGTCTTAAATTCATTACGCAAAATTCCTTTTTTAAATACTGTGATATCTTCATATCTTGTACTCCCTTTTACCTGCGAAAAATTGCTTGCGAAGCTAAAGTATAAGAAGCGAACAACCTACTCTTGCAAGCAAAGATTCAACAAACTTACTAAAATTTGCTATACCTTTATGCTCTTCTCTGCTTATCACAACCATATCAACAGAAAATCTTTCTGCCGCCTTTATAAGCTCGCGCTCTAAAACACCTTCTTCCTGGATGATATTTATCTTTACTCCTCTGTCCTTAGCTTTTTCTTCAAGGTAATAAAGATACATCCAACCTTCTTCTTCTAAATCTACGCTTATTTCTGCCTGACGTTTTCCCAATTTCAAAGCAAGGTGTCTCATCACTTCAAAATCAATAACATTTAGGGCAATAATCTTTGCTTTCAGCATTTGGGCTATATCTAGAACGCGCTTTATCAAATCATCTTTTGCCTTTATGCTAAAGACAAGAAATAGTATTTTTTTATCCATATCCTCCTCCGATTTTTGATTTTATTTTCTTGTTTCTGAAAAGCTCCTCTCGCTCTGTCTCTTCCAATACAGCCTCAATATCCGAAATTACACGGTTGTATTGCGGAATATGAAAGTTTTCTAAGGCTTTAAGTCGTTTTTGGGTTTTCACCAACTCTTGCCCTATTCTGAAAAGAGAAAAGCTCACCTCTACATATCTTAAAAGTAAAGGCACTAATTCTCCAAGAGAAACTAAAAATTCATCAAATTCCTTACAAGATAAAGAAGGGGCTTGAAAATTGACCCTAAACTCTTCTTCTAACCTTAAAATCGGAATATGAACCCCCATAACACTTTTTTCTATGGATTTCACCGAGGGAAATTGCGGTTTCAGTATAGAAAGAAATCTTAACTTTTCCTCGCCCATTTTCTTTTTGCTCTGCAAAAACTTATCGTAAGTATTTCTCAGGGCTTCATCGAGCTTATCTTTTAAATCTTTTATCTCAAACCCCATTCTTAAAAGTTCCCTTATTAAAACTTCACGCTTGTGATCAAGAAGGTTATATCCATCCTTTATAACCTCAAATTCTTGTTTAAGCTTCAACAAATTTGCTTTTGTGGGAAGAAAACCAAAAGCACTCATTCTTCAGGGTAAAACTCTTCAATTTCTTCTCTTGTTAGCCGGTTAAGTTCCTTTTGTGGTAAAACCTTAAGCGTATGCCACCCCAAATCCAATGTTTCCTCTATGGAGCGTGTTTGATTAAAATCTTGATTTATAAACTTTTCTTCAAAGATACGTCCGAAATCAAGAAAACTTTTATCAGTATGTGAAAGCTCTTCTTCTCCAATAATAGAAACAAGACTTTCTGTTTCTTTGGATCTGGCATAAGCAGAGTACAACTGGGAAGACAAGTTAACATGGTCACGCCTTGTCTTGCCCTCACCAACCCCGTCTTTCATAAGACGCGAAAGAGAAGGTAAAATATTTACCGGAGGATAAATACTTTTCTGGTGCAAAGCTAAAGATAAAACAATCTGTCCTTCTGTAATATACCCTGTTAAATCAGGAATAGGATGCGTAATATCCATATTAGGCATAGTCAATACTGGTATCTGAGTAATCGAGCCTTTTTTCCCAGCTATTCTTCCTGTCCGTTCATATATAGAAGCTAAATCTGTGTACATATAACCAGGGTAGCCTTTTCGAGAAGGCAACTCCTGGCGAAAACTGGAGATTTCCCTTAATGCCTGACAGTAATTAGTCATATCCGTTAAGATAACCAAAACATGCATTTCCTTATCAAAAGCAAGATATTCTGCAAGGGTTAAGGCAAGACGAGGAGTAAGGATTCTTTCTTCTGGAGGGTCCTCTGCTAAATTTATAAACATCGCGCTTCTCAACACCTGTCCGGAAGAACGAAAACTGTCCATAAAAAAGTGCGCTTCTTCTTTTTTAAGGCCTAAACCAGCAAGAATAACAGCAAAAGGCTCTTCCGTCTCGAGAATCTTTGACTGTCTTAATATTTGTGCAGCAATTTTATTATGAGGAAGTCCTGCTCCAGAAAATATGGCTATTTTCTGCCCTCTAATAATGGAATTGAGACCATCTATTGCACTTATCCCTGTCTGAATAAACTCCTGAGGGTATTCTCTTGCCAAAGGATTTATAGCTGCCCCATTTACATTAAGGCGTTTTCCGGTGTATATACGAGGACCTGTATCAATGGGGTTACCCTGGCCATCGAAAATCCTACCAAGCATATCTTCAGAAACAGTAAATAAAAACGGCTTTCCTAAGAATCTTAATCCTGTTTTTTCACAAGAAAGTCCCCGCGTCCCGCCGAAAACTTGAACAAAACAAAGATGATGAGTTAATCTTAATACTCGTCCCAACCTTATTCCTTCAGGAACAAGCACTTCAACCATTTCACCTAAACCTATACCTTCAGAAATCTCTGTAACTACAATAGGCCCATCTACACTATGAACGCCTAAAACTTCTCTTTCACTCATATTCTCTCCTCACATAATCAAACTGCTTATCTATACTTGTTTTTAATTCTTCGAACTCTTCTAATTTATCATTGGCTATCTCAAACTTTGCCCGCAAAATATCCTGAGCTACAGAAAGCTCTGTAATCTTTGCCACAGGAATCTTCTTAGAAATTAATTCTTTGGCTTTCTTGTAAAAGTAAAGAATAACATCCATTAAAAGAAGTTGCTTTCTAGCTATGCAAAAAGAATCATTTTTGTCAAAGGCAAACTGCTGCAGGAACCCTTCTTTTATAAGACGAGCACAGAAAATAGTAAGTTTCTGGGTATCAGGAAGAGGGTCTTCGCCTATAAGACGGACTATCTTCTGAAGATTTTCGTCCTCATGCAAAATAAGCATTGCCTCTTTTCTTAAAACACTCCATTTTATCTTTTCGCCTTGAGAATCCCACCATTTACTAATATCGTCCAAAAACTCTGAGTAACTCTGAATCCAGTTTATTGCAGGAAAATGTCGCTTTGAAGACAATTCCTTATCCAAAGCCCAAAATACACTAACAAATCGTTTAGAATGAACAGTAACAGGCTCAGAGAAATCCCCTCCTGGAGGAGAAACCGCTCCAACGATAGAGATAGAACCTTCTCGTTCTTTTGTAATTTTGCATCTTCCAGCACGTTCATAAAACCCTGCAAGCATAGAAGAAAGATATGCAGGAAATCCTTCTTCTGCTGGTAATTCCTCTAAGCGCCCTGATATCTCCCTTAAGGCTTCTGCCCAACGAGAAGTAGAATCTGCCATTAAAGCTACATTATACCCCATATCCCGGAAGTACTCTGCAATTGTAATCCCCGTATATATAGAAGCTTCCCGTGCCGTAACGGGCATATTGGAAGTATTTGCAATCAAAACTGTCCTTTCCATTAAAGGATGTCCACTGCGAGGGTCAAGAAGCTGAGGAAATTCTTTTAACACCTGAGTCATCTCATTACCTCTTTCTCCACATCCAATGTAAATTATTACATCAGCATCTGACCATTTTGCTAACTGGTGCTGAAGAACAGTTTTGCCCGCACCAAACCCCCCAGGGATTATTGCTGAACCTCCTTTTGCTAAAGGAAAAAAGAAATCAAGTACACGCTGTCCTGTTATAAGAGGGTCCGTAGGTTTAAGATAAGAAAAAGGAGGACGCTTCTTTCTTACTGGCCAGACTTGGGACATTTTAATCTCTATCTCCTCCCCACCGTTTCTTAAACGACATATAACCTCATCTATACTGTAGTTACCACTTGATGCAATAAATGTTACTTCGCCTTCTACTCCGTGTGGGCATAGGATTTTGTGTTCAATAGGCATTGTCTCCTGTACTTTACCTAAAATATCCAATGCCCTAACTTTATCACCGACTTTCATAAAGGGTACAAACGACCATTTTCTTTCTCCGTCAAGCGTACGCACCCTTTTGCCTCTCTCGATAAAAAGAGAGGTTTCCTGTAACTTCTTAAGTGGACGTCCCAAACCATCAAATACTTCTCCAATCAAACCTGGGCCAAGCTCTACAGAAAGAGGTGTGCCTTGAGGGTCTACATTTTCCTCCACCTTAAGCCCTTCGGTATCCTCATATACCTGAATGGTAGCAATATCTCCTCTTAACCTTATAATTTCTCCCAAAAGTTTGGCCTCTCCAACATAAACTATTTCCCCTATAAACGAACTACCCATAGGTGAAGCCTTTATTACCGGACCGTTTACCTCTATAATGTGAGGAATTTTATTATTTTTCATATTTCTTAAGCGTATTTAGTATTCTTTCCTTAAAACTCTCATCAAACCTTTTAAACCTTCTTTCAAAAGTATTGTTAAAAAATGCCTTTTTATCAAGAGAACCTACGATTACTCCATAAGAATTGAGTGAATCATCTATATCTAAAGACTCGAATTCAGGAGACCGCTTTCTTATAAAGCTTATTACCTCCTCATATTGTTCTTTAATCAGAAGGGAAATTTTTTTATTAGCCTTAACATATATTTTCTTAAGCCCAAGAACTACCACAGCCTCCCTAATAAGATTCTTATGCGCTTCCAAAAGAACATTATCACTAAGATTATTAATCTCCTTCTTTACTTCATCTAAGAGAAGAAAAGAAAGTTCCTCTTTGAATCTATCTTCCTTAATTCGATATTCCAGTTTTAATTGCGCCTTTAAAGAGTTACTTTTCCTTTCTATTGCTTCGTCTATCCTTCTTTTTCCCTTTGACACAATCTCTTCTTGCTTTTTTCTAGCAAGAATAATTTCTCTTTCTTTTATTTTCTTTGCCCGTGAAATAACCTTTTCTATTGTTGATTGGGCACGCTCTTTTATCTCTTCCTCTATATGTTTCATATCTTTACTCCCGATAACACCTGAAGCATTTTCTTAACATCAAACTCTTCTTCTGATCTATAGGAAAAAGAAGGTAACTCTAAGATTACTGCCCGTGGAGATTTAAGCTTTGCTTCTTCAATCTTTTCTTTTGCTTCTCTATAAAAAGTATAGGAAACAAGAATAAGATAATCTTTATCTAAATATTCATCAATTAAGGAAATTACTTCCTCCTTATCGTTAATTATAATGGTATCTACACCCATAAAAGAGAACACTTCACAAAACTCTTTTTCTCCCAGGGCAAGTATCTTCATCTTTTTAAGTGTTTACCGCTAAATCCTTCCTAAAATCATAATAGAGACAATCAGCCCATAGATAGCAATTCCCTCAGCAAGCCCCACATAGATTAGAGACCTGCCCATAAGTTCTGGCCGTTCGCTTACTGCTCCCATTGCAGCGCTTCCTACGGCAGATACCGCAATACCAGCACCAATAGAAGAGAAACCCACTGCTAATGCCGCAGATATAAATCCCCATCCTGCATGTACTCTTGGTGTTTTAGCAGAAGAATCCTGGGCGAATGCATTTACAGAAAAAAGGACAATTACTCCCACTACAAGCAATCCCAAAGCATACCATCCTAAAACCATATTGGATTTTTGAAATATCTTTAACAACCTCATTTCTTACCTCCTTTCTTTCAATGGTTTAAATTCTCTTCCCTGTAGTATAAAAAACTTTGAAAAAAATTCATAAAATTCTAATCTTAATGCCTGAATGAATACTATTAACCCCTCAAAAAGTATTATACCAATATTGCCTTCTACAATAAGGCTCATCTTTAATCCTGCAATATTACCTATACTATAGGCAACAAGATATACACACGCTCCCAATGCAGCATGAGCTAAACCAAAAGCTGCAACCCTTATAAAAGAAATAGTATTGGTAAGTAGACTCATTACAATCTCTACAGGAGTAAATATTACATCTGCAAGGTCATTCTTACACTTCCAGAGTAAATTGCCAAAAACAATTACAAAGAGGGGAAGAAGAAAGAAAATCATAATCCATACCCCAGGAATATTAAGATGATAACGCACAGACGCTACTGCTACATATAAAATAAGCCAGTAAAAAACTATGCTTATAATCCCCCACTGAGAAAAAATGGCTTCTTTTACATGTCTATTCCTTATATTTTGAATAATGTTTAATACTATCCCCAAGCTAATCATAGCTACGCCAAAACCAATACCAACAACAAGAAACTTCTTCGGATTAAAAGAGGGATTGAACCATAAAGGAAAAATTATATCCTCTTTGCCAAAAAAAGAACCAAAGAGAATACCAAAAACCATCCCTGAGAAACCACATAAAATTAAAATACGTCCAGCATCACGTAAGGTTTTAAAGAAATTTAGAACCCCCCCAAAAGCTAAAAGACCCAATCCATGCCCTACATCACCAAACATCATCCCAAACATAACAACAAAACTAACAGCCATAAGAAATGTAGGGTCAATGTGGCGGTAAGCAGGGATACCATAAAACTTAAGCATCCTTTCAAATGGCCCAAGAAACTTATGTCCAAGATAAGAAGGAATATCTTTAATATGGAGTCCTCTACTCATAAAATATTCAGCAGGACTCTTATCTATATAAAATGCTCCCTTAAGACCCTTTAGTTTATTCTCCAGGAACGTTATTTTAGTTTCAGGAACCCAACCGATTATAACATGACCACGAGCAGAAGCAATAAACTTACCCATTACACGGTAAATCTTCTCGTTTTCTTCAATCATCCATAATGCCTGCGCTAACTTCACCGAATACTTCTGTCTTATACTATTCAACTGCCGTCGATAGTTGGCTGACTCTTCTCTTAGCCTCCATATCTCAAGCTCCAGTGAACTAATGCTTCTATCTATATCAGTAATATCTGAATCCAAAGATATATCTTTAAATTTAACACTCTTTAAAATCTCTATGAACCTTTTCTCTTTCTCCTTTAAAGCAACGCACAACAAAAACACATTTCCCATAAATTCTTCGGTGACTTCTATAACTATTCCTTCCTCATGGATAGACTTTATGTCTTTTAAGTGTTCTTTAGGGATTACCCCTGCTTTAACAATAATATTTTCGCTCTTTCGAAAACTATCAAGATTAACTCCTCGTTCTCCAATAACATTCAAAATAGTAGCACGCATCGTAAGCGTTTTTATCTTCTTATCATTATCTTTTATGCATTGAGTTAAATTTTTAATTTGAGATATTACCTCAGTATACTCTTCCTTCAACTCCTCCATTGCGCCTGTTGATATTTTTACCAAAGAATCATCTTTTCTAAGTGGCGGCACACCCAATAAGCTCATCGCTTCTTTAACATCCGCCTTCAACTCTTCGCATTCTCTAATCAAATTGCTATTGTCAAGAAGATGTACACCATCTTTATAGGAAATAAAACGGCTAGCGCGGTTGATTTCAATAAATCCAAATTCATATAATATCTCACAAAGCTTATCCAGAAATTCGTCAATCACAAATATCCTAACCATATACATTTTTTTGGGGAAAAACATAATTTTACTTAAACCTGTCGTTTACAATAAATACCAATTTCTCAATAAGATACCTTTGACTTAAATAAAACACCAAATAAGGATACATACTGAAAAAATTAACGCCCCTTTTTTTCAAAAACTGTTTATAAAAAACATTATCTAAATCCTCTTCAAAATTAAGAGAGAACCTCAACCTGAGCTTAGAAAACAAAGGATTCTTCTCAATAATAGCAATAGCCTCCTCCAGAGAAGAAACATTCATAATCTGGGATAGAACACCTCTATTAAGAAGCCTATGCCGGCCTAAAAGCGTTCTTACCTCCTCATAATCTCTGCCCTGAAAAAATTTCAATCTTAAGGCAAAAGTTAACACCCGAATACTAATAAAATTTTCTAGAAGCCGACGAGAATTATAGTCCAAACTGGAGGATGTATATTTTAATAAGGCTAAATACTCCTCATCAAGACAAAAATCAAAATAGAAAATATCTCTATGGAATCTAAAGTTCTCAAAAGCTCTGTTGAAAGCGCAGTATAGAATAGGTTTTCTTCTTAAATACAACCTGAGCTCTTCAATGTCTCTAAAATCACAAGGGTTTTTATCCTTAAAAACAAGAGGAGCAAATCCCCAGTAAAACATATCATCACCCTCATTTGTATTAAGATGTATTCTTCTAATTAACAATTTTAAATTAAACATATCAAACTCAGAAACCAGTGTTTTAACAACTTCTTTTGCCTCAGTATCTAAGAATTTTATGAGTTTAGCCGCCTTTTTGAGAAAAGAAATATTAAGGGCTCTTTCAATGTAATGAATCTTTTCTTCGGAAGGATAGTCAGATTTAAGATATTTCTTTAACAATATACGTACAGCCTCAGGAGTCTGTCTCTCTATATCAATCACCTCTTTACCTTTAAAAGAGTTTCTCCTTAACCCCCCTAAAAGTCCACAAGCAGCAGAATATTTATATATCATACCCTAATATTTTTTTAATAATATACTCTTTTAATTCTCCCTTACAGGAGGTAAATATTTTTATGAGTTCATCTTTTTTCTTCTCAAATGCATGAGTATATTCCTCTTTGAGCTTCTCCATCTTCACAGATAGCTCTTTCTCTTTTTGGTTTTGATAGGCAGCAATTTCCTCATTAGCAGACTCAATTATTTTATCTGCTTCTTTCTGAGCAGAAGCAATAATCTGTTTTGCCTGTTCCTTTGCTTCCTCTATTTTCTTAGAGAGGTCACTATCCAGTTTTAATATATCTTCTATTTTATCCATTCTTCTTACGTGCCTTTCTTATTTCATACACACAATAATAGATAATTGCCGCAAATACAAGTATTCTAAATACCAAATATATTATACCAATCCACAGATTTCCTCTCATATATCAATCAAATATCTGTAATCCGCAGTAAGAAGATAATAGTCACCTTAAATCCTTTATATACGGACTCAAAAAATGATGCAACAATGAAAGAGTAACTACACTTGCTATTACGGCAACTATTATATAGAAAGACACCCCTGCCACAGCAATTCCTAAAGCCGTCCCTGATGCTGAAGGATGTTCTGTGTCGGTAATAACCATTAAAAATATACAAGACGCCTACAGCAAAAGAATACATAAACATAGAAGAAAAAAGCGAATGATACGGTATTAGTGTTGACAAGGAACCGCAAAGAAGCCCTATAAGATGGCCCCCACAACCCTTCTTGGCTTGGCTGTTAAATTCTTAGGCAGAACAAACATCATGAAAGCACTTGACCCCATAGAAGCAATTATTATCGGCCTCTTGTGTATATTAAAGAAAATAAGAATTACAAATATAGCACCAGCAGCAAGGAGACTTTGAAACACATAGTTTTTCCAATACC
>CAZWON010000032.1:0-12064 GCA_964635565.1 uncultured Planctomycetia bacterium
GTGCTTAGAATACAGGATTTATGTTTAGAGGTTATATCGGTTTTGGGGAGGCAAACGAAAACTCTTTTTTTCTTTTTCTCTATATGTTATACTGTGTTAATATGGTAAAATTAAAAAGGAAAAGGGAGGTAATTATGTTTAAAAGAATATATCTTATAGTTCTACTCTCTTTATTCTTTACTCCTTCTTGTCTCTCTCAAGGCAGTGAAACTATTACCCTTACAACTTACTATCCTTCTCCCTATGGAGTATACCAATGTTTAAGATTATATCCTGATGAGAATTGTGGAACGCCTGCAGGAAAATGTGATTGTGATTCAGATAACGAAGGAACAATGTGTTACAATGGGAGCGAAGACATAATCTATATCTGTGATGGCTCCGATTGGCGAATTGCCTCAGGATTGTGGGAGCTTAATGACGCCGAAGATGCAATTTATCCCCATGATTTAAATTGGAAGGTGGGCGTGGGAACAGATGATCCGCGGGTAAAATTAGAAGTCAAAAGCGAAGGGCTTACCCCATGGAAAATTGCTGGGATAGCTATTCAGGGAGTTGGCTCCCCAGCGAATCCCGGGATAGGATTTATAAGAGAGGGGGATAACTATCCCTATGTTGCAGTAATAGGGCTTGCAGATAATGACCGTGCTTTCTCAGACGATGCTAAAAGAGGAGATTTGACTATAAGACCGGCTATAGGCGGCGATGTGCATATTGCTTCGCAAATCAATGATAGCGAGCGGCCAACAAGAGTTATTATAACCAATGATGGCAGGGTGGGTATCGGGACAGTGGATCCTGGTCTATGCGCATTAGATGTGGATGGGGGCATAATAGTATATGGTTGCTTAGACCCGACAGTAGCAGGAACTGGTTTAATTACTGCTACTGGCGATGGAGTTGGTAGCTCTTTTGACGCATATTCAATGATTAATTTGGATAGTTTTGCAAGAGGCGGAAGTTACCTAAACGGCACTTATGGGCTTTGGCATGAAAAATCAACAGGTAACTTTTCGATAAGACATTCAGAAAAAAGAGACCCCTTACTTGCAATTACGAAATCAGGCAACGTCGGCATCGGGATGGCAAAACCAGGGGCTAAGCTTCAGGTGAAAACTGATATCGACACATATGTAAGCCTGGGTAATGACGGGCCTGAGACAGGTTTACATATTGGTAAGTTTAATACTCCTCTTAGTGCTCCGGGCTATAGTATTTATTACAACTTTGGTGCCGATCGCATGACAATAACGACTAGCGGGAAGATGGAGATATCTACCCATGGAGAATCGCTTGTAATGCAAACCTTGGGTGGTAATGTCGGTATCGGAAAGACGCCGAGTCCATCTTATAGACTTGATGTTTTAGGTGGCATTCATTGCACCGGCAAGCTAACAAGCGATGGTGGTAATGACCCGGCGTATGTGCTCTATAATAACGAAACAAGGCAATCTATCAGGGATAGAGTAAAAAAAGAGGTTCCTGAAGATAAACTTGATGGCGCTGTTCTATTTTGGAATGGAGAGCTTGAGAAATTTGAGGTATATCTGCCGGCCAAAGATGAATTTAGAGGACTGTAGGCGTCTTACACAACCGCCTAAAATTAATGCAGTTCTGACATAAGTCTCATTATTATAAATAAAATAAAAAATTATGTAAGATTCTATATCTTCCTGTGCCAAGCCCTTTTTTTCTGGAAGAAGATTTTTTATGATGCATCCTTTCAACTTCAATTATAGACTCGCTATAGCAAGTTATCTATCTTAGAGCGAACCTGTCAAGCCTAAATTTGCAGGAATTCCCCACCTGTAAGGGCGGGAGTGAGAGCAGGGGAGGTGCGTCCTGTTGGTTTATGATATAATGAATACGTGAAGCTTCACCGCCAAACCCATGTTGTATATAAAACCCAATATCATCTGGTTTGGGTAACCAGATACAGGAAAAAAATCCTCGTGGAAGGAATAGCAAGGTATTTTGAAAAAATCCTTAAGGAAGTGTGAAAATTTTATCCCGATTGGTTCATTGAGGAGATAGGAATAGGCCCTGACCACATCCATCTGCAGATGGTGATATTGGTATAGGGACCGAGGACCCACAAAAAAAACTGGATATTCAAGAAGATTCTCTACAGGTTAGTGATAGAATTGGAACAAATGGATATGATCCTGACTCAGGTTATCCTGCGGGTTGGGGTGGAGAAGTTCATGCCTGGGATGTCTATGCTGAAGGAAGTATAAGAGCAAACAATCAACTTTGTATCGGTGATGACTGTCGAACGAGCTGGCCTGGAGAAAATATAGTAAGAATAAATTGTGCATGGCATGGTCCTTATAAAAAAAGCGCAGGGGTTTGGGTCATATGTCCTTCTAATAAAGTAATGTGTGGAAGGCGACATTCAGGAGATGCGGATGGAAACACATATTATTACTGCTGCGACTTAATATTACAGTAACATACTTATCTTGCTGATTTTAAACAGAAATTATCTATCGTGAATTTAAAATATCCACAGGAAAGCCAATCACAGTTAAAATTCCTTATGAATCTTAACAATGTCACATAAAACAATTCCTGTTTATTTAAGAAAGTTACGGTCTTAAAATAAATTTAATTCCGTAAGATATGAGAACTTATTTGAAATAAATCTCAAAAAATGGATAAAAAAATTGGCTATACTCTCTTTATGTATAGCTAAAATTATCCTTACTTCTTCTAAGAAATCTCTACTTAATGACTATAAAGATGCTTTAATAAAAATTAAAAATTTTATTACAACACGAAAAGAACTCTCTCGAAAAGATTAGAAAAATATTTTCTTCTAATAGGTAATAGCGAGTCTCTTATTTTTCTCCTCTTCTACTAAAATCACCCCATCCTCTTTATATTTCTTCAGCATAAAGTGGGTAACTGTCCCTCTAACACTACTTAGAGGAGCAAGTTTTTCAGCTACAAAGCTGGCGACAGTATGGATATCCTTTCCTTCTACTAATAAAAGTAAATCGTATGTTCCTGACAAAAGATAACAACTTTTAACTTCAGGAAAACGGTAGATGCGTTGAGCAATGTCGTCAAACCCTACATCTTTCTGAGGAGCAACCTTAACTTCAATAAGGGCAACAACCGGCCTTTCAGAACGTAACTTCTCTTTATTAATCACTGTCTTATATTTTATGATAAGGCCCTTCTTTTCATATTGCCTTATGGTGCGTTTTATATCCTGGGGTTTTTGACCTGTCAGTTTTGCCAAATCTTCAAAAGAAATCCTGGCATTTCCTTCTAAAATTTCTAAAATCTCATCCATATTTCCTCCTTTTACTAATCTTTAACTTTCTGGGAAACTGTGGTTTATTTTATCAAATTCTTCCCCATATTCAAAATAAATTCTGCATGCTCCTTCAAAAGAAACCATACACGGTCCTAAGGGATTTTGAGGGGAACATTTCTTTTTGAATTGAAAGCATTCGTAAGGTTTTATCTTCCCTTTGATAACTTCTGCACACCGACATCCTTTTAACAAACAAGACTCCTCTACGTGCTCTTTGATAAACTGCCTTGCATCAAAGTGACTAAATTTCTCACGCAGAAACAATCCACTCTTCTTAATCATTCCTAATCCTCGCCAAGAAGCATCATCAACAAAAAAAACTTCTCTTAAGATAAGCTGAGCTTCTCTATTCCCAGAAGGTCTTACTACTCTCTTATAGGTATTTTCTAAGCGAGGCTTCCTATTTTTTATCTGTAAGAGGAGCAAATACAAAGAAAAAACAATATCTACAGGCTCAAATCCACAAACTACACACCCCTTTCTGTATCTTCTTACAATCTCTCTGTAAGGATACATTCCAATAATTGCTGACACATGGCCTGGACATATAAATCCTTCTATTTCAATCTCTCTGTCAGAGCATAATGCTTTTAATGCAGGAGGAATAAGACGATTGCCTGCGAGAATAAAATAATTATTTATTTTTTCTGATTGCGCCTGTTTAATTGTAGTAGCAACTAAAGGAGCGGTCGTCTCAAATCCTATACTTAAAAAAATAATACGCCTTTTCTTGTTACTTTTGGCAAGCAAAAGAGCATCTAAAGGAGAGTAAACCATACGAATATCTGTTCCTTTTGCTCTCATCTCTTCTAAAGAGCCTGATTCTGTCCGTACACGCAAAAGATCCCCAAAAGTAACAATAATATTTTTTTTATCCTCTGCCAAAATAAGCGCTTCCTTTATATAAGTATCTGTGGTAATACAAACTGGACATCCCGGCCCAGAGATAAAATTAACATAGGGATGAAGCAACTTTCGCAATCCAAAGCGGAAAAAAGAATAGGTGTGCGTCCCACATACTTCCATAATCTTGCGGGGACCTAAATTAAGCTTAGCTATCTTTTTTACTAAAACTCTTACGTGTTTTTTGCTGCGCAGTGCTTCCTCGTAAAGCATCCTCGTATTCCTCTAATACCTTTAAAGTTTCCTCTGCTGCATCTTTATTTAACCGTTCAATAGCAAAACCCGCATGCACCATTACATAGTCTCCCACTCTTAAATTGCTAATGAGCTGAATCCCAACTTTTCTCCTTATTCCACTTGTCTCACAAAAAGCATAATCTTTCTCTATAGCAACCACTTTCATAGGATAAGCAAGGCACATTTTTACTCCTTATTGTCTTTAAGTTTAGCGTGGGCAACTGCCACTTGCCCTACAGAAATACAAGAATCATTAGGAGAAAACCGTGAATGTGTATATACTAAAAATCCCTTTTTACGCAAGAACTGTAAGGTAATTTGAGAAAGAAACCAATTTTGGAAAACGCCTCCAGAAAGCACAATCTCATTTATATTATACTCCTTCCTTAATAATATGCATAACCTCTCAATAATCTTTCCCAAAGTATAGTGAAATCGGGCAGCAATAACAGAGTAAGATTTTTTTCTTTTAATATCACTAATAATATCCAAAAAAATCTGCTCCCATTTAATTATATATGCGTTTCTCTTTACTATCTCAAATCGATAGGGCTGATTATAAAAGTCTCCCTTTGTTTTTAAAGCAATCATCTCAAGATTTATAGCTGCTTCTGCTTCATAAGATATCCTATCATTAAGACGCAATAGACTTGCTAAAGCATCAAATAATCGTCCTACACTAGAAGTATATATAAGATATTTTTGTTTAATAAGATGAATTATAAGATTTAATTGGGAGGGAGATATTTCTTTAACAAAATCAATATCTAAATCAAAGATTTTTTCTTTGAAAAGTTTATAAAGAAAATAAAGAGTAACTCTCCACGGTTCTTCAATAGCTTTATCCTTACCTACTAAGCCAAAATACTCAAAAAATCCTACCCGTTTAAAGTCTTTGCGACTTCCTACCAAAAACTCTCCTCCCCATACCGCTCCATCTAAACCAAAGCCAATCCCATCAAAAATTACTCCTAAGACAGGCTTATAAAGATTGTTCTCGACCATACAACTTACCAGATGAGCATGGTGATGTTGAACACGAATTTTTTTAACTCCTCTTAAACTTTCAGCATATTGGCTAGATAAATACTGAGGGTGATAATCATAAGCAACAATTTGAGGGTTAAAATTAAAAATATTCTTAAAGTGTCGTAGAGTCTCTAGGAAAAAATTATAAGTAGCTACATTTTTTAAGTCTCCTAAATAAGGAGAGGTAATAAGATAGTTATTTTTAGTAAGAGAAAAAGTATGCTTTAGTTCTGCGCCACACCCTAAAACAGACAGCTTAGCAGGAAAGACAAAAAAATCAGGAATATAACCACGTGCTTTACGGATGAAATATATATGTCGGCGCCAAACTCTTACTATAGAATCATCTGCTCGCATATAAATTTTCCGATTATGTACCAAAAAAGCATCAACAAAGCTCCTTATACTATTAAGCTCTCTTTCCTCTTTTACCAGAGGATAGTCTTTCGGGTTAGCAGAGGTCATAACTAAAATAGGTTCTTTTATATATTTTTTTAAAAAAGAAAAAACAAGATAATGTAAAGGAGCATAAGCAAGCATAATCCCTAAAAATTCCTGACGAGGCGCTACTTCTTCCATCCAGGGTTCCTTTTTATTTATCCTTAGAAGCACTATGGGGCGGAAAGGAGAAAAAAAGAGTTCCTCTTCCTTTCTGTTTACAAAACACAATCTTTTAACCAACTTTATATTATCGACCATAAGAGCAAAAGGTTTAGTTGGTCTCTGCTTACGAGCACGTAAAAGTTTAAGAACATCAATATTGCGTGCATCACAGGCAATATGATAGCCACTTAATCCTTTTATTGCCAAAATCTTACCTTCTTTAATTAAAATACAGGCCTTTATTAATAAATCACGAGTTGACTTCAAATCAAATTTTTTAAAATAAAACTTATTAATCTTATCCCAAAGTTCAATGTGTGGCCCACACTTAAAACAGGCATTGGGCTGGGCATGAAAACGGCGATCATAAGGTAAGTTATATTCAGATAAACACTCCTTGCACATTCTAAACTCTTTCATTGTTGTCTGCCGACGGTCATAAGGAATGTTTTTTATAATACTATAGCGAGGGCCACAGTTAGTACAATTAATAAAGGGATAAAGAAAACGACGGTTATTTTTATCAAAAAGTTCTTTTAAACAATCCCTACAGATAGCTAAATCAGGGGCGATAAATATAAACTTATCATAAGAAGAAACACTTTCTTTTATCAAGAAACTCTTATCTTCCTTTAAGGGAAGATATCTTTTTTTAATTGTCTCAATAAATGCGGCGGGAGGAAGCTCTGCTTTCAAAGAATTCACGAAAAGTTTAAGTTTATCCCCCTCTCCCTCAACCTCAATAACTACCCCTAAAGAATCATTAAACACATATCCTTTAAGATGGTATTTCTGGGCAAGGTTATATATAAAAGGCCTGAAGCCTACTCCCTGGACTTGTCCGGAAATATGAAGCTTAAGGCGTCTCTTTTTATTCACAAGACTTCTACACTTAAAATATGTTTTAAATTAAAGACAAGCTCCTTTTCTGTGTTTAAATCCACTCCCAACATATACTTTTTTTCGTTTTTTTCTATTATTTTTTGAGGAATGACAAGATAAGTTTTCCTTTTCTGCGTAAAAGACACATAACATATTCTCAGGGATAATTTAGCACGGATGCTTTCCTGGATAAGAACGATTTTCGGTTCTTCGTATTTTTTAAAGAAATTATTATCGAACCCGTAAAGAGTAATAAAATCTTTTGTTTGAATAATGCCTCTTTTTTTTATTTCCTCTTTTATTTTTAGAAACACCTCTTTAGTTACAATAGCATCCTGGAGAGCACGATGAGAAACTGGCATAGAAATATTAAAATAATCTGCCAATGCGCGTAAGTGGTAATGCCTTAAAGAAAGAAATTTTCTTGCCATTAAAAGCACATCTATAGAGGGCATTTCAATAAGAGGGTAATTAATTCTTGATAATTCTGTATTTAAAAACCCCAAATCAAACCCGATATTGTAACCGCCTAATACTGCTTCTCCTAGAAAATATAAAAATTTATCAATTATCTCTTCAAAATAAGGTGCATCTTTGACATCCGTATCAGAAATATGATGCACAGCTCCTGCAGAGATAGGTATGGAACGTTTAGGATTAATAAGGGTAGAAAAAACAGAAACTTGTTCCTCTCCCTTAATTTTTACCGCTCCCAGCTCACAAATAGCATGCCCTTCATTTACAGAAAGCCCCGTAGTCTCTACATCAAAAAATACCAACTCCACTTCATCAATGGGAAGAGAAAGAAAATCCATCAGGAAATAATTTTCACTACAATTTTTCTTTCGCGGGGACGGGTATCAAAATCAATTAATACTACTTGTTGCCATCTTCCTAAATCAAGTCTACCACCACTTACAGGAATAAAATAATTGGTCTTTAAAAATGAACTGCGCAGATGAGAATGGCCGTTATCATCACTCCATGTAAAATTATGTTCCCAATTGCTTTTATAAGGAATAATTTCATCCAACAATGTCTTTAAATCCTTCTTCTGACCGGGCTCATATTCCATAGTAGTAAGCGCTAATGTTGAGCCAATCGCCTGAAGAAATAACAAGCCATCATTTATATTCTCCTTTTTAACAATATTTTCTACATAAGGAGTAATGTCAATGATGTCTGTATTTCCTTTTGTTTTCAAAGTAATATAATGGGTCTTCATTTTTTAATTTAAAATTTAGCCATCTATAAGAATAAACCTTGAACCTACTTTTTATTTTATATTATCATATTATTCTCTTCGCAATTTTGCACGAAAGATAAGCAAAGAATTATCTGACCTTGCTACCTGAAGGTAATTCTCTGTCTAGCGTAAGCACACTTATTACACCATCTTCTGAAGTAGCAGCTAAAAGCATACCCTGTGATTCTACTCCCCGTAAAATCCGCGGCTCTAAATTAGTAACAACAACTATATATTTACCTTCCAGCTGTTGTGGCTGATAATGCTGTTTTAAACCTGCAACCAGCTGAATCTTTTTATCACCAATTTCAACCTTAAGGATGTATAGCTTGTCAGCGTTAGGATGGTTCTCTATACTTAACACTTTCCCTACTCTTATATCGATTTTAGAAAACTCAGAAAAACTTATCACTTTTTCCTCCCTTAAAAATTACTTTTTACTAAACTGGTTACTTTCAATATAATTATTCTCACCATTATCTAAAGGAAAACACCTTTAATATAATTTAAGGCTAATTAATGTTGTTTCTAAAAAAGAATGTAGTCTTTTTTATTAAACTAACCATCTTCTTTTTTATATACCTTGTCATGTTCATGCACGCGCTTAATAACCTTTATGCCCACCTCCATACCTTTCTTAGCAGAAGCAATGTTTTTATGATTAACCTGCATAGATTTTACAGTCTGAATGAAATCATCATGTGTTCCCTTTATATGAATCTTATCTCCTACCTTAAGAGATGATTTTAATTTAATAACGCCTACAGAAATTTTCCTAAAATAATGGGTAATAACACCAATTTCTTTTTGTGGTTTAGTTTTTAATTTTCTGCTTTCTTCTCTTTTAGCTACTTTTCTAAGAGGGGATTTTTTTTTGCTTACTTTGATAGATGTTTTTTTTGAAGGGGAAGAGGAAAGTCTTTTTCTTCTAAAATTCTGCGGGACAGCTTTTTTACGCCTGCCAAAGAATTTCTTCCATAAATTGAATATACCCATTTTAATCTTACCTTTACTTTATCCAAAAAAGTAAATCTTTTTTTTCTAAAAGAGTAATTAATCTAATTAGCTGATATTTTTAAAAAATCTCTTTAATATTTATAATAAGAGGGAGGAATGCTTTGAGAAATATAATTAACCGCATTAATTATACATACTCTAATAGCCTTTTCCATAGGTGTATTTTTATACATAGACAGCCCCCCTCCTAATCCCCAGCTACCTAAAAAACCTCCCATAATACCGCCACTTATATCAGAAGCCTCTCCTACAACTCTGGTAGCAGCAAGCACCTCTGAGGTAGAGGTATCTACTATACGGATATCTAAGGCCATATGGGATTTATTTAGTGCGCCTCTTAATAATGCTCCCAAAACACCTTTGCCTATTCCTCCTCCACCTCCTACACCAGCACCACCGCCTGAAGCTTGAGGTTCAAATTCTGTAACTGCTGCGGTAATAATTAAGTCAGCGGTTTTAATAGCGCCTGTTCTTACCTGAGATGTTCCTTGGGCTGCTCCGGAAACAGCTAATTCCTGTTCCTTCATTATTGCCTTCAAAGCTTGCCTCTCCACCACACGGAAACGGTTACTATTTACAAGGGCAGTAATAAGCATTTCTCTTAAACCAGAACCAATTTCTCCTCCTGCCTTCGCAGCTTTTACATCAAAATCAGCTACAGCTATTCTTGCCTTAGGTCCAGAATAAGGAGGAAGGGGTTGGGTTCCTGCAGTATTATCTATGCGTGCGGTAGGTTGACTTAATGTCTCTAAGGTAGCGCACCCTGACAGTAAAATCCCCATAGATACTATAAATAACACAACAATAACTCCTCTTAACAGATTAGTTAAGACAGCCATTTTTAACCTCCTTATTTTGATAAAGCTTTTATTATTTTTTCTCCCAGCCGGGTACCTGCTTTACCGAGAGCCAACTTTCCTCCTGTGATTAAATCTGTATGTGGTGAACTTGCTGTAGCATCAAGATAGGCAACAATTTTCCCATCACTTACCCTTATAAGCTTAACTGTCGCATTGGCAAAACAAGAGCGTAGATTAGAATCAAGCACTTTTCCTCCAGAAGAAGCAACTGCCTTACCTAAAACTATATAATCAATGTCTTTTAGTTTTGCCAATTTTAAAGACTCCTCTTCGGTTAAGTTAATCGTCTGAAAGGCCCTTTCTTTCTTTATAGTATTTTCTAATTGGGACGGCTCAATCACCTTATAACCATACTCAGTGAGCACTTGAGAAATTTTAGCCTCTACAGTAGAAAGGTCTATCTCGCTAACCCACCACGCCTGCTGAGGCCCTTCAATATTCTGCTCTGTTATAAGAAGAAGAAAAGTAGGAAGTGTTTTAGTTGGCTGGTTATTTATATTTTGTGTATAGCTAGAAAGAGCCATTATAAAGAAATACGCACTTATGACTAAATAAAAATTTTTTTTCACTTTCTCACCACCTTTCTTTATCTTTTACATAGGATATATTACTTTAAGGACAATGTCAATATTAAACTACTACAGGTTCTGTCAAGGAGATATCTTTTATTTCTTTGAACTTTTTTATTTAATAGATTCACTATAAAACTGTTACCTACCTTTTCAAATAATACGGTTCTAGGTAATTTTTAATTGACAAAGAGCTCATATTGGATACAATGTAATTAAATGTAAATAAATATTTGTATTTGCTTGCACTTTAGTAAAAGATATGTTATACTTGAAATGGAGAAAGGAGGTCAAAAATGGCAACAAAAGAACAAAATATCACTTTTAGGATTCACCCTACCCTTAAAAAATTGATTGAAGCTATAGCAGAAGAGGAAAAACGTACCTTGAGCAATCAGGTGCGCGTAGCATTAGAAGAATGGCTCAAAATGAAGAGGGCACTTCATCCTCAATTTATAAAAGATATTGAAAGTTCTCTCAAGTCTGGGAAACCGGAACCTGTCTGGAAAGGATAAAAAATTGGTTAGGCGTAAACCCTACACCCAGCTTGCTTATCCCAAATACAATAGAATAAAAAAGAAATTCCCTTCTCTCCTGATTGGCTTTATAAATAATGCAGAGAATGAAGTTGCGAAAAATCCATCGATAGGCACCCAAAAACACGGAGATTTAAAAGGGATTTATATTTATAAATTTACGCCTATAGATCAAGAATTGTTATTAGCTTACAAAGTTAATAACAAAAAAGAAAAGGTTATTTTTATAGCTATAGGAGGACATGAAAATTTTTATAGAGATTTAAAACAATATTTAAAATAATCCCTGCTGCTAACTTTCCTTCCGCATAACACCTATTCACTGCGAAGCCTCTCTACTGCCAAGAAAATATATTCTCCCTGCGATACTCTCCACAAACAAGCTTAGGGAAGATAGTGACTGAAGTAATCCCCTATCATTACAGATTCTATAATAAAATCAAGGTCTTATATAGGGGTAATAAACCTGTATAGCTACCTGAAAATAAGATAGTTACCAAAAAAGAATTGCGACATTATGAGTATATAAATAGCTATACTAACCCCCTTATAAAGGCTAGAGAGTATAAAAGAACACTTTAAAATAGAAAAGAACTTCTCAAGAAGCAAGAGAATTAATCATAAAATTAACCAAAGAGAATAATTGGTATACATTAAAAGGTATTTGATTTTGGGGATGTATTTGGGTGTTGGGTTGTTGTTAGGATAACTATATCGGCAGAGAAAAACCGGTTAACAAACCTAATACTGTAGTTGTGGATACCTGCCTGCCAACAGGCAGGTTGTGAAGGAAGGAGATGGGATTTTGATTTATGAGCATTATCCGCCAGAGGCGGATCCACCTTTGGTGGATACAG
>CAZWON010000033.1:0-11247 GCA_964635565.1 uncultured Planctomycetia bacterium
GGTGACTTGGCGACTTTGTGACTATTAAATTATGATGTTTCAAACATTTTTACCAGTTATAACAATTGTTAACATTTTTATCCTGGTGTTTTCTACATTTAACCTATTCAGGAGAAGGCGTATTATTGACTTTTTGGCGGCTTTTTCTGTGCTGAGTATTGCTTCTTATGAGCTTTCTAAGTTTCTCTTCTTCTTCGGTTCTACCCTTTCTGTAAAAGTATTAGGGATATCGCTGTGTTTATCTGTTCTTTTCTGGCTTGTTCTGGGAGTGTCTTTTTTCCCTCAGAAAAGCTATGCCCTTAACCGCCTTATAATTTCTCCTTTTGTAAGCTTTGTTTCTCTGGTTTTTGCCGTTATTATGTGGATTAAACCTTTTATTCTGTATGAAAACCTTAAGAGCGGTGTTCCTTTTAGTCTGTTTGCACGATACTTCTTTGTTTTTATTGTCTTTTCTATGATTCTTGTCCTTTCTAACTTAGAACGCAGCCATTATTACTTAAAGAAAAAGAGTACTCTTTTACTTCTTATAAGCGCATTGTTGTTCTTTGTCCCCCAGATACTATTGAGTGCTTATTGCGTGTGGTTTTCTCAAAACTCTGCTATTTTATGGAATTACTCTTCTTTGGTTATCTTGGTGGGGGCAGTTGTCTTTATGGTTGCCTCAGTGCGTGGATTCTCTATAAGTGAAGTAAAAGAAGAAACCGCAGTGCATACCTCAATGGTTCTTCTTCTTTTAGGCGGATATGTATTTTTTATAGGTGCTTTCATTAAATTGTTTCATGTGTTTGGCTGGAATTTAAAAACGCTTTTTTCTTTCTTAACTACAGTTTTTGTTTTCCTTGCTTTCTTCTTCCTTGTATTTTCTTCTTCTCTTAAAGAGAGGCTTAAGTCATTTCTTCTTAAAAATTTTACCCGCCAGAAATACGACTGGCAGAAAATTTGGGAAGAGTTCACTTATAAAATATCTATGGCGGCTGATATGGAAACCATAAAGCAAAATATAAAAAGCGCAATTTCCAAGATTATGGAAACAGGTGATGTTAAGGTTTTTATCTTCTTTAAGGAGTCTCCTTTTGAAGAAGGATTTTTGCGCTGGCTTCTTCTTAAGGGTGAGCCTTTCAGTGTAAAAGATGCGTTTAAACAGGAGATGTCTCAAAAATACCCCATTTCAAAGCGTTTCTTTGAAGAGAACAAAATGGATATAGTTACTCCCTTATACGGCGATAAAGAGGTGATTGGAATTATAGGTCTCTCTTTAGACGGCAATAAATTCATTGACAAAGAACTTTTAAAGATTCTTTCTCTTCAGGCTTCAGGTGTCATTTTAAATTCTTGGACGAACGAGAAGCTCCACCAGTCACAGAGAAGGGAGTCTCTATATCGCCTTTCTACTTTTGTTATACATGATGTAAAGAATTACATAAATAGCCTTTCTTTGCTTATTGCCAACAAGGATAAGTTTACTCATCCTGATTTCTTAAAGGACGCTCTTTTTACTTTGGAAAACACAGTTAAGAAAATGAAAAGCCTTTTAGAGGATTTTAAATCTTTAAGGGGAGATGTAGTTGTGAGCAGAAAAAGGCACAACTTAAAGCAGATTGTAAAAGATGCATTGTCTGATATTGGCCAGGAGAGGTTTAAAGAAGTGGATGTTTCCGGTATTCTGGATGATGTATTTTGTGAAGTGGACGCAGCAAATATTCACAAAGTCGTCTTAAATCTTATAACTAATGCCCTTGAAGCAATGAATAACAGAGGCAGTCTTTATATTGCCTGCGGAAAGGAAGAAGGAGGATGTTTTATTAAAGTAAAAGACACAGGGCCTGGTATGAGCAGGGAGTTTATCAAGAATAAGCTCTTTACTCCCTTTTCTACCACCAAAGAGAAAGGGCTGGGAATTGGCCTTTATCAGTGTAAGGCAATTATTGAGGCTCACGGTGGTGATATAGAGGTTAAAAGCAAAGAGAAAGAAGGGACAACATTTAAAATTATATTGCCTATTTCAGCGAATAGTGAATAGAAAGTCACAATGTCACCAGGTTACAAAGTCACCCGTACGAAGGAGCGTAACCATAAGATGGTAGAGAAAGGATACAAGAAGTTGTTGGTATGGCAGAAAGCAGATGAGTTAGCCTATGAGGTGTATTTGGGAACCAAGAAGTTTCCTAAAGATGAGATATACGGGATAACATCACAGCTAAGGCGGGCAGTGTTATCCATACCTACGAATATTGTAGAAGGTTCAGGTAGGCAGAGCAGAAAAGAGAGAAAACAATTCATAAATATTTCGTTAGGTTCTTTAGCAGAGACAGAGTATTTATTAGAGTTCTGTCTTCGTTTAGGCTATTTAAAAGAAAGTAGTTATGAAAGGATAGAAAGTTTAAGGAAAAGAGTAGGTAGCCTTCTATGGAATTTCTACAAATCTTTCTAACTGGTGACTTGGTGTCTTTGTGACACTAATAGCTCTTCTAAGACGGGTGACTTGGTGACTTTGTGACGTGGTGACTTTGTGATCTTATAACGTGTGTCGTGTGTCTATGTGACGTGTGACGTATGAATATGGAAACAAAACCTAAATTACTAATCGTTGACGATGATGAGGGGATTTTAAAGCAGCTTAAATGGGCTTTTTCTGATGAATATGAGGTATTTTTAGCTTCAACCAAAGAGGAAGCATTAAGTTTTGTTAATAAGGAAAAGCTGGATTTAGCCGCTTTAGATGTGAATCTTAATCCTTATGGTCACACCTCAAAAGAAGGCCTTGAAGTTTTAGAGGAAATCATAAGCATAAGCCCCTTAACCAAGGTTATTATGATTACAGGAAATGATGAGAAAGAAGTTGCCCTTCAGGCTATATCTCGGGGGGCTTTTGATTATTATATTAAGCCTGTAAATGTTGATGAGTTGAAGGTTATATTTAAAAGAGCACTTTATATAAAAGAACTTGAGAAGGAAAACAAACGCCTCAATGAGGAGCTTAGCAAAAAAACTACTTTTGAGGAATTGGTGGGGAGCTCTTCTAAAATGGAGGAGGTTTTTAAGCTGATTAAAAGAGTATCTCCCACAGATGCCACTGTTCTTATAACCGGAGAGAGCGGAACAGGAAAAGAGCTTGTTGCCCGTGCAATTCATAAGTTAAGTGCGCGCAAAGATAAGCCTTTTATTGTGGTAAACTGCGGGGCAATTCCTGAGAATCTTTTAGAAAGCGAACTTTTTGGCCATGAAAAAGGAGCTTTTACTGATGCCCACACCCAGCGTAAAGGAAAACTTGAAGCGGCTAATGGCGGAACTGTGTTTTTAGATGAGATTGGCGAGATGAGCCTGGGGTTGCAGGTTAAGATTTTAAGGTTCTTGCAGGAAAGAGTGATTGAGAGGGTCGGCTCTAATACTTCTATTGAGCTTGATGTGCGGATTATTGCCGCTACTAACAGCGACTTAAAGCAAAAGATTAAAGAAGGCGCATTTAGGGAGGATTTATATTATCGTTTAAGTGTAATCAATATTTCCCTTCCTCCTTTAAGAGAAAGAGACGATGACGTTTTGCTTTTAGCTAATTATTTTCTTAATAAATATAAAAGTGATATGGCAGGCAAAGAGATAAAAGGTTTTACTAATGAAGCAAAGAAGATTTTATCTTCTTATGCCTGGCCGGGAAATGTGCGTGAACTTGAGAATCGCATTCGGCGTGCTGTTATTCTTGCTGAAAACTCTTTTCTTACCCCTCTTGAACTTGGATTTGTCAGAGAAGAGAAGGAGAGTTTAAACCTTAATAAGCTTTCTCTGAAAGATGCCCGCCAGAATTTAGAAATTAAGCTTATAAACAAGGCACTGGAGAAAACCAAAGGAAATATTAGTCTTGCCGCAAAGCTTTTAGGTATAACCCGTCCCACCCTTTATGATTTAATGAAAAAATACAATATCAGCGGATAGAAATTAGTAAAGTCAAGTCACCCGTCACCACGTCACCAAGTCACACGCACGAAGGAGCGTAACCATAAGATGGTAGAGAAAGGATACAAGAAGTTGTTGGTATGGCAGAAAGCAGATGAGTTAGCCTATGAGGTGTAATTTAGAAACCAAGAAGTTCCCTAAAGATGAGATATGCGGGATAACATCTTAACTAAAAAGAGCCACTGTTTCTATATCTACTAACTACTAATATATTTCTACAACAAATAAGTTGTACGACGGTTGACAATACAATATATATGTTGTATAATTGAGACGTGAAAAAAGATAAGATTTCTCACTATCAAAATTTAGTTTTGCGCGCCTTAAGCAATAAAATTGACAGTTTCTGTTTAGGAGGAGGGACAGCGTTATCACTGTTCTACTTTCAACACAGGATTTCTTTTGATTTAGATTTCTTCACTCAGAATTTCTCTCTTAAGATGATCGAAAAAGTTATTTCTTTCTTGAGCGGATATTTAGAATCTGAAGCCTCTCCTCGCAAGGAAAAGATGAAAATAATTCTTGCCGGTAAAAGTTTAAAGGAGGAAAGAGCGAAAGTAATGGTTTATTACCTATATTTTTCTTCCCGGAATTTCCTGAAGATTGATTTTATAGAGGATATCTTTTCTCTTATAAAAAGGCCTATGGTAGTTGAAGGGATAAAGATTTTTTCATTAGAGGATATTTACTTACGCAAAATCTATACTATTACAGGAACAGTTTATGTTTCTGACAGAATAGGTAAACAAAGATTTATGGGTGGCAGAGAGGATGCCAAAGATTTGTTTGATGTCTATTTTCTCTCTCACACATTTATGCCTCTTTCGCAGTTTGTTAAGAAGTACGGCGACCATACACTAAAGGAAGGACTAATTACATGGTTCCGCAGTTATGATAGGTTACAGATGATAGACGGTATATTGAATGTGGATACTGATAAAAGTATAGATTATAGAACAATAGAGAGTTATATCAGTAAAGAAATAGATAAAATTATTGAAGAGGAGATAGAAGAAATATGAAAGAGTGGTTATGGGATAAAAAAATAAGCATTTCTGAAGTAAAGAATATATTGAAAAACCCTACACATAAAGATTTTGTTGTTTTTGCATCTTTGCTTTTAGCACGGAAAAATAACCCCCAGGAAGTTTTCAAAGAATACCTTAACCCTTTATTATTCTGCCGCCATTGGCAGAAGATAAAAAGAAGAATGAGTAAAGATAAGTGGAGCCGACAACGGATTATTTTCTGGCAGGAGATATACAATAAACTGAAAAGTCGATACCGTGCGCAGGGAGTTATTTTTCGCAAGAAGAAAGAGGAAACAAGAGGTGCTATTTGCGAAAAAGCAGGCAAGATGGTAAGGGATATAAGGAAAGAAAAAGGGTTATCTCAAAAAGCTCTGGCAGATATATTAGGTGTTTCCCAGCAACTAATTTCTCGCATAGAGAATGGAAAAGAGAATATTTCTTTGATTACTCTGGATAATATACTCAGAGCATTAGGAAGGGAATTAAAAATCACCTTTATATAACTTGAACTTGCTAAGCTCGTTGAGTATGACTATCGTATGACGCTCGCGAAGCGAGCATATGACAACGTATGACCATTATATGACGTGGAGCGAAGCGACACATATGACAATCATTCTTCTAACTGGTGACCTTGTGACCTGGTGTCTTGGTGACATTGTGACCTGGTGACCTTGTTCTGTATGACGCGAGGCGGAAGCCGAACAAGTTTCTGTGTTAATCTGTTTTTCATTTGTGTCAATCTGTGTTATCTAACGTGCGACTTGGTGACCTTGTGTCTTTGTGACTTTTATGTTTCTGTGTTAATCTGTATTTTTCATCTCTGCGATCATCTGTGTTTTTGGTTCTGCGCTCATCTGTGTTCTTAGCTCTGTGTCAATCTGTTTTTACTCAGTGCTAATCTGTGTAGCGCATAGCGCAGTCTGTGCTAATCTGTGTTTTCGGTTCTGTGTCAATCTGTGTTTAACGTGTGACCTGGTGACTTTGTGACGTGGTGACCTTACATCTTTCTATGAGCTAACAGCTAACAGCTATGAACTATCCACTATCCGTTAGTTCTTCCTTGACATTTTACCTTCAAAAGATATATAATTAACATAGATGATAACAATATATCCTTAGAGGGCTATGAAATATAATGAACTAAGACAGCTAAAGAAAAAACTATTTTTTACGGTTGATGAGGTATCATATATCTTCAAGATAAATTCCTCTTCAGCCCGAGTTTTATGTTCACGGTATGTTAAGAAAGGAATTTTTATAAGGGTAAAAAATAACTTTTATATTTTACGGGATAAGTGGGAGACACTATCTTTATACGACTTCTTAAAGGTCGCTAATTTCTTACAGGTCCCCTCATATGTTTCTTTTATGACAGCATTAGCGTTTTATGAGATAACTACCCAGGTTCAAAGATATTTTTTTGAAAGTGCATGTGTACGGCGCTCTATTAGTTTAAATGCAGAATGGGCAACGTTTAATTTCTATAAGCTTAAGAAGGAATTCTACTTTGGGTTTATAAAAAGGGATGATATTTTCATAGCGCTTCCAGAGAAGGCGTTTGTAGATAGCGTGTATCTTTATTCTTTCGGAAAATACAAGGTAGATTTTAATTCTCTTAATATTGATAAATTAGATAATAGGCGCATTAAAAAAATCATAGAGGAGTACCCTCTAAAGACAAAAACTATCATAAGCAGGTTATGCAGGATTTAATAAAACAGGAACAATTTGAACTGGAGGTCTTAGATAAGCTAAACGCAAAAAAGTTTCTTGACTATCTTATTTTTTGTGGAGGGACAATGTTACGTTTATGTTTCGGTTTAGACCGCTTTTCAGTAGATTTAGATTTTTGGTTGAGGGGGATAGAAGCAGATAGTTTATTTTTGAAGGTTAAAAAATATCTGGAAGAAAATTATACTTTAAAAGATGCCGCTAACAAATTCTATACGTTACTTTTTGAACTTAAATCCAGAGAGTATCCACGTTCACTTAAGATAGAAATCAGAAAAAGTAAGGAATTTATCAAAACAGAGCCGGCAATTGCTTATAGTCCTTATTCTAACCGGCAGCTTCTTTTACGTGTTGTCTCGTTAGATGAAATGATGCAGGCAAAAATCACCGCTTTCCTGGAAAGAAAGGAGATAAGAGACGTGTTTGACATAGAGTTTTTATTGAAAAGGGGCATAAAGCTTGATGTTTCTGATAATATTTTGAGGCGTCTCCTTGTAAATGTTGATAAGTTAGATAAGAAAGATTACACTGTTAAATTGGGTTCTCTTCTTGAAGAAAATAAACGCAGGTATTATATACAAGAAAATTTTAAAATTCTTCGTCTGGCAATAAAAGAGAAGCTTTCTATTGACCATTAACCATCAACTATTGACTATTTACATGTGACCTTGTGTCTTTGTGACCTGGTAACCTTGAAACTACGTCCATACGTCCTCACGTTCTACGTCCTTACTTGTGCATCTGCGGTCATCTGTGTTCTTAGCTCTGTGTCAATCTGTTTTTACTCAGTGCTAATCTGTGTAGCGCATAGCGCAGTCTGTGCTAATCTGTGTTTTCGGTTCTGTGTCAATCTGTGTTTAACGTGTGACCTGGTGACCTTGTTTCTCTGTGCTAATCTGTGTTCTTAGTTCTGTGCTAATCTGCCTCTATAACGTGTGCCGTGTGACTTTGTGACGTGTGACTTTGTGTCTTTGTGTCGTGTGACGGGTGGCCTTGTGTCTTGGTGACTTTATACATCTGCGTTCATCTGTGTATAGCACTATCCCCTAAATACGCGATACGCGATACGAGATACGCGATACGCGCTACGCGCTACGAGCTACGAATATCATACATTCTTTCTGCCCCGATAGCTTCCCAGCAGGCCCAAGAGGCCAATCATAAAGAGGGTAAGAGAGGTGGGCTCAGGAATAACTGCTAAAGACTCATTGTATCCAAGCTGCTCTGGACTTAATGCTTCATCAGAAATGCGGACCTCATCTATAAGTCCATCAAAGGAGTAGTTATCTCTAATTATCCAATGTGTTCCGCCGTACCTTCCTATGAATAGGTCACCTGTGGAACTGTTAATATGCCCATTAAGAGAGTTATCTGTCCCTTTAAGTTCGCCGTTAACGTAAATTCTTAAAGCATCTCCGTCATAGGTGGTCGCTAAATGTACCCATGTGTTTAAAGCGATTTGCTCTGAGGAAGTAACTTCGTAAATATTCCCACCTACTTTAACAAAGCCCAGGGGAGAGCGGCTTTTATCCTGAATCTTCAGCCCATAAGTATGGTATTTATCTCCTATATATCTGAATCCTGTAGATTCTAATTTTACCCATGCTTCAAAAGTAAAAGCATTGGTTAAGTCCAAACTGGGTGAATTTGCTATTTCAATATAGTCATTGACGCCATCAAAACTTAAGGCATGATTCCCTGGGTAACTAAAAGGGGTGTTCAGGCTCCACGTTGCTCCGGTGATGGCGCCATCATTGTTGTTTGCGCTTGAATCGTAGGCAATGGTTCCTTCTCCTTCATCAAACAACCACAGTCCTACGGTAGAAGCTTTTGCATGCATTAGGCATAAACTAAACATAAGCAATATTGCTAATATTATCTTGTTTCTCATAGTTCTTTCTCCTTTCTTTCCTTTGCTTTTTATTTTTATTGAGTTGCTATTAACCTGAAATTATGAATGCCCTTTTCTAAAATTTATAGCAAAAAATATGCCAGATAGTATAATAACAGGTTTTGTTTTATCGCAAAATTTCCTGTCTTTATTTCCTAATTATCCAAGGCGCAAAACCCCGGATATTACCTTATTTTACCTTTACCTATTTACCTAACCATATCACCTACAACCACTTACACAACCCTCCTCCCTACACCCAACACCCTCCACCCTACACTCAACACCCTAGCTTCATGACCTTTATCCGCTAACCATCTGGTAATCAGTAGGTTACGCTGGTAGATATAGTTCACCTTTTGTTGACTTTGGCACGCTTCTTGCTTATATAGGAAATGAAAGGAGGCAGGTTATGAGAAGATTAGTAGTATTCATTGTTGCCGCAGTAATACTTATTCCCATTGCGGCGCAAGCAGCTCTGGTTGACCTTGCGCTGTGCATTGATGGATCCGGCAGTATTTTTTCTTCTAATTTCAACTTACAGAAAGATGCTTACGTCAGCGTTCTTAACAACGCAAGCGTGTTGCCCCGGGACGGTTCGGTTGCTGTTGCAGTATATCTGTTTTCTACCGATGTGATTCAAGTGTATGACTTAACTGTAATTGACAATACAACAATTAGCGGTCTTATCTCCGCGATTGACGGTATGATTCAGCCGCGTGATCTAACTGACATTGCGGGGGCTATTAATGCTGCCAGAGATGAGCTTCTGAACGACCCTGATGGACGTAGCGCTGCCAATAAGATTATCGATGTATCTACCGATGGCATTCAGACTGTTTCCGGAGATCCGGCAGCAGCTGCCACCAATGCAATTGCTCTTGGTATTGACTATGTTAATGGGCTAGGAATCGGTTCAGGGGCAAACTTAAGCTGGGTACCCACTGGTTCCAATAAGTGGATGGTAGATAGCTTTGCTGATTTTGAAGATACCTTGGAAGATAAAATTGTCACCGAAACCGCTGGTGTAATTCCTGAACCGACAACCATATTTCTTTTAGGAAGCGGTTTTTTAGGTTTATTAGGCCTTGGCGCAAGGAAGAAAAATCTGCGCTAATCTGCCTCTATAACGTGTGCCGTGTGACTTTGTGACGTGGTGACTTTTATGTTTCTGTGATAATCTGTTTTTTTAATCTGCGATTATCTGTGTATAACGTATGACAATGTATGACTACTGTATGACAATGTATGACGCCCGAAGGGCATATGACAATTGTATGACTATGTATGACGCGAGGCGTAGCCGAGCATATGACTATTGTATGACGTGAACACAGTGAACTTATGACTGTCCTCTATCCGCTAAACGCTATCCGCTATTTACTACACCCTATACCCACACTTTACACCCTCCACCCTATACCTTTACACCTGTATTTTTTCTTTACACTTTTCTCTAACTTATTGGATATCAATGGATTAAGTAAAAAGTAACACATATGCTTGGCTATTCTGTCGATTCTCTTTACACTTTTATTCTTTCCCTACACCCTACACCCTCCACCCTACACCCTCCACCCTCCACTCAACACCCTAGCTTCATGACCTTTATCCACTAACCATCTGGTAATCAGTAGGTTACGCTGGTAGATATAGTTCACCTTTTGTTGACTTTGGCACGCTTCTTGCTTATAAGGAGGTGTGATGACAAAAAAATATCTTAACATAAAGAAAGGAGGATAAGAATGAGGATGAAGAGAAGGATAGGATGTATTTTGTTCGTTTTATCTTTGGCTTTTGCTACAAGTTCCTACGCTTTATCTCTCCTTGTATCAGAAGGTAGGTTTTACGAATATGGTTATGGTAAATCCTCTTGGGGGGAGATGACAAGTTTTATTGATACAGCTACAGGAGATAATGTAACTGTAGTTTATGATTTTAGCGATTTATCTCAGATGTTAAAGTATGATGCACTTTGGCTGGATATACGTAACCCAGGGGATAGTTTAACTTCACCAGAAGTTAATAATTTGAAGACCTTTATCAATACAGGCCGTCGTGTCGTAATGATAGGTGAAAATAATAATTGGCCGACGTGGGATAATAGTATTTTGGGTGTAGTTGGAGGAACATTAAATTTAAATGATGGAGCCTATGGTACCGTAACCAGTATATATAGCCACCCTCTTACAAATTCAGCGCCTATAGTATATGTTCCTACGGGAGGAGCTGCTGAAGGAGGAACAGCTTTGTATTCTAAAAACTTTGCTACTTTATGGGGCAGTAATAGTAATGTTCTTACTGTTTTGGATATGAATGTGTTTCAGGATAGCTTTTTGAATCGGGAGAATAATAGACAATTTGCCAAGAATGTAGCTAATTGGGTTGCTAATTCTGGTACTGTTGTCCCCGAACCAACAACTATTCTTTTGCTGGGAAGCGGCTTGTTAGGCTTATTAGGCCTTGGCGCAAGAAAGAGGAAAAATATATCAACATGTGACTTGGTGGCCTGGTGACGTGGTGACCTTGTGTAAGGAGGGAAAAATGACAAAAACAATGGCAACAAAAAAATCTAAAAAAGAAGGAGGTGTAAAGAGAATGAAGAAAATCGCATTGTTAACTTTACTTATTGCAGCAGTG
>CAZWON010000034.1:0-10362 GCA_964635565.1 uncultured Planctomycetia bacterium
ATTATCTCTTTAGCAATCTTTAGAGAAGAGCCTCTCATACTCTCAAGAACTTCTAAAGAAGCTGAATTCACATTAACCTTACCATCCCCGTATACTGTAATAAAATCCTTTATCCCTCTATCAAGCTTCTGGTCCTTGTTTGTATCTTCCCACTCTTGCAATATACCATCTTCATTCAGATCGTCTCCATAAAAAATCTCCTTTCTTATCCCTTCTACTCTCAGAAGCTCATAAGGTGTGTAAAACAATCTATCTTTTTTGCTTTCTCTATAGGAACATATCGCCTCTGAGAGTCTCTTGTTATCTACATCAAAATTACCAAGAAACTTTAGCAGAGACTCTTTAGAAGCAGTGTTTATATTAAGTCTTGCTTCTTCATCGGTTACATACACTCTATAACTTCCCTTAATATCCCCTTGGGGTCCATAGAAATATAAAGGACCTTTGTATTTTGAGAAAATTTCTCCGCCAAAAGAATCAAATGCACTGCCTTCTCTTTCTTTCTCTAACTCTTCAATGACCATATTCAATGCGCCTCTTAAAATATAAAAAGTTAACAACCTCTCCTTTCGCCTTTCTAACATATTTATCTTAAGACGCAAAGAATAACCCATACTTAAAGAAAGTACTGAAAGGAAAAACAAAATAAATAAAGTAACTATCAGAATAGAACCTTTTTTCTTTCGTGTAGCCATATTAAGCAATCAAATTCTATCGATTACAGTAGACAAAGCTTCAATTCTTTTATCCCTTTTTAACTTTATCTCAACTCTCACTGCACAGGGCAGTTTATAAGGCGAATCCCAAACTGACTTCCATCCTTTCCCGTCAAAATAAGAGAATCTAAAAGACAATAAAGAATTTAGTATTTCTTCCTGTTTTTCTTTCTTTTTTTCTGAAGGAGTAAAAAAAAGTCTTTCTTTGCGATAAAGCGTCCAGAGATTATTCTCCCCCTTAGCTAACAAATACTCTACTGTTTTAAGCTCGCACTCTCCTTTTCTATATAAATTATCGCTTAAAGAAGAAACCCTTATGAACTTTAAAGAATTACCTGAAGCGATAAATTTAATGGGAGAGTTTTTTACAAAAACATAGCTTGACCTAAAATCAGATGAGAACTCATCAAGAAAATCTCCTACCCTAAATACTTCTGAATCTTTCATCCTCTTATAAACCTTAAGGCTCAAGTTTAATCCACTAACTAAAACCAGTATAATCACTGAATATATGGCGACAGCTAAAATGAGCTCTAGTAAAGTAAACGATTTCTTTCTACTTATTCTTTTCTCTAACATAACTAAAGGCAGATAACTTTTTTTTAACTTTACCTTCATTCCACATAATGTGAATTGCTACGCTGAAAATATCTTTATCATCTATCTTTTTTATCTCCTCTTTGACAAAAAAACCATTTCTAATAAAATCCTTGCTCCCTTTATAATTTTTAAGTTCTCTCTGTGAAACATTAAAGAAGGTCTCCTGTACTAAAAACATAGCCTTAGTATACCCTCTTATTGTATCAAAGGCAGTAACCATTCTAGAAAAAGATTTGACAATGAAAAATAAAGAAAGGCTCGCTATGGATAGGACAAAAAGAACCTCCAACAGGGTGAAAGACTTCTTACGCATCAGAGGATATCAAGATTTATCTGAAAGATAGGTAAAAGAACAGCCATAACCAAAAAACCCACCAGTACCGCTAAAATAAAAATAATAAAAGGCTCCAATAACCTTAAAAATCTCTCTATCTGTATTTTTGTTTCTTGAGAGAGGCTTCTGCTTATCTTAATCAGAAAATCTTCCACTCTCCCACTTTCCTCAGCCACACGTACCAACTCTAAAGCATAAGAAGAAAATACCTTATTCTTCCTAAAGCTTTCAGAAAGAAAAACACCTTTAGCAACATCCAGCTTAGCCTTATTAAGCTTCTTAGCTATTAACTGGTTTGGCACCACACCGCAGGAAATATTAAAAGCTTCCAACAAAGGCAGACCGCTAATAATCCCTAAACTTAACATTTCAGAGAAGTATATAAAACTTATCTTCTCAATAAAGTTGCCAAGAAAGGGTATCTTAAGCAAAAACTCATCTCTTCTTTCTTTTATTCTTCTATGAGATAAAATCCTTTTCAACAGAAGAATAAGTGATATCGTTAAAATAATAATTATTTTAAGTCTTCTACCAAGAAAGAATCCTACGGAAAGAAAAATTTTTGTTATCAAAGGGAGTTCCACTCCTAAGTTTGCAAACATAGGCAACATCCGAGGGAGCACATAACTTATAAAAAAGATAACCGTTCCCATGCCAACTAAAAACAAAATAATGGGATAAATAGAAAGAGATATCACCTTTTCTTTAAGCTCTTTTCTATCCTCATAAAAAGTGGCCAGATTCTTAAACACTCTACCCAAACTGGCTGTAGATTCTCCTGCTTTAACCATACTTATGTAAAAGGAAGAAAATATGTTGAGTGAAGATAGAGCCTCATAGAGTGATTTTCCTTCAGACAATTCTTTTTTTATCTTGAAAAGCCATTCTTTATCCCAATAGAGATTAGCCTGTGAAGAAAGAATCTCTATAACCTTGGGGAGTTCAAAACCTGCCTCCAAGAGAGTAGCTACCTTTATGGTAAATTTTTCTACGAATTTTGTCTTAGACTTAAATGAGAATAAAGGTTTTTTTTCTTTTATGCTTATAGGGAAAAGGCCTTCCTTTTTAAGAGAACTTATTAGAGAATCCCTATCCTCAGCCCCTTTCAAAGCTTCAACAAGATTTCCTTTATTATTTCTGGCTTTATATCTAAAAATTGGCATTTATATCTGTTCACAAACTCTTATCACTTCGTCTAAAGAAGTCAACCCTCTTTTAGCCTTCTCCAACCCATCCTCCTTTAAAGTAACAAACCCCATAGAGCGGGCTTTATGAACAATATCCTCTAAAGATGCTCTTTTTACTATTAATGAAGATAATTCTCCTTCTATTATCAGTAATTCAAATATTGCGATTCTTCCTTTATAACCAGTATTATTGCACTGTTTACAACCACGACCTCTAAAGAAAACACTACCCTCTTTAATTCCTATATTTTTAAGTATTTCCTCAGAAGGCTTAAACCTTTCTTTACAATCAGAACAAATTAATCTTACAAGCCGCTGGGCAACTACTGCTTTTAAAGTATCTGCTAAAAGATAAGGTTGTACTTCCAAATCCATAAGGCGAGTAATCGTAGATAAAGAACTGTTAGTATGGAGGGTGCTAAAAAGTAAATGGCCAGTAAGAGCGCACCTGACAGCAATCTGAGCTGTTTCTAAATCTCTAATTTCACCTACCATAATAACATCAGGGTCCTGTCTTAATATTGAACGAAGACCATTAGCAAAAGTTAAGTCTATCTTGGGATTTATCTGAATTTGGTCAACCCCTTCTAACTGATATTCAATAGGATCTTCTAATGTTACAATTTTTATTTTGGAATCATTCAGATAATTAAGAAAAGAATACAACGTCGTAGTCTTACCACAACCTGTAGGGCCAGTAACTAAAATCATCCCGTTAGGTTTAGCTAAAACAGACTTAATCCTATCTAATCCTTCCTGAGAGAACCCCAACTCTTCTAATGCAAGCATTATCGAATCTTTACTTAAAAGTCTTATGCTTAATCCTTCTCCAAAAAGAGTAGGAAAAGTAGAAAGCCTCAAATCGACATCTTGCCCTTGGAGTTTAACCCGGCATCTTCCATCTTGAGGCTTTCTCTTCTCTGCAATATTTAAATTAGCCATAATCTTAAGGCGGGAGATGAGTGCCTGATGAAGTTTTTTTATCTGGGAAGGGGTTTTGGTCTCATAGAGAAAACCGTCTATCCGAAAACGAATCCTTAATCTATCACTGAAAGGCTCTATATGAATATCTGTCGCTCTCTTTTTATAAGCCTCTAAGAGTAACTGATTTACATAATTCGCTAAAGAAACGTCCTCAACTAACCCTTTATCGTTTTCTTCTTCAAAAGATACATCAGAGGATGATAAAGAGTCCTTTACTAACTTTTCTACAGTAGCTGCCCCCAACCCATAATAATTTCTTATCGCTTTACGAATATCTTCCTTTTTAGCCAAGAAGGGTTTTATTCTCAGACTAGTAATTATTTTTAACTCATCTAATACAGCCACATCAAAAGGATCTCTTATGGCCACCAGCAAAACATTCCCCTCTCTCCTTAAAGGAACAATTATGCTCTTGTTAAGCACACTAGCTGGAATTAAAGGGATAACGCCTTCATCAATTTTAACCTTACTTAGATCAATATACTCTATATTGAAATACTTACTGTAAGCATAAAGAAGCTCTTCTTCAGTAACTAACTCTTTATTTATAAGAATATCTTCTAACTCTTTATAGGAACCTACTTCTTCCTTTAACTCTTTTTCTAAGTCATTTAATTTAGATGCAGTTATAACTTTATTCTCTAATAAAATATTTCCTATTAAAGTAAAAATCTCTCTTGCTTTCATCTTTTAAGCTTAATATAACAAATTAAAAGAAGAAAATCAAACCTTAAAAATAATTAACATAAAATATTTATGCAAATCTTAAGTCAAATCTTTTAAAGTCAGTAGCAAGCAAAATTTAAAAAGAAAATAATCTTTCTCTTAAGGAAATTTGTGAAAGTCAAAAAATGTTTGACATATATCCTGTAAAATAGTAAAATTTTGTTGAGTATAAAGCATAAAGTCGAAAAAATAATATAAAAATGGCAAAAAACAATAAAATCTATAAGATAAATGGTATTGCTAAGGAACTGGGAGTTTCTATACAGACAATTAAAAACTATGAAAAATGGGGAATATTGCCCAAAGCAAAAAGAGACAAGAAAGGTTGGAGATACTATACCCAGGAAGACTTAATAAAAATAAAAGCTCTCTACCAAGAAGAAATTACCGACAAACGTTTTAGAAAATAATGGTGATTGCTATTACTAATCAAAAAGGAGGCGTAGGAAAAACCACAATTGCTATAAATCTCTCCGCAAGTTTAGCTCTTTTAGATTACCGCGTTCTTACCATAGATATGGATCCGCAGGGAAATTCTTCAGATGGACTGGGAATAAACACTAATAAATTAGAAAATACCATCTATGATGTTCTGGTAAATGAAACATCTTTAACCGACATTGTAATACCTAGCCAGATTAGAAACCTCTTTGTTGCCCCTGCTAACATAAGTCTCTCTGGTGCAGAAACAGAACTTTCCTCAGACATATCGCGACCCTTCAAATTAAGAAAAGCAATAAAACCAGAAATACCAAAATATGATTACATAATAATTGACTGTCCTCCTTCCTTAGGAATATTAACAGTAAACGCTATTGTGGCAAGTACCGACCTCTTAGTCCCCATTGAACCTAACAGTTATGCATTAAAAGGAATGAGTATGCTTATGAGTACTATCTTAAAGATAAAAGAAGATTTGGAACACTATTCCTATTTTCTCGGCGTAGTAGTAAATATGTTCCAAGAAAATTTAGAATTGCACTCTTCTATCTTAGAAACGATAACAGAATATTTTACTCCACGAAAAGTATTTAAAACAAATATCCCCCGTGACCCAAAAATACCTGAGGCAGAATTACAAGGTAAAAGTATCCTTCAATACGAGCCAAACTCTATATCGGCAAGTAAGTTTATGGATTTAGCTAAAGAAATTGTTGATAAAAACATAACTGAAAATGGATAAAAAGGATAGAAAAGAAGAGCTGAAGAAAATTGTAAAATCAAGAATAAGAGGACTAGGTTTAGATGCTCTTTTTCATCAGGTCGATGTAAGCAAGAAAGATGAGCTTTCAGAAAAAAAAGAGGCTGTGTCAGAAGAAGATAAAAGGCTTTTAGAGAGGTTGAAAAGGATTGATTTTCCTAAAAAAAAGAGACTAATCTCTTTAGCTATACAGTATATAAAAGAGTATTTAACTCCTTTTAGTAACAGCAGATTAATCATAGACATTGGGGAAAGTTCTATAAAGGCAATCGAAGCAAAAGAGATAAAGAATAGAATCATTGTCATTAAGATTTTTTACAAATCTATTCCTTATCTCCTAAGAGAAAACTCCATAAAAAAAGAAAAGTTCATAAAAGAAGCGATAGAAGAGCTGAGCTCTTTTAGCTCAGCCAAGTATATTATAAGTATCATCCCAAGCGCAAAAGTTATTTTAAAATTTTTAACTCTACCTACCACAAAGGAGAAAGAAATTAAAAGAATGCTGGAATTTGAAATGAAAGAACATTTGCCTCTTCCACCAGAAAAAATGGAGGTAGACTGGCAGGTTACAAAACAAGAAGAAGGAAAAAGTACGGTAATTCTCGCTGCTATAAAGAAAGAAGAAATAGAACAACATCTTAATTTTCTAGGAAACCTTAAGATTGCACCTTCAAGAATAGAAACAAGCTTTATCGTTCTATATAACTCTTTAGGCTTCAGTAAAGAAAAAAGACACAATATCGTTCAGATCAATATTGGAGAGAAGAACACAGAAATAAATATACTGAAAGAAGGAGGACTTATATTAAGCCGTTGTTTAGAATGGGGGTCAAAAGATTTAACCTATTCTATAGCAGAAAGTCTTAACCTGAGTTTTGACAACGCAGAGAAAATCAAAAAAGAAAATGGTATAATCCTCTCTAAAAAAGAAGAAAATGCTACTTCTAAAATCATTTCTGACAATGCGTGTAAATGGGTTGATTATCTAATAGAAGAAATCAAAAAGAGCTTAACCTATCTTAAGGTGAAAGAAAACACTTCTCTAGATATCGATAAACTTATTCTCTCGGGAGGAGGGGCAAATCTTATAAATATCTCTGACTATCTTAAAGAAAAACTCAAGATGAAAATAAGTTTTCTTAAGGCTCCTCAATACATTGAGATATCCTCTGACCACACCACCTACAATAAATACTCTCTAGAATTCGTCACCTTAATGGGGGCCTTGCTGGAGGAAAACAAAGGTCACCTCATAAAAATAAATCTTTTACCTCAGAGATTAAAATCATCGTTTAAAATAAAAAGGGCACGAACGAAACTTATTTTATCTATATGTGTACTGCTAGGCATTGCCGTCTCTTTACTTATAGGCGCCACTATATTCCTGAACAAAAAAAGAAATGAAATAAAAATGCAAAAACAGGAAATAGAAAATCTGTCTTTGAAGGTTGCAACTGTCCAGCATCTTAAAGAAAAAATTCGTAATATCCAAGCTTATATTTCCTCAGAGAAATCCTGTATGGAAGTATTAAGAGAAATAAGCCTTACTGTTACTTCTGATATAACTATAAATAAATTTCTTTTCGAGAAAGATAGGATGGTAATACTGGAAGGCGAAGCTTCCTCTCATTCATCAGTAGTCAATTTCTCCAAAAACTTAAGTGACTCTATCCTCTTTGAGAACGCTCAGATAAAATACACAAAAAGAAAAGAAAGATTAAAAGAAACGGTAGCTTTCGAAATAACTTGCATACTAAAATGACAAAGAAAGAAAAAATATTATTTATCATTGTCGCATTAGTTCTCTTGGGGGGATTCTCATATCTGAGTACCGTTGCTCCCTTTCTTAAGAAAATAAATTCCCTCAACTCAGAAATAATAAGAAACCAGAAACTCATAGAAAAAATGCAAAGAGAAGCCTCCCAGCAAACTGAACTGGAAAAGGAATTTTCTTCTCTGGCTAAAAAAATAAGAGCTAAACTACCCTTTAAACGAGAAGAAAGCCAGTTTTTATCTGAAATAGGAAAGGTGGCAAAAGAAACTAATATCCATATAAGTCTTATGAATCCTCTTCCCTCTAAAGACATAGGCAATTTTAAAGAACTTTCTGTAGAAATAGACATGGAGGCAAATTTAGGAAACTTAGTGCGTTTTTTATACCAGATGAGAAAATCATCGGTGGTTCTGGTAGCAAATAAACTTCAGCTTGAACCTAAATCGGAGAGATCCGCTCTACTTAAAGGAAAATTGATTATTTCTACTATATTCTTAAAAGAGGAACCTTATGGGAAATAAAAAAGTAAAGATATTATTCAAATGGGAAAACATTATCTTGACGATAGCTATGTTCTTAATATACCCAAATAATATACTGGCCCAAGAAGAAAAACCTTTTTCCTACTATGAAATTATCGAGAAAAGAAATTTCTTCAGGCCAAAAGAAGATACAGTAAAAGTCATAAAGCCTAAGACAGAAGGGAAAAAGAAAGAAAACACCAATTATAAATTTATTCTTACGGGAATAGTAGAAATTAACGGCAAACTCAAGGCAATCATAGAAAAGAATTCTGGCGAAGGTTTTTATGTAAAAGAAAATGAGAATATAGAAAATTATTTAGTAGAAAAAATAAGCCAAAATAAAGTAATTCTTAAAAAAGGAGATGAAAAAATAGTCTTAAGACTTAAGAAAATAGAACCAGAAAAAAAAGAAACATCTAACAATTTAAAGGAAGTTAAAAAAACAAAAGAAGAGAAAACAAAAAAAATAGAATACCAACCTAACCTTATGCAAAGATTAAGAAAAGGTAGTATAAATAAGATCAAGGAGGAAAATAATGAAAAATAAAATATTATTATTCATTCTACTACTAACCCTATCTTTTAATGTGGGGGCTCAGCAGACCCTACAACAACCATCTTCAGAAAAAGAAAAAGAACTTATATCAATAAATTTCCAAGATACCGATATAAATCAAGCAATTAAGATACTGGGAGATATTACTCATAAAGTAATAATTCCCCACCCCCAGTTAACTGGCAAGATTACTGTGATTAGCTTAGAAAAAGTAAGCCCTGATGTGGTAGAAAGTATATTAGAAAGCGCCTTAAATGTAAGAGGATTTACTTTGGTAAGTTCGGGTGAGGTGCTAAAGGTAGTCCCCCTTCCTGAAACAAAACAAACAAATGTATCTGTAAATGTGGGCTTGTCGCCACAAGACATAAAAGAAGAAGATGTGGTTATTACACAGGTGATTCCTCTAAAATATGCTTCTGCTGTCAACCTTAAAATAATGCTTTCATCTTTAGTGGGAAAACATGGGAACATTTTAGCCGATGAAAGGACCAATACTTTAATTATTACTGACATTTCTTCTAACATAAAACGACTTGCTTCTGTAGTAAAAGAATTGGAGAAACCTCTACCTACCAAGATGCAGGTAAAAACCTTCATGTTGAATTATGGAGATGCCAAAAAAATTGCAGAGATATTAAATGAACTATCAGAGAATAAAGAAATCCCTTCCCCTCTATTCTCTGTGGAACTTCCTGAGAAAGATAAGCCTTTACAGATTGTAGGAAAAATAAAAGCTTTTGCTGAAGAAGAAACTAACTCTATAATAGTCACCTCTTTCCCTGCTAATTTCCCTACCATTGAAAGAATAATAAAAAAATTAGATGTTTTACCCCCTCAGGTTATGATTGAAGTGATTATTATGGACGTTACTTTAAGCGACGACTTAACTATGGGAGTTGAATTTGCCCATCCTACCAATTCTACTGTAACCACAGAAGGCCTGAAAATAGATGCTGGCGGCAGCTCTGATAAGGAAAGTATTTTTCATTCTCTTTTAGGACTAACCGAAACTGCCTCGGAAAAGGGTTTTACTTATAGACTCTTAAACCGCAAAGAGACATTAAATCTCCTTGCTTTCATCCTTAGCTCTCAAGAAAATAGTAAAGTCTTATCTACTCCTCGTATTCTGGCATCCAACAATCAGGAATCCACTATCACAGTGGGGCAAGAAGTACCAATTATCGAATCCTCAGTAGTAGACTTGGTAAATAATGTAAAAACAGTTAACTATAAATATGAAGATGTGGGCTTACAGCTAAAGGTTACTCCCCGTATAAGCAAGGAAAAAATCGTAAACCTTGTTGTCCATGCTGAACTTAAAGACTTAAGTGCCCAGAAAATTTTTGATGCAAGTATTATAAATAAAAGAGAAGCCGATGCTACTGTAATTATACCTGATGGCTATACTGCTGTGTTGGGAGGCCTTATGCGTGATAACAATAGTGTAATAGAAAATAAAATACCTATATTGGGAGACATTCCCATATTGGGAAATCTGTTTAAAAAAACAGAAACTTCCCTCTTAAAGACAGAACTTCTGATATTCTTAACTCCTAAGATTATTGAAGATGAAAAGGATATAAAGAAGATTACTTCGGATTTTAAAGAGAAATTAAAAAAAATTAAAAAGGCTCAAACAAAAAACGAGATGAAAAAAACAGTAAAAGAAGTTGTAGGTTACAAAAGGAAGAGAGAAAAGAAATAATGTTACCGCAATATAATAATGTCACCTTTTTGCAACATAAAAATGTCAGGGTAGC
>CAZWON010000035.1:0-10099 GCA_964635565.1 uncultured Planctomycetia bacterium
GAGATAAGAATCTGGCATAATAATAAACTTATGGGTATTCAAAGAGCAAAAACCAGAGATTTAAACATAGTCCACTTTTAATTCTTAAAGTGTCCGCTTTTAAAATTTATTTAACAGATTTTTCTGAAGAAAGTTCTGAAAAATTAGCCAGGTCAATTTTTAACTTCTCTGGCTACTTTACTTATCCCTTAGATTCTTTCTCTATATTCTTCCTTATCTTTTCTTTTATCTTATGTATACCTTAATTTTCTTTTTGCCCTCATTTTATCAATTAATTTTATCATCCTTTTTACATTTATTACTATAAATGTCATTATGACTTCTATTGTTACTTTCTTTAAACTCCTATATCTTGCCCTGAAAAGATTATGCCATTTTTTAGGCCTTAAGCAAACTTTCTCTCTATTAAGTGTCTTAATTTGATGAAATATTTATACTTTATAGGGTTTATTTTTCTTCTTAAAATCTTAGATTTACTTAAATATACTCTGGCTCTATTTTCTGATTTGGTAGGACAAAATATTTTTTTAGGGTATCTTTTACAATCCTTTTGGGAAAATAGGTATAAAAAACCATCTCCTTGAGGTATTTTACTTATACTTCTTTTACCTTCAGGGCAGATTAAGGTATCAGAATAAGAAGAATAATTAAACCTATTTAATATCTTTGCCTTCCTTCTTGAATAAATAAAGGTCTCTATATTATGGTCAATACAAAACTTTCGATTATCTATACTGTCATATAAGGCATCAACGATTATCTTTGTGGTCTTTAGATTATTTCTTCTTTCTTTTTCTATAAGCCCCTTCAATTAGGGGCCTTTATTGACATTACCACCCAATATTTCCACCGATGTTATAAGCTGAGTTTTGGTATCCTCTAATATATGTGCTTTATCCCAGATTTTGCATTAAAGAATTCTCTGTGTTAAAATAAAGTATGTTAGCACTATAAATATCAATGGGTTATAAAGATTATACCCACCAAACAAAGGGGAAAAATCAGGATAATTGATAGAGAAAAAATAGGACTGATAAGAGTCGATAGTGGCTTTTTTTGGTAATAAATTCCTTACCTTTTTAGAAGAAAAGAAACTGAGTTATATTACTGCTGTTAAAATCAATCCCTTATTAAAGCAAGATATTCTTAATGTAAAAGAGTGGTTATCTATAGATAAAGGGATAGAAGTAGGCGAATTATTATACAAGACGTATTCTTGGAAGATGCCTCGCAGAATAATAGTGGTAAGGCAATCAATGATTAAGAGACCAAAGGCGGTAGGTAAAACTCTTTTTAATTTGCCTGATTATCATTTTTACAGATTTCAGCTCTATGTAACCAATTTAGATCTTCCACAGGAAGCTGGATTATAAAAGGGGGGAGAAAAAAGATACTAAAACTATCTGTTGCAGTAAAAAGAAGATCCTGGCTGAATGGCCTATTCAGTAAATTGGTGGGTTTAAATGTTCCCTTTCCTGTTAAAATTTGATTTCTAATGCAAAATCTGGGTTTAAAAACTATTCCTAAAAACATAACCAATATATATAAGAGACTCTCTTATTGTATTATTATCTATTATATAGCTTTTTAAACCATAAATTTCCAACCTTAACAAGGATATGTCCCTTTTGAATCTCTTTCTGAATAATATTTAACCTATTAAGGGTTTGCGCCCGGGCCGAATCGAACGGCCACATCAGGCTTAGGAGGCCTGCGCTCTTTCCTTTTGAGCTACGGGCGCTTAAGAAAATTTACCAGGGGTTATATTTTTGGAAAAACTACTTTTCTAAAAAGGTTAGAATTTTATTAGGGAATAAACAGGATACTTCTTTATTTTTTTTCTTCCCTGTAAGTCTACAAGCTCAATAAGGAAAGCAACACCTACAATTTTAGCCTTAAGTTTTTCTATTAGCTTAATAATTGCCTGAGCTGTCCCCCCTGTAGCAAGCAAATCATCTAAGATAACAACTCTGCTATTTTTAGGACAAGCATCGCGATGGATCTCTAAAGAATCCTTCCCATATTCTAAACTGTAGGTATATCGATAAGTCTTATAAGGAAGTTTTTTGGGTTTTCTTACAGGAATAAAACCGCACTTCAGTTTATAGGCAAGTGCTCCCCCAAAAACAAACCCTCTTGCCTCAGCAGCAACCACATAATCTATTCTTTTATTCCTAAATAACCTCGCCAAATCATCTATTGCTCTATAAAAAGCTCTAGAATTATTAAGAAGAGTAGTAATATCTCTGAAAAGAATCCCTTTTTTAGGAAAATCAGGAATATTTCTTATGGTTTTAGATAAATCCATTTTTATCTTCCTTATATTATTTTTTACCATTCTAATTCTTCCTTTTGTTGTTGTTGAGCATACTTTCTTAATTTATTAAGGGCACTTTCTTCTATCTGTCGGACTCTTTCACGGGAAATCTTAAGCTCTTTAGCTACCTCTGCGAGAGTATGTGGTCTTCCATCACTTATGCCAAAACGCAAGTCTAAAATTTTTTTCTCTCTTTCATTAACAAAATCTAAAAGTTCAAGTACATGTTCGTGTCGAAAAAATTGCTCTATTTCCTTTTCAGTATCAGTATAACCGGTAGTTTTTATAAAATCGGACAGCTGAGACTCGCCATCTGCACCTACAGGAGCTTCTAAAGAAGATTTTTTTTCTATCCACATTTCAATATCCGCCACTTTACTAATAGGAAACCTCATCTTCTTAGCAATCTCTCTTCTTGTAGGTTCTCTCTTAAATTTTTGTCGTAATTTATTTTTTACCTTCATGTATTTAGACATAAATTCACTCATATATACAGGAATACGAATAGTTTTACCCTGATCAATCAAAGCGCGTGTAATAGCTTGTCTAATCCACCAAGCAGCATAGGTAGAGAAACGATATCCTTTTTTGGGATTAAACTTATCAATAGCACGCATAAGACCGATATTACCTTCAGCAATTAAATCCATAAAAGGAAGATTAAAATGAGCATAATGTTTAGCAATATTCACGACGAGTTTTAAGTTAGCATTGATAATTCTCCACCGTGCCTTATTGTCCCCTTTATGGCATTTTTTAATAAGTTCTATTTCTTCTTTTTTTGAAAGAAGAGGAATGTCTTTTATCCTTTCTAAATATGCTCTTATTGCTTCCATTACAGACTATTGTTTCTTTTTCCTTCTTACTTTTTTCTTAGCTCGGTTTTCTTCTATCACTGCCTGGGCAGCAGAAAGACGAGCAATAGGTACCCTAAAAGGAGAACAACTTACATAAGTAAGTCCTATCCTGTGACAAAATTTTACTGAAACAGAGTCTCCTCCATGTTCTCCACATATTCCAAGTTTTATATTATGTCTGGCTTTTTTACCTAAAGCGACAGCCATTTCTACCATTTTACCCACTCCTTCGATGTCTAAGCTCTGAAAGGGATCTGTTTTATATATTCCCAGTTTTACATAATCACCAAGGAATTTTCCTGCATCGTCACGAGAAAAACCACATCCCATCTGAGTTAAATCATTAGTGCCAAAAGAGAAAAATTCTGCCACTTTAGCTATCTCATAAGCAGTAAGTGCCGCGCGGGGTACTTCAATCATTGTGCCAATTTTAATTTCAAAAGGCATTTTTTTTATCTTCTTTTCCTTTTTAATCTTCTTGATAGTATTAAGGATTATCTCCTTTTGTAGAACAAGTTCTTTTACATTACCTACCAGAGGAACCATTATTTCAGGATTAACTTTAATTTTATTCTTATGAACATTTAAAGCAGCTTCAATGATTGCTTGTGTCTGCATTTCTGTAATTTCCGGGTAGGTAATACCTAACCTACAACCACGATGACCTAACATAGGGTTAAGCTCTTTTAAGCTCTCCACTGTATCTTTTATCTTCTCCAAAGGTACTCCCATTGCTTTAGACAAAGCTTTTTGGCCAGAAGCATCATGGGGTAAAAATTCATGTAAAGGAGGGTCAAGTAATCTTATCGTACAAGGTTTACCCTTTAGCTCTTTAAATATACCCTCGAAATCTTTCCTCTGTAAAGGTAAAAGTTCTTTTAAGGCATTTAGATATTGAGTTAAAGGACCTTCTAATTTAGATTCTATTTCTTTTATTTTTTGAGGATTATTTTCTTGTTCTAGAGCTTGGCGTAATAACCTTACTTCCGGAGCAGCTAAAATCATTTTCCTAAAAGAGGTAATTCTTTCCCCTTCAAAAAACATATGTTCTGTCCGACATAAACCTATTCCTTCAGCACCAAATTCAACAGCTACTTTAGTATCGTGAGGTGTATCCGCATTAGTCCTTACTCCTAACTTTTTTATATTGTCTGCCCACTTCATAATAGTACCAAAAGGACCGCTTACTTTGGGAGAAATGAGCTTAATTTTACCAATATAAACTATTCCTTTACTTCCATTAAGAGAAATCCAATCTCCCTCTTTTACCACTAATTCCCCGCAACGCATCTCTCTACTTTTCTCATCCATAATAATATCACCTGCTCCTGCAACACAACACTTGCCCATACCTCTTGCTACAACAGCAGCGTGAGAAGTCATTCCTCCTCTTGCTGTAAGAATTCCCTTTGCTGCGTTCATACCTCGAATATCTTCCGGAGAAGTCTCCAATCTACAAAGAATGACATCTTTACCCCCTTTTGCCCAATCCTCTGCATCTTTGGCACTAAATACTGCTTGCCCTATTGCTGCTCCTGGAGAGGCAGGTAACCCCTCTTTAGAAAAAACTTTTGCTTTCTTCTCCTCTATCTCGTCAAAAGTAGGATGAAGAAGCTGGTCAATCTGTTCGGGCTTAATCCTTATGATTGCCTCCTCTTTGTTAATAAGACCTTCTTTCACCATGTCCACAGCGATCTTCACTGCTGCCTGGGCTGTTCTTTTACCCGTTCGGGTCTGAAGCATATATAATTTCCCTCGTTCTATGGTAAACTCAAAATCTTGCATATCTTTATAATGCTTCTCTAATTTTCTTCTTATATTTTGAAGCTCCTCATAAATTTTCTTGTTTTTTTTCTTTAAACCATCTATAGGAAAAGGAGTTCTTATTCCTGCTACAACATCTTCACCCTGGGCATTCATAAGAAATTCTCCGTAAAGACGGTTTTCCCCTGTGGAAGGATTGCGAGTAAATCCTACCCCGGTCCCAGAATCATCACCCATATTCCCAAAAACCATCATTTGAATATTTACAGCAGTACCTAAAAGGCCTTTTATATTATTGATTTCTCTATAGGCAATTGCACGGTCGTTATTCCAAGAGCCAAACACAGCATCTATTGCTATCATAAGTTGTTTCTTGGGATCTTGAGGGAAATCCTGATGAGTGTATTCTTTATAGATTTCTTTGTAGTGTTTAACTAACATCTTCAGATCATCAACTTCTAAGGCAGTATCAGGAATCTGACGATTAAGGGCCTCTTGGACCAAGGAATCCGCATCTTTTATCCCTTTACGTTTAGCAACCCTTCTTTTTATCTCTTCTAATTCATGTTCAAAAGCATGATGAGGCACTCCTTTTGCTACATTACCGAACATCTGAATAAATCTCCGATAAGAATCCCAAGCAAAGCGAGGATTATTGGTAAGATTGCTTAATCCCTCTACTGCTTTGTCATTAAGCCCTAAATTTAAAATAGTATCCATCATTCCTGGCATAGATACTGCGGCACCACTTCTTACTGAAACTAAAAGAGGATTATTTTTGTCACCAAATTTTTTATTGGTTATATTCTCTAATTTTTTAAGATTACTCTCAATCTGTCCATAAAGCTCTATAGGATATTTCTTACTATTCTCATAATATATCTTGCACACCTCCGCAGTAATGGTAAATCCACCAGGAACAGGAATACCAATTCTACTCATCTCTGCCAGATTGGCCCCCTTACCTCCCAGAAGATGTTTCATTTCAGCATTCCCTTCTGCTTTTCCTTTACCAAAGAAGTATATGTATTTTTTTGCCATCTTAGCCCTCCTTCTTATTTTTAATAACTCAAGTGCTTTCGATTCACTCTTTTATTAATTTACGCAATAATATATGCAAAATGTTCTCAATATCTATTCTTTCCTGTTTCATGGTATCACGCTCTCGTAGTGTAACTTTTTTATCTGATAAACTATCAACATCAACGGTAATACAAAAAGGTGTTCCGATTTCGTCTTGGCGACGGTAAAGTTTACCAATAGCGGCACTATCATCATATATAGCAGGTATTTTATTTTTTATATCATAAAAAATCTTTTTTGCAAGTTCTACAATTTTACTATTATTCTTAAGAAGAGGAAAAACCGCTATCTTATAGGGAGCAAGCTCTGGTTTTAATCTGAGAACAACTCTCTTTCTGCCTCTAACTTCTTCTTCAAAATAAGCATCGCATATAAGAGCGAAAAAAGTCCTGTCTACTCCACTCGATGGTTCAATCACATAAGGGAAAAAACGTTCATTTATTTTTTCATCAAAATAACTTAAGTCTTTTTTACTTATCTCTGAATGACGCCGTAAATCATAATCACCTCTATTAGCGATACCCTCTAATTCACTCCATCCAAAGGGGAAATTATACTCAATATCTGCACAAGCACGAGCATAATGAGCAAGCTCTTCTTTTGAATGCTGACGAACTCTTAAATTCTCTTTTTTTATTCCCATCATTTCTACATAAAAATTATAACGTTCATTTACCCAGCATTCATAGTATTTATCAGCATCTTGGGGTTTTACAAAATACTCAATCTCCATCTGGTCAAATTCTTTCATACGAAAAATAAAGCTTCCTGTAGTAACCTCATTCCTAAAAGCCTTTCCAATTTGAGCAATACCAAAAGGGAGCTTTTTATGAGTAACATTTATTACATTGGCAAAATTAGTAAAAATACCCTGCGCAGTCTCCGGTCGAAGATAAGCCTCCTGAGGATAGTCCTCCGAAGCGCTTACATTGGTTTTAAGCATAAGGTTAAATTTTTTAGGCTTATTCTTTCTAATATCAATGGAAATTTTACAATCAGGACAGAGATATTCTTTATCAGAAAGTTTATCAATTTTATCGAGACGAAATCTTCTTTTACACTGAGGGCATTCTATAAGATAATCAACAAAACCTTCAAGATGACCCGAGGCGATAAAAACATCTCGAGGCATTATAATGGCACTGTCTAATCCTACAATATCTTGACGCCTTAAGACATATCTTTCCCACCAGATATCCTTTATTTTTTTCTTAATTCTCGCACCTAAAGGTCCATAATCCCAGAAACTAGAAAGCCCTCCATAAAGCTCAGAACTTCCAAAGATAAACCCTCGGCGTCGACACAAAGAAATTATTTGAGACAGTTTATCTCTTCCCATATAAAAAGAAAAAATATTATACTCCAAAATATCCAAAAAGCAATTCCTTTTTCATTGATTGTCAAGCCAATTTAAAAATGTCCGGTTTTTACCAAAATAAAAATGTCCGGTTTAAACTTTAACTAATGCTGATTCTTTTGAAATAGGGTCATAGGGTCAGATCTCCACATTACACATTTATTTCTTTTCCTGCTCACTGCATTAAACTACTTAATTACTCATCTCCTTTACCACTCTAACCTTATACACAACGGCTTTACCCGGTTTAAAAAATCCCCTCTCCTTTTAGAACTCTCTTTCTAACAAAGATTACTCCTCTATTTCCTATATTGCCATAAAAAGTGACTATCTTTATCCTTCCTGCTCTATCTTTGTGTTAGAAATATGTCAAATGTGAAGATATGAGCCCTTTATGCCGTTACAAGAAAAATTTTAGCTGCAAATAGCCTGGTTTTTCACCATTTTTACACACCCCTGAACCAGAAGCGAATTCGGTTCAGAGCGGTAAACCCTACGTGGTTTAGCGCTCCCCCTTTAGAGAAGAACCAAACTTTATTATTCCAATAATCCTACCTAACACAATCTATAAATGTAAGAAAAAGAATCTCAAGTAAGAGAAAATTTAATTTTCCCTCATCCTGCAGTCTCGGTGTTTCCTGATGTCGCTATCACTCATCGGGATAGGCGGACTTCTGTGGGGAGCTTATCCCGACGTTTCGTCGGGAAGCCTGCTTCCCTGATAGGCTTCCTCAGACACCTGTCTTCGTCAGAGTTTATTCCGATTTTCACCGGGACATAATTTTTGTAAGTAAAAGAATGAATTTATTATTTTGTGTCGGCTGGCTCCTTATTTTTGAATTAAAAAGGAAGAAAATTTTAAGGATAAGAATCTTTATTTAAACCTCTCCTCAGACAGGTGTCTTCGGCAACCTATGTCCTGATTGCCCTTGGGACAAAAAGAAATCTATTCCCGCCCATCACCTTAACTTTCATCTTTGTGATGTTTTATAATTTTGCCTTCTGTCATGAATATTACATCTTCACAAATGTTTGTGGATAAATCGGCTATACGTTCTATAGAGCGGGAGATTCTTATTAAATGGATTGAGCGTTCAATAGTGGAAGGGTCAGAACTCATATAGGTAATCAGTTCTCTTAAAATTTGGTCTCTTAAATTGTCAACGACAGTATCTTTTTGGCATACAGATTTTGCTAATTTTGTATCTTTATCTATAAAAGAATTTACTGCATTCTTTAACATATTTATAGATTCTTGTACCATTCGGGGAATATCAATTAAAGGTTTAACAGGTGGTCTTTCTATTAAAAATAAAGCACTTTCAGATATATTTACTGCTAAATCTCCAATTCTTTCTAAATCATTATTCATCTTTAAAATCATAAGAATTGTTCTTAAATTTCCTGCTTCTGGTTGATAAAGAGCAATTGAATTTGTGCATAATTCATCTAATTCTATTTCCAGCTCATTCATCTTAAGCTCGTATTCTTTGACTACCTTTTCTAAAATTTCGTTTCTTTTTTCAATAAGCCCTTCAATTGACTTTTTAACCATACCTTCAGCCAAACCTGCTTCTTCAACTAATTTTTTCTTTAATTCATTCAATTTTTCTTCTAACATATTTTCCTCCTTTTTATCCAAATTTACCAGTTAAATACTGCTCAGTCATTTTATTTTGAGGAGTAGTAAATATCTTTTGTGTGGGGCCAAATTCAACCAATTCTCCTAAATATAAAAAAGCAGTGTAATCAGAGATTCTGGCGGCCTGTTGCATATTGTGAGTAACGATTACTATTGTATAATTCTGTTTTAAATTCTCAATCAATTCTTCAATCTTTGCTGTAGCAATAGGGTCTAAAGCAGAACAAGGCTCATCAAATAATATAACTTCTGGCTCAAGAGCTATACAGCGAGCAATACATAATCTTTGTTGCTGGCCTCCAGATAAATCTAAAGCAAATTTATCAAGATTATCTTTAACCTCATCCCATAAAGCAGATTGTTTTAATGCCTCCTCAACTTTAAAATAGAGCTCTTCTTTATTCTTAAACATCTTATGAATCTTTAATCCATAAGCAACATTCTCAAATATAGATTTAGGGAAAGGGTTGGGCATCTGAAATACCATTCCTATTCTTTTTCTCAAAAGCATCTCATCCATATCATAGATATTCTCACCATCCAATAAAATCGTGCCACCTACTTCCGCTTCAGGTATTATATCCAACATTCTATTTATTGACTTTATAAGTGTGGATTTACCACAACCTGAAGGCCCAATAATTGCTGTAACCTTATTTTTCTCAATATCAAGATTCACATCTTTTATTACCTGCATATTTGCATACCAGATATTTAAATTGCGAATGGAAATTTTAATATCCTTTTTACTGTTAACCGTTAACTGGTAACTGGTGACTGTATCTACCACTTCTTCCTCCTTGCTCTTTTACGTATAATAATAGCAATCAAATCTATACCTAAGACTAAAAAGAGTAAAACTAAGGCTGTCCCATAAGCAATAGGCACTTGAACTTCAAGGTGTGTGCCTTCAGTCATTAAAGCATAAATATGATAGGGAAGCGCCTGAACTTCACTAAAGATTGAGATGGGAAGCCTTGCTGAATAGAGTGTGACCGCAGTAAAAAGTATAGGGGCAGTTTCTCCTGCAGCTCTTCCTATTCCTAATATTGAACCAGTTAATATTCCCGAAATAGCAT
>CAZWON010000036.1:0-9647 GCA_964635565.1 uncultured Planctomycetia bacterium
TATTATTGTTGAGGAAGGTGCACGTGTTTACCTTATTACAGGATGTTCTGCTTCTCGTGCAGCAAATGAAAGTTTACATTTAGGTATTTCAGAGTTTTTTATTCATAAAGATGGTTATCTTAACTTTACAATGATTCACTCTTGGCAAGAGGATGTGCGAGTTAAGCCTATGAGTGCTGCTATTGTTGAGGAAGGAGCAACATTTGTATCAAATTATGTGTGTTTAAAGCCCGTTCGAGAAGTTATTATGTATCCTACCGCTGTTCTTTCTGGGAAAGGGGCACGTGCAAGTTTTAACTCCCTTCTGCTTTCTCATCCTGGAAGTTTACAAGATATAGGTTCCAGAGTTATTTTTGCTTCACCAGATACTCAGGCAGAAATTGTTTCTCGCGCTGTAAGTTTAGGAGGTAGGATTATTGCGAGAGGTCATTTAAAAGCAGAAGCTGTTTCTGCGAAGGCACACCTTGAGTGTAGGGGGTTGGTAATTTCAGAACGGGGTATCATTCATGCTGTGCCAGAACTTGAGACAGACTTTAGAGATGTGGACCTGTCTCATGAAGCAGCAATCGGCAAAATAAGTAAAGAAGAGATTGAATATTTATGTTCGCGAGGAATGACGAAAGCCAAGGCTCAGTCAGTAATTATTCGTGGGTTTATGAATGTTGATATTCTTGCTCTGCCTAAGGTACTGCAACAGGAGATTAAAAACCTTGAAGATAAGACATTGGAAAGTAGTCTCTAGGGATAATGGAGACCAAACTAGTAGGGCAATATTTAAAGAACGTATCAAGAGAACTTATACGATGGAAAGTTTTCGTTTCTGGTCTGAGAAAAAGATAGGATTTGTGCCTGGTCAGTTCTTACGTATTATTTTTGACGAACATAATCTTGGCAATAAAGAACTTAATAAGTGTTTGTCATTCTCATCTTCACCTACCCATGAATATATAGAGGTAACTAAGCGGCTGAGTGCCAGTACCTTATCTCAAAAATTAAGAAGGCTTACTGCTGGAGAGAGCTGTTTTATTAAAGGTTCATTAGGTAATTGTGTCTTTACGGATGATTATAAAAAATAGGGCTCATCATTGGTGGTATTGGAATTACTCCTGTTATTTCTATACTGGAGTATATCGTAGAGAGAAAACTTAATACCGGCGTTATTCTTTTCTATTCGAATCGTAGAGAAGAGGATATTGCGTTTAAGGATAAGCTTGATGAGTTTCAAAAGTTTTATCCTAATATAAAAATTGTCTATATTGTCACTGATGAAAAATCCATGAGTCAAGAATGCATATTTGGGCGTATCGATAGTCAAGTAATTATGAAAGAAGATAGAAAATTTACTGAAAGGGTCGTTTTCATTTTCGGTCCCCTTCCTATGGTAGAGACGATAGGAAGATTATGCGTTGAGATAGGAATGCCTGAATACTTAGTAAAGACGGAAAGCTTTACAGGGTATTAAATGGCAAAAGTGAGTGATGTTTTCTGTTTGTTAGTTTTGAAAATTATGTGTCAACTGAAAAGTTTTTATGGAAGAGTTGTGAACTAACTAAAAAGGAGACTAGTATGCATAAAATGATACAGACAAATTTACAAAATGTTTTTGTTGGTGAGTCGCAGGTACATATGAAGTACTTAATTTTCTCTGAGGTGGCAGAAAAAGGAGATAAACCAAATATTGCGCGTCTCTTTCGAGCTATTGCTTATACAGAATAAGTTCATGCAAAAAATCACCTTAAATTTTAGGTGGGGTAGGTACTACTTTAGAGAATTTTGGTGGTGCTATTGGTGGTGAGATTTTTGAGGCAGAGGAGCTGTATCCTGTTTATAATAATGATGCTAAGCTGTAGGGGAAAAAGAGGCGGAATGTTCTACACATTTTGCCCTTGAGGCAGAGAAGATTCATGCGGTAATGTATAAGAAGACAAAAGAAGCTGCAGAGGGAGATAAGGATATAGAACTTAAAGGGGTGTATATTTGCCCTGTTTGCGGATATACTGTGGAGGGAAAGATACCTGAGTATTGTTCTGTATGTGGAGTAAAAGCAGAGGTATTTAAAAAATTTTAGGAGGTTTATTATGAGAGAAAAAGTAGAGAAAGCACTTGAAAAGATAAGGCCTATGCTTCAGATGGAAGGAGGAGACGTAGAGTTTGTTGAGGTAACCGATGATGGTGTGGTTAAGCTAAGATTAAAAGGTGCCTGCGGGAGCTGCCCCATGAGTCTCTATACTTTGAAATTAGGCATTGAACAACGATTGAAAGAAGAAATTCCTGCTGTTAAAGAAGTAAAACAAGTGCAGTAATAACCAATGGCAGTATATAATTTTCTTTTAAGAGTAACATCGAGTTATCTAATATTTAGAGGAAGGTTTGTATGGAAACAATAAAGAACTTATTTCAAAATGCAGATTGGAAGAAGGAAAAACATATTCCTGTAATTTATGCCCCCTCCAAAGCCAAAAAAGGGGACAATATAAGAATTGAAGTTAGTGTAGGAAAAGAAATTCCTCATCCTAATACAACCGAGCATCACATTGCATCAATAGAAATCTACTTTTTACCACAAAAAGGTAAGTTTCCTTATGTGCTTGCTAAGATTGATTTTTCTGCCCACGGTTCATCAACAGAAGGACCTAATACCAGTGGTGTTTACACTCTTCCTTCTGCTACTATCAATTTTAAAACAGAATCTTCTGGAACAATCTATGCTGTCAGTTACTGTAATATTCACGGCTTATGGAAAAATTCTTTTGATATTGTTGTGGAATAATTTTTATTACTTGGATTAATATGCCCATATATACTTATATATGTGAAAATTGCGAACATAAGTTTGATATCCTTATAGGGATAAGCCAGGAAAAAATAAAGAAAAAATGTCCTCAATGTAACTCAAGCTCTTTAGAAAAACAGTTTTCTGTATTCGGTATTTCTGGCAAAAATAAAGGTTCTTTGTGTTCATTCTGTAATAGTGGTTCATGTTCAACTTGTAATAGATAGAAAAGGAGTAATAATGGCAAGAGACGATAAAAGAAAACCTGATGAGTTACGTAAAATTAACATTGAAAGAGGTTTTATCAAATACGCTGAAGGCTCCTGTCTTATTGAAGCAGGCAATACCAGGGTTATTACTACAGCTACAGTAGAGGAAAAAGTACCTTTATTCCTTAAAGGAAAAGGAGAAGGGTGGGTAACCTCTGAATATGGAATGTTACCACGTTCTACACAATCTCGTATAGTAAGAGATAAAATGTCCGCTCGAAGTATGGAAATTCAACGACTGATTGGCAGGTCATTAAGAAGCGTAGTTAATTTAAGAGATTTGGGGGAAAGAACTATTTGGATTGACTGTGATGTTATTCAAGCCGATGGTGGAACACGGACTGTTTCTATTATAGGAGGATTTATTGCATTAGCAGATTGTCTAAGCAAACTTTATCATCAAACAATAATATCTACTATTCCCATAAAAGATCTTTTAGGAGCTGTTAGTGTAGGTATTGTACGGGGAGAATATCTTTTAGATTTAACATATAATGAAGATTTCAGCGCCAATGTTGATATGAATGTAGTAATGAAGGCCAGCGGAGAATTTGTAGAAATTCAAGGAACAGCAGAAAGAGAAGCCTTTTCAAAAAATGATTTAGACAAACTTTTAGCCTTAGCGCATAAGGGTATAAAGGATATTATAGATATGGAAAGAAATATCCTTAAAGATGTGATTACCAATATGTAAATAGCATATAGCGTATAGCGGATAGAGAATAGCTCATAGTTCTTAGCTGTTAGCTTATAGCAAATATTAGATAAAAGCTAAGAGCTAGGAACCAAGAGCTAAGAGCTAAAAGTCAGGAGCGAGGAGCCAAGAACTAAGAGTTAAGAGTTATAAACTATAGACCATTGACTATTGACTATCTACGTGTGACCTGGTGACTTGGTGACCTTATGTATCTGTGTTAATCTATGTATAGCATATACCATGCGTTTAATCATTGCTACTAAAAACAGAAATAAACTTAAAGAGATAAAAAAGATACTTAAAGGTCTTAATATAAAGATACTTTGTCTTGCTGATTTAAAACCTGATTTAAAAATAAAAGAAAGCGGGAAAACTTTTTTTGAAAATGCTTTAAAGAAAGCAAGATGTGTCTCTAAAATGTTCAATTGCGATTTAATAGTAGGAGAAGATTCTGGCATAGAGGTCAAATATTTAAAGAATAAACCAGGGGTTTTCAGCCGAAGATATGCAGGAAATATTGCTACTGACTATGAAAATAACATAAAATTACTTAAGCAACTTAAGAATGTACCTAAGGATAAAAGAAAAGCAAGATTTCGGTGCGTGACAGTATTAGTAAAAAAAGGAGAATTGATAAAAACATTTGAAGGAAAAGTAGAAGGGTATATAAATAACAAATTGGTAGGTAAGAAAGGTTTTGGATATGATTCTCTTTTTTATTTACCTTCTTATAAAAAAACCATAGCTCAACTTTCTTTAGCACAAAAAAATAAAATTAGCCATCGGGCAAAAGTTTTTTATAAACTTAAGAAATTTCTTGCTAATTATATAAAAAATAAGTAAAATCTTTTAGTTCTTTGAAATAAAGCGTATAGCGATTAGCGTATAGGATATAGGAATATCGAAAATCAAGGATCAAGAATCAAATGATACTCGATGCTAGATTCTAGATAAAAAGATTAAGAGCTAAGAGCTAAAAGTGTGACGTGGTGACCTTGTGACTTGGTGTTTTTACGCATTTGTGTTAATCTGTTTTTTATCTGCGTTCATCCGTGTATAACTGTCGTTTCTTCCGGGGCGTAGCTCAGTTTGGCTTAGAGCGCTTGGTTTGGGACCAAGAAGTCGGTGGTTCAAGTCCACTCGCCCCGACCAGTTGCTTATTTGATAAAATTGGTAAGAGGGGGAATTAAGGTTATCTTTTAGAGAGAGCCTAATACATTCTTGGATGTGCTAAAAATAAATGCCCTTCTGAGGGCAAGCACATACAAGTCCACTCGCCCCGACCAAATAGCGTATAGCGGTTAGCGGATAGCGTATAGTATTAGGGTGTAGTAAATAGTGGATAGCGTTTAGCGAATAGAAAAAAGTGGATAGTTGATAGTATGTTTAGGTTTGAAAAACTGGATATATGGCAGTTAGTAAAGGAATAATCTTATTGACCAGTTAAAAAGGGCAGGCGGTATCAATATCTAACAATATCGCTGAGGGATCAGGAACAGCAACAAAGAAAAATTTTTGTTCTTTTCTGGATATAAATGTAGCATCTACTCTGGAAAGGGTAAATCTTTTACGCTTTGCAAAAAAGAGAAATTATATTACAGAAGAAGAAAGGACAAAGTTCTATAACAAAGCAGAATTGTTGGTTAAAAAGATTACTTCTTTTAAAGGCTCATTGAAATAGCCATATGCTATACACCATAAGCTATAGGCCATTTAGCGCCCGTAGCTCAATAGGATAGAGCATCTGCCTTCTAAGCAGAGGGTTGCAGGTTCGATTCCTGCCGGGCGCACTTAATGGCATATAGCGGATAGCAGTTAGCGAATAGAAATTAGCTCATAGTTCATAGTTGTTAGCTCATAGTTAGAGATTAGGATGTAGGAATATCAAGGATCAAGCATCTATGATCAAGAAGTGAATGATACTGGATACTCGATACTAAATACGAGATATTGGATAAAAAGACTAAGAGCTAAAAGCCAGGAACTATGAACTAAGAGCTATGAACCAAGAGCTAAGAGCTATAAACTAAGAGCTAAAAGTGTGACCTGGTAATCTGGTGACGTTGTGACGGTGTGATCTTGTATTATGATTAGGAAAACAAGAAGATTTTTAAGGATTTTTTTCAGTATTCTCGTCCTTATTGTAGGGCCGTATATTTTAATATATTTTCTCATTAACGAAAGAGGGAAAGATTTTCTTATTAATATCCTTAAGAAGAAAAACATAGAGGCAGAAATAGGAGAGTTAACCTTTTCTTTTCCTTTTAGAATTACTCTTGTTGATTTTGGAACAAAAAATATAAGCTTTATTCAAGCAAAAGCAAATATCATTGGTTACAATCCATTTACAAAGTCTGTAAGCATTGATAATCTTTCCATTAAAGGATTACAGGTAAAGATTAATGAAGATATAATAAAATCATTGAAAGAAAGAAAATCACTCCCAAAACAACCGCCTCTTAACATGCAAAAAATAAGCGGGGATTTCTCTATAAGTATAAATAATATAATTATTGATTTTTCTTCTATTATCATTGAACTTGCCAGCCTTAAACCTCCTCTTAAAATAGCTATAGAAGATATAAGAGGAAGCATAAAAAACCTTACTTATCCACAGCGACAAAAAATATTTATTAATTTAGATAGTTCCTTAAGAATAAGAGACAGAAAAATAGATGGTGCTTTAACAGCCTCTGGATGGGTCAACTGGGCAAGGAAGGATATGAATCTAAGGTTTAAAGCAAAAGAAATTGATTATTTTATGTTTAAGGAATATTATCCTCCTTTCTGGAAGCCAAAAAATCTGGAAATAAGAGAAGCGTATCTGTCTTTAGACTCTCATCTTGTTTCTAAAAAAGATAACCTTATTATTGATTATTATATTATTCTAAACCGCATTGTTTTTAATGAACATCCTGAAGATGAATCAAAAGTTAAATCTCTTAAAACTATTATTGCTCTTTTTACGCAAGACGGACAATCTCGAATTCATCTTCGTTACCGTACCAAAATGAGTAAACCGGAGTTCAAAATAACCTCTATAGGAGAAAGTATGCTTGCTCAGCTAAAGGAGCTCAATACAACTACCTTTATCGATTCCGTAAATCAACTTTTGGGCAAAACACAAGAAACGGTAGGAAATGGCGTTAAGAGCATAAAAGGAATTACTATAGACCCTGTATTAAAAGGGATTCAGCAGGCAGGAGAGGAGTTGTTAAAAAATATAAAAGGCATCTTTGGAATTGAGAAAGATAAAGATGAATAGCAAGTAGCAAATAGTGTACAGCGTATAGCGGTTAGCGAATGGTAAATAGCAAATAAGGGATAGAGAATAGTTCATAGTTTTTAGTTGTTAGCTCATAGTAAATATAAAGATTTAGATCAAGAAGTAAGAGTGAGTAGCCAAAAACTAAGAGCTATAGGCTATAGACCATTGACTATTGACCGTTAACCATTGGTGGGTGTAGCTCAGCCTGGATAGAGCACTTGACTGTGGCTCAAGTTGTCGGGGGTTCGAATCCCCTCACCCACCCCAATTTTTAATTTGGCTATTTTTGAGCAAAAAAGAATAGGGTAAGTTAAAGGAAAATAACAATTTAGCACGAGAAACCCGAAAGTTCGAGCCAATCTTTTTAAAAAATTCCCTTTTTTCTTCCAAACTTCCCTTAGTTGCTATGTAACTGGCTTGGCTACAAGATATTACGAAATTTCGAGCCAGTTCGAGCCAAATTTTACCTTTGCTTTCAAGATAATTCAATTTTTCTTTTATCTCCAACTTCTCATTTAGGAGAGATGACTTCTTTTTCTTGTATTCTTCCTCGCTGATAACTTGATTCAGATAGGCATCTAATAAGATATTTAGCTTCCTATCTATTTCATTGATTCGGTTATTAAGTGAAGAGGTAGGGGGGGTTATAGTATTTATAGATTCCTCATCAATCCTTTTAAACAAAAACGCTTTAAGTTTATCATCTATAGAAACTCTTTTGGTTGCTTCATTTATTTGTTCAACGAGCACCTCCTCACGCAAAAATGGCTCATCGCATTTACCTTTCTTTTTTGTACAACGATAGTAAATATACTTTTGTTGTTGAATCTCAGATGTTATCATTCCGCCACATTAGCCACATTTAATAAACCCCCTGAATACGTGGTAATGAGGCCCATTTTTGCGGGGTTTACTTCGTAAATTAAAAACATTCTGTACCTTATCAAAAAGCTCTTTGGTAATGATAGGTAGATGAGTGCCTTCGTAAAGTTGGCCCTTGAAGATAAAAGCACCATAATAAAATGGATTTTTGAGAAGGCGTTCGATATTGCTTCTACTTAATTTTCCTCGTCTTCTTCTACTGGCCAAGCCAGAGGCAGTCGCCAATTTTCTTAGTTCATCTAAAGAATATCTGCCTGTAGCATAAAGTTCAAAAAGTTCTTTTACCTTACTATCTGTTTCAGGGTCAATCTCTATAGTATGCTTAACAGTATTATTCTTATAACCAAGGGGAGCAAAGCCAGGTAACGCCACACTACTTTAGCAAGCACTTTTTAAGTTAGAGATAAGCTCTTTATCAATATAGTTTTCATAGAATGCCTTGGCATCATGTTGTTCAGGCTCTGATGTGGGTAATCGGTATTGTAAGCTTTAATCCATTTATCCAGACTTCGCTAAAGGCAAAAGGGTTGTCTTAAGTCTATGGGTCAAACAATATCCTCTTTGATTGTGCGCATCACCCGTTCAGTGTTAGAATTACCGTTGGGTTAGGCCAGGTTAAATATCTGTTTTAGGCCCAAAAGTAAGCAATCCATCATAAACCTCTGTGATGTGGGCTGGCAACTATTATCAAAGATTAAGAATAATTAGCATTCTTTGACAGATTTATGTATTTCTTGGGGAGAAGCGGTTATTTACTACAGATCCCAGGGCATCTATCCCGTTATCGGTCTTTTTCTGGATACTTAAAAAAATAGCCGATAATCTCTTTGGTATACCAATCAAACATTACAGTAAGATATAGCCATCCCCAGGTATTTATGCGGATTTTGGTCATATCTATACCTCAGAACTGATTAGGTCTTGAAGCCACAGGTTTAGGTTTTATCGGCCCCTTCTTGGCTTTGCGTCGGACTTAAGGAGTGAAAAGCATACCATGTTCTTTCATAACCCAGTATACCCGGTTAATCCCCCCCAGGATACCCTTTACGGTACTTAAGATATGACCGGATACGCTTGTATCCCTAGAGGGGATGGTCAATCTTAACTGGCTCGATCATCGACAATAATTGTAGGTTCCACTTTATGGTAGATTATAACCTTTTCCTTCTCATAGCTCGTATTCACCTTTTTTAATTCCATGATTAAATCGCCAATGATTTGCTTAAGCTTTTAGTTCTCTTGTTCCAGACGTTGTTCTTTCTTAGTGATGTTTTTGGCCTCAAAGGCCTGATGACTGAATTTCAGGAACTGGTTACGCCATTGATAATACTGGGTTTGGGCTATCTGATATTTGTGGCATAATTTTGTTATCTCAATTTGCCCTGAGAGTCTTTCAAGGACAATGCGCACCTTTTCCTTGCTAGTCCAGCGTATTTTTTTTCATAGAATAGGTATCCTTTCAGTTATGAGTCTATTTTGACTTAAAAAGGTTGTTTTGTTAACTAGTGGCGGTATATTTTTATTACCAATGTGTTAACACTTCTTGAAGCGAAGTCACCTTATAGGCTTCCTTTAGATGTCTGTCTTCGTCAGGGTTTGTCCCGATAAAAATCGGGACAAATTTTTTTATAAGTAAGGAAAGAAAAAATTTATATTTTTTGGGCCGGTCACTTTTTAGTTAGAAAAATTTTTAATAAAAAGAAAAATCTATTCCCGCCCATCACCTTAACTTTCATCTTTGTGATGTTTTATAATTTT
>CAZWON010000037.1:0-9637 GCA_964635565.1 uncultured Planctomycetia bacterium
ATTTTCCCTATAAGTTGGGTGCTTAGAATACAGGATTTATGTTTAGAGGTTATATTAATTCTGGGGAGGTAGCCCTTTTTCTTTTGTAATCTTGACATTATCCCAATTGCAATGTAAATTAAATAACTATGCAATTAGCATCAAAATATAATCCTAAAGAAAAAGAAGATAAGATTTACTCTTTATGGATAAAGAATAATTGTTTTTCTGCAAGAGTAACTTCTCATAAAAAACCATTTTCTATAGTGATACCCCCTCCTAATATTACAGGAATTCTCCATATGGGGCATGCTTTGAATAATACAATTCAGGATGTACTTATTAGGTTTAAAAGAATGCAGGGGTTTGAGGCCCTTTGGATGCCGGGAACGGATCACGCTGGTATTGCTACACAAAATGTTGTAGAAAAGCAGTTAAGTAAGGAAGGTCTCCGTAAGGAAGAAATTGGTAAGGAGGAGTTTATTAAAAGACTATGGGAGTGGCAAAGTCAATATGGTTCTACAATTATTGAACAGCTTAAAAAACTGGGAGCGAGTTGCGATTGGAAGAGAACACGGTTTACTATGGATGAAGATTATTCCGAGGCAGTAAAGGAGGTCTTTGTTCGTCTTTATGAGAAAGGTCTTATTTATCGTGGTAATTACATTATTAATTGGTGTCCCCGTTGTAGAACTGCTCTTAGCGATGAGGAATCTCCTTATTCTGATATTAAAGGGTGGCTTTATTACATTAGATACCCAATAGAGAAACCTTATAGAATAAAAGATGGCAGAGTTATTAGATATATAGTAGTAGCGACTACACGTCCGGAGACAATGCTGGGAGATACTGCAGTGGCGATTAACCCTTCTGATAATCGTTATAGGTGGCTTAAAGGAAGGGAGGCGATTCTGCCTCTTATGGAGAGGAGGCTTAAAGTTATAGAAGATGAGCGTGTGGATCCTGAATTTGGCACAGGAATAGTGAAAGTTACTCCTGCTCATGACCCTGTTGATTTTATTTTGGCTAAAGACCATAATTTAGAATTTATTAATATAATGAATGATGATGCAACTTTAAATGAACAAGCAGGTGATTTCTGTGGCAGGGATAGATTTGAGGCTCGCCAGGCTATCTTAGAGTTACTAGAGGAAAAAAAGCTTATTGAGAAAAAAGAGCCTTATACCATTCGTGCAGGTCATTGTTATCGTTGTCATACCCTTATTGAACCAAGATTATCCTTACAGTGGTTTGTCAAAATGAAACCATTAGCCTTGAAGGCAATAAAGGTAGTTTATCAAAACAAGATAAAATTTTACCCTAATCGTTGGAAAAAAGTATATTTGAACTGGATGAATCATATTCAAGATTGGTGTATATCACGACAGATATGGTGGGGACATAGATTACCGGTTTATTATTGTAAGAATTGTATAAAAGGAAGAGATACCGAATTCATCGCAGATTTTAAATCTTACTCTCAGAATTTTGGACAAAAAGGAATTATTGTCTCCAAGTTTAAACCTAAAAAGTGTCCTTATTGTGGTTCTACTGATATCAAACAGGATAGCGATGTATTGGATACCTGGTTTTCTTCTTGGTTATGGCCATTTGCTACATTCTATTGGCCAAAAGAAAGTAGTGACTTAAATTATTTTTACCCTACGGATGTATTGGTTACTGCTTCGGAGATTCTATTTTTTTGGGTAGCAAGGATGATTATGGCTTCATTGGAATTCACAGGGAAAATCCCTTTCCATACCGTTTTGATTCATGGCACAGTGCGTGATGATAAAGGAGTTAAGATGTCTAAATCATTAGGTAATATCATTGATCCATTAGAGATTATTGATAAATTTGGTGCGGATGCCTTAAGGTTTTCGTTGATGATGTTAGCTTCCACTGGTTCAGATGTTTATTTAAATGAAGAGAAGTTCTTAGTAGGGAGGAATTTTGCTAACAAAGTATGGAATGCTTTTAGATTTATACTGAATAAAATTGAGAGTGAAAATATAAATATAGAAGATTTTCATTATGAAAGGAAGGATGAGATAGACGAGTGGATTTTAAATGAACTTAATAAGGTAGTAAAGGAAGTGACGCACTATTTTGAGAATTATCGCATTAATGACGCCACAAAATGTCTGTATGAATTCTTCTGGCATATATTCTGTGATTGGTATATAGAGATTGTAAAATCTAACCTTAACGCGAATAAAGCCAAAATTCTTATTAAATGTTTGGTTACTTTTCTGAAACTGCTTCATCCCCTTATGCCCTTTATAACTGAAGATATTTATCAGATTTTAAAAAATGCATTTCCTTCCTTTTTGAATGGTGAAATTATAACCTCAAAGTGGCCCGATGTTTCTTGTGTTTCTTTCGATAAAAATAAAATAAATATAGTAAATTTTTGTATATTTTTAGTAAAAGAAATAAGAAATCTTAAAATTGATTTAGGCATTGGTTCTCAGAAGGTTACTGTTTTGATAAAGGCCCGAACCAAAATAAAAAACGCTCTAAAAAGACACAGAGATTGGATAATACGCCTTTCCGGTTTAGAAGATTTAATTTTTGAAGATAATCTTAAGCGAGTGGTTTTTAAAAGCGAAGATATTGATTTAGATTTTTATCTTGATGGTTTTGATGTGAAAAGATATGTTTTATCTTTAAAAAAGAAAATAGAGAAATTAAGGACTATGTTGGAAAATACAGAAAAGAAACTTAAAAATGAAAATTTTATAAAAAAAGCATCTCCTGGTGTTATAGAAAGGGAAAAAGAAAAATATGAGTCTATTTTTAACAATATTAAACGGTTAGAGAAATTGAGAGATGTATTCTCGTTTAAAGAAAAGTGATATTAGAAAAATTGTAAGGTGCGCTCTTAAGGAAGATATAGGAGAAAAAGATATTACTACACAGATTTCTATTCCTTCTAATCTTGAAGGGAAAGCTTTTATTGTTGCTAATCAGAAAGGTGTACTTTGTGGTATAAATATCGCAAAAGAAGTTTTTATGCATATAAATAGAAACCTTCAGTTTAAAGCCTTAAAAAAAGAAGGAAGCAAATTTATTAAAGGGGAGAAGATTGCTCTTGTAAAAGGGAAGCTTTCCAGCATTCTTACAGGAGAAAGGGTAGCATTAAATTTTTTGTCTTTTCTTTCAGGGATTGCCACCTATACAGAAAGATTCGTATTAAAAGTAAAAAGTAGCAATGTTAAGATAAGGGATACACGAAAGACCACCCCTATATTAAGAATCTTAGAAAAGTATGCTGTAAGAATAGGAGGTGGTTTTAATCATAGGTTTAATCTTTCCGAAGGAATAATTGTAAAAGATAATCATCTTAGAGCCCTTAAAATAGTAGGCAGTAAAAAAGAAATTGAGAAAATCAAACTTAAAAAATTTATTTTATTCTTAAAAAAGAAAACTTCTCTTCCTATAGAGATTGAAGTAGAGAATTTAAAAGAATTTAAAGAAGTAATAAAATATGAACCAGATATTATTATGTTGGATAATTTTGGTCTTTCCTCTTTGAAAAAGGCAGTTATCTATCGCAATGAATATTTTCCCCATGTTAAATTAGAAGCTTCGGGAGGAATAAATTTGAAAAATATAAAGAAGATTGCCCGCACAAAAGTTGATTTTATTTCCGTTGGCGCATTAACTCACTCTGCCTCTTGTATTGATTTCTCTTTAGAGATGCAATGAGTGAATTTAAGCTCATAAGCAAATTTAAACCCACAGGGGACCAGCCTCAGGCAATAGAAAAGTTATTGTTGGGAATAAAGAAAAAAAAGCGTTTCCAGACTCTTTTAGGAGTTACAGGAAGCGGGAAAACTTTTACATTAGCGTGTTTGATAGAGAAGTTAAATAGGCCTGCGCTTGTTATTTCTCATAATAAGACCTTAGCTTCTCAGTTATATGCTGAGTTTAAAGAATTTTTCCCTTATAATAGTGTGGAATATTTTGTTAGTTATTATGATTATTATCAACCGGAAAGTTATATTCCTCAGACAGATACTTATATAGAAAAAGATGCCTCCATAAATGAGAGATTGGATAGATTACGTCTTTCTGCGACGAGTTCTCTGGTTTCACGTAGAGATGTGATTGTTGTTGCTTCTGTATCTTGTATTTATAATTTAGGTTCACCTTCTGATTATCAAGATTTAATTCTTTATATCGAAAAAAACCAATCTACCAACCAACAACGTATCATAAATAGATTGATTATTCTACAATACGAAAGGAATGATTTTGATTTTAAAAGAGGCGTTTTTAGAGTAAGGGGTGATACTTTGGATATTTTTCCTGCCTATAAAGAGCGAGCTTTACGTTTAGAATTTTTTTCTGAGGAAATTCATAAAATATATGAGTTTGACCCTGTAACAGGTAAAAGGATCTGTGAGCTTGAGAAAATAGGCATCTATCCTGCAAAACATTTTATTATGGGTAGAGAGAAGATAGATAATGCGGTAAAAACAATTCAATGGGAATTAGAGGATAGATTAAGCTATTTCAAGAGAAGAGGGAAAATAGTTGAGGCAGAACGTCTTCGGACCCGCACTCTTTACGATATAGAAATGTTGAGAGAAATGGGATACTGTCATGGTATTGAAAATTATTCGCGTCACCTTTCTCAAAGAGAACCGGGTTTAAGACCCTATTGTCTTATCGATTATTTTCCTTCCGATTTTCTTACTATCATTGATGAAAGTCACGTTACTATTCCTCAATTGAGAGGAATGTATGAGTCAGATAGGTCACGGAAAGAGACCTTAGTTGAATATGGGTTTCGTCTTCCTTCTTGCCTTGATAATCGTCCTCTTAAGTTCGAGGAGTTTATGGAATTAGTGGGAGACGTTATTTTTGTTTCTGCCACACCTTCTTCTTTTGAAATAAAACTTTCTGATACAGAAGTAGTAGAACAGATTATTCGCCCTACAGGATTACCTGATCCAGAAATAGAGGTGCGAGTTACCACCAATCAAATAGATAATTTAATAGAAGAGGTAGAAAAAAGAGCCAATAAAAAAGAACGTTCCATCATTACTACTCTTACAAAACGTATGGCCGAGGATTTGAGTAGTTATCTTAAAACGAAAGGTTTGAGTGTTACTTATATTCATTCAGAGCTAGATGCCATCCAGCGAGCTAAGATATTGAAAGATTTGCGTCTTAAAAAGTTTGACTGTATTGTAGGGATTAATCTTTTGCGCGAAGGAATTGATTTACCGGAAGTTTCTTTAGTAGCTATACTGGACGCGGATAAGGAAGGTTTTTTACGTTCAACTACATCTTTAATTCAAGTAGCAGGTCGTTGTGCCAGGCATATAAATGCAAAAGTTATTATGTATGCTGATACAGTTACAGAATCAATGAGAAAGGCTATAAATGAGAGTTTACGGAGAAGAAAAATTCAGCTTGAATATAATAAAAAACATAATATCACACCTCAAACCATAAAAAAGAACATAAAAGAAGGGATTGAAATATACTTTCGGGAGGAAGAAAGACTAAAGGCAAGATTAGAATGGGAAGATGAAGATTTAGAGATAAGTGAGATAATAGCTGTTTTAGAAAAAGAGATGACTATTGCTGCTAAAAATCTTCGTTTTGAGAAGGCGGCTCAGATAAGGGACAAAATAGCTCAGTTAAAAACTGTTCTTAAAAACAAGAGAGAAAAAAGTGCTAAAGGAAAATAAATTGTCCCCGAGAGTTTCCTATCTTAAGATAATAAAACTTAAAAGTACCACTTCTACTAATGATGAGGCTTATTTATGGGCCAAAAAGGGAGCTAAAGAGATTACAGTTGTTTGGGCGAAAGCTCAAACAAAGGGGAGGGGGCGTTTGGGAAGAAGATGGGAATCGCCGTCAAACAAAGGTCTTTATCTTTCTTTTATATTCAAACCCCATATAGAACTTAGAAGGGTTAATCTTTTAGGGATGACCGTGGCTTTATCTGTAGTAAAAGCACTCAGAGATATTATTGAACTTAAAATAAAATGGCCTAATGATATTATTGTAGGAGGAAAAAAGATAGGAGGAGTTCTTCTTGAGACAGAGACTTTAACAAGATATCCTGCTTTTGTTATTGTAGGTTTAGGTTTAAATATAAATACTCCCCGCAAGTACCTGCCTTTCTCGGCAACTTCTATTTTTCTTAGGATAGGAAGGAAATATTTTCTTGATAAAATATTTCAACTTATTATAAAAGAGGTTATAATATGGTATAGATATTTTAAAAATAAAAAATATAAAAAAATTATAAAAGAAATAAATAAATACCTTGATACCGTAGGGAAAAATATAATTGTTTATACTAATAAAAAAAAGATAAAAGGGAAAGCTTACAGAGTAGGGGAATATGGGGAGCTATATATTGAGGATAAAGATGGCAGAATAAAAAGAATATTTGTTTCTGAAATAATCCATCTTAGATAAAAGAGCTCAATTATGATTTTAGCAGATATTGGTAATACAAGTATACATTTTGGAATAGAAAAAAATGAGCACTTAATTGATACTTTTAGGTTATACAATAAAGATATAACGCTTTCTCTGTTAAGGAGTAAATTGAAGAAATATAAATTTCAAGAAATAATTGCCTGTTCAGTGGCCCCTTCTATATCCTGTTATTTTAAGAGATTGAGAAGAAAAGTATATTTTGTAGGCAAAGATATAATAGTTCCTGTAAAATCGTTGTATAATAAGAATGAGATTGGTCAAGACAGATTAGTCAATGTATTTTCCGCTTTGTACTTTTACCCTCAGGCAAAAATAATCGTAGATTTCGGGACTGCTATAACAGTAGATTTTATCTCTAAAAAAGGAGCCTACTTAGGAGGTTTTATTTTTCCAGGAATAAACCTTTATCTAAGGTCTTTAGGAAGGTGCGAATTATTGCCTGATAATATTAAACTTATTGAATGTGGGTCCTCTTTTATCCCCAAAAATACCCTTTCAAGTATTTCAGAAGGAGTAAAAGAGGGTTTTCCCTTAATGGTTAATAGTTTTATTCTTAAATACAAAAAAATTTTAGAGAAGAAACAGAGAGTTAAGAAAATAGATATTATTGTTACAGGAGGAGAAAGTTATATCTTGCAAAAAAAATTAGATTTTCCTTATATTTATGATCCCCTTCTCACCTTAAAAGGCCTTTTAAGATTAAAAAAAATCATTTAGTTTCCTTTTTGTATCCCTTTTTGTAACTTCCTTTAAATCAATATAATACGCAACTTAAAAAAAATAAAAAAATCCTTGACATTTATTTTTCTTTCTTTAAAATAAATTAGCACTCTAACCTTAAGTCTGCTAATTAAGGTTTAAAAGAAAGGGGGAGAAAATTTATAGAACAACTTAACAAGGGGGTGAGAGTATGAAAATCAAACCATTAGGAGACAGAGTACTTATTAAACCTTCGGAAGAAAAGGAAAAAACAAAGGGAGGAATAGTCCTTCCTGATACAGCCAAGGAGAGACCACAGGAAGGAGAAATTGTTGCAGTAGGCGAAGGTAAAAAAACCGATGATGGTAAAACTATTGCCCTTACTCTTAAAGTGGGCGATAAGGTTTTATACGGAAAATATTCAGGAACAGAAATAACAGTAGATGGAGAAGAGTATCTTATTATGCGTGAAGAGGATGTTTTAGCAATTATAGGCTAAGGAGGTGATTATGGTATGGCAAAGCAGTTAATTTTTAATGAAGATGCACGTCGCAGTGTGCTTAAAGGCGTAGAGATTCTTTCTCAGGCAGTAAAAGTGACTTTAGGTCCTAAAGGAAGAAATGTAGTGATTGAAAAAAAATTTGGCTCCCCTACGATTACTAAAGATGGTGTTACGGTAGCAAAAGAGATAGAGCTGGAGGAGCCTTATGAAAATATTGGTGCCCAGCTTGTAAAAGAAGTTGCTGAGAAAACATCTGATACTGCTGGCGATGGTACAACCACTGCAACGATATTAGCAGAGGCAATCTACAAAGAAGGCTTGAAGAATGTTGCTGCCGGCGCCAACCCTATGGCATTAAAACGGGGAATAGACAAGGCAGTTGAGGTAGTCACCGAGGAGCTTAAGAAAATTTCCAAGCCCGTTAAAGATAAGAAAGAGATAGCTCAGGTTGCAACAATCGCTGCCAATGGCGACAGCAGGATTGGTGAGCTTATTGCTGACGCTATGGATAAGGTTGGCAAGGATGGCGTAATTACAGTTGAAGAGGCTAAATCTATGGCTACTACTTTAGAGGTAGTAGAGGGTATGCAGTTTGACCAGGGCTATCTGTCTCCTTATTTTGTTACAGATGCCGAGAAGATGGAGTGCGTGCTTGATGACCCTTATATCTTGATTTATGAAAAAAAGATTTCTAACCTAAAAGACTTGCTACCTCTTCTTGAGAAGATAGCACGGGCAGGTAAACCTCTTGTGATTATTGCTGAAGACGTGGAAGGAGAAGCTTTGGCAACTTTAGTAGTGAATAAGATAAGAGGAACTTTATCCTGTGTAGCTGTTAAAGCACCTGGCTATGGCGATAGACGGAAAGCAATGCTTGAAGATATTGCTATTCTTACAGGAGGCAGGGCTATAACCGAAGATTTAGGGATAAAGCTTGAGAGTATTGATTTGGAGGATCTGGGGAGAGCAAAACGCATAAGAGTTGATAAAGAAAATACTACAATTGTTGAGGGAGCAGGTAAAACCGATGCTATTCAGGGAAGAATCAGTCAGATTAGAAGACAGATTGAGGAGACAGATTCTGACTATGATAGAGAAAAACTTCAGGAGCGCCTTGCTAAGTTAGCAGGAGGGGTAGCAGTAATAAATGTGGGTGCTGCTACTGAGACAGAAATGAAAGAAAAAAAAGCAAGAGTTGAAGATGCGCTTCATGCTACAAGAGCTGCTGTGGAAGAGGGAATTATTCCCGGAGGAGAAATAGGAATATTGCGTAGTATCCCTGTTTTAGAGAAGATGAAGTTAGAGGGAGACGAAGCAATAGGTGCTAATATTGTAAAAAGAGCACTGGAGGAGCCTTTGCGTCAGTTAGTGATTAATGCTGGTTTTGAGGGCTCGGTGATTGTAGAGCAGGTTAAGAAGGAGAAAACAAATGTTGGGTTTGATGCAGAACAGAATAAGATTGTAGATATGTTCTCCGCAGGAATAATTGACCCTACAAAAGTTGCAAGAACTGCTCTGCAGAATGCTGCTTCTATTGCTTCTTTGTTGATTACTACTGAGGCAGTAGTAGCAGATAAGCCTGAGAAAGAAGAAAAAGGCGGTGGTATGCCAGGCGGTGGTATGCCTCAAGGGGGGTATCCTCCCTATTAAAATTCAAACCTTTTAATTTAGAAAAAAAGCCCTGCACCTTTCAGTGCAGGGCTTTGTAATATACCCAATATCAAATAACATTTTCTCCTCTTTCTGATATTTTAAAAAGTATTGGTAAGGAATTAGTTTCTCAATTCCTGATGGTGAGCTTTGTCTGACACAATAACGTTTGAATCAATAGTGTCTTATAAGAATTTCTAATATCTAATTTTTAGTTTCTATTAAATTTCAACAAATTTCTATCTATTTCGTCCGTATTAGCGAACAAATTTCTATTTATTTCTATATATTTCGCAACCGCAGGTTGCATATTTCATCCGCGCGAGCGGACATATC
>CAZWON010000038.1:0-9393 GCA_964635565.1 uncultured Planctomycetia bacterium
GCTGACTATTTTATTCAATCTATTTAGAGGTGCATTCTGTTTTCAGAGTATTTCCTAAATTGTTTGATATCCTAATTCTTTTAGAATTCTTATCTTCTTCTGCCATCCTCTTATTACCTTAACCTGCAAGTGTAAATATACTTTCTTATGAAACATCTCCTCTATCTCTTCTCTGCTTGCTATTCCAACATCACGGATAAAACTTCCTTTTTTACCAATGATAATTTGTTTCTGAGAAGTGCGATTGACATAAATGTAAGCCTCAATGTAAACACATCTATTTTTATCTTCAATATCAATTACTTCTACAGCTAAAGAATGGGGCAATTCTTTTTTAAGTTTTAAAAAAAGTTTTTCTCTTATAATATCGGCTATACGAAACTTAAGGGGGAAATCAGTAAGTGTATCTTTGCTATAAAAAGGAGTCCCCCAAGGAAGATTCTCTTCTATTGCCTCGATTAACTTATCAAGGTTATAACCGGTCTTTGCTGATATAGGGATATAATAAAGTAATTTCTTCGTAGAACCATTATCCAATATTTTTTGTTCTTCCTTATTCCATAAGGAAATGTAATCATTAAGAAACTTTTTGTTCTTGTCTATCTTATTAAGAGCCATAATAATTTTTGTATTTAAAGAAATTAGCTTTTTTACAATTAGTTCTTCTTCATAACCAGGATTGCGTGTGACATCAACTATATATATAACTATTTCTACATCTTCAAGAACGCGAGTAGCTATAATGTTAAGATATTGAGCCAAATTATCTTTATAAGAGTGTATCCCCGGACTATCCACAAAAACAATTTGGGCATTGCTTAAATTAAGAATTCCTCTTATAGCATAACGGGTAGTCTGAGGAACAGAAGAAACTATGCTTATCTTTGTGTTAAGTAAAGCATTAAGAAGTGTGGACTTACCTACGTTAGGCCTTCCTATAAGAGCTACAAATCCACTTTTGATTTTTTCTAAGGGGAGCATAATTAAGTATTTATTTAAAAAAGATGTAAGGAATTAATTATGATATTAATCATAGACTATTTTTTAAGGGTTTTTGCAAAATAATGGGCTAACCGCAATGGCTCAGGGATGCGGTATCTACTAGTTTTTAAAACAACTTCTTTAGCCTTAGTTAAACTAATTCCCCAGCCTACAGAAATAAACACCTCTTTTACATTATCTTTTGTCCGCAAAGCTAAACCAATTGTTCTTTTTTTATATCTTATACAAGAAGAGCTCCCTTTAAAAGAATCGGGCTCTTTATAATGACCCAAAAGAAGACTTTTTGCACATCCAATAGTAGGACTTTTTGTAAATATCCCTATAAAATTAGCCAATCCCATCCCCCGAGGATGCAAAATTCCATTGCCATCAATTAAGAAACAATCGGGTTTCTCGGTCAATTTAGATATAGCTTTCAAAATAGGTGGGCCCTCACGGAAACAAAAATACCCTGTTAAGTAGGGAAAGCTTATCTTTACTTTTATAATTATTTTCTTAATCAAATAAAGTTTTCTAAAACTTAAAATACATACACAACAATAAGCATAGTCATTATGGTAATAAACATCGCACCCACCAACGCTATTGATAACTCTCAACTTATCCTTGAATTCTACTTTACGCGCAAGGTAAGTTTGCAAACAGTCTAGCAAACTTAAAGAATAATTAGTTGTGTTTTTCAAGATATTTATCTAAGGTAATAATGTAATCTTTCAGGATTTCTACACCTTTAACTAGGTAGTCTATCCTGACATATTCATTTTCTGTATGAGCACACCCTCGGGAACCAAAGCCAAAACCAAAGGTCTCAATGCCTCTATCTTTTAAAAAATTAATTACTGTTGCGCCAAAAGAAGGCCTAAAATGAATAGCTAAATTATGTTTCCTTAATGTTTTCTTAAGAATTTTTATTAAAAAATTATTAGTATCTATTTCTATAGGAAGCTGATATGAAAGTATCTTTATTTTATATTTTTTCAGATACTTATCAAAAATTTTTTTGAGATAGCCAATAATTTTTTCCTCAGTTAAAGGAGGGATAAAACGGATATCTAAATCAAAATAGGCATAACCAGCGACAATATTTACTTTATTTCCTCCCTCAAACTTTCCTATATTAATTGTATTACCCTTAAGAAGTTTATGAGGTTTAGAGGAAAGTATTTTCTTTTTTAAGAGATAGTTTAAGGCACAAATAGAATTTTCAATAGCATTTATTCCTCTCTCTGGATAGGCCCCATGTGCTTCTTTCCCAAAAACCTCTATTCTAAGATGGAGCAGTCCTTTCTGGGCAACGATAATATCAAATTCATCGCTGTCTAAAACTACTCCATAATCTATGCCTTTTAATCTTTTAACAAGTGGTTTTATACCCCATTTACTTCCTGTTTCTTCATCAGAACTAAAAACAAATATTACATCAAGATTATCTAAAGAAATCTGTTTCATTTTAAACTTTTTTATCACTGCTAAAGATACTGCCACATTACTTTTACAGTCCGTAGCTCCCCGTCCATAAATTCTTCCGTCTACTATTACACCTCCTAAAGGAGGATATCGCCACTTTCCTGTAACAGGAACAGTATCAAGATGAGGAGTAAAAAGAATTGTCTTTTTCTTTTTTTTAGAAGTGAGTCTAACTAAAACATTTGTTCTATCTTTCTTAAACTCATATAGCTCACAACTTAACCCTAAATCCTTTAAATAATCCTTAATAAAATGGGCAATTCTTTTTTCATTACCTGGCGGATTCTGAGAATTTATTCTAATTAATTTTTGTGTAAGAGAGATTACCTCTTTTCTCATAAATATTTTTTAAAGATACTTCTAGGTTGACTGCCTTTAAAGGATTTATTCCATAATAAGCAATGATAAAGTAAGCAGTAGCAGACAGAGAACCTACTCTATTTCCCTTTGGTGTACGCCACCCATGACCTGTATCCACATAGGGCTGAGAAGCATAGGGTAAGGTTGGGTTGGCTCTACCTACAGGAGAAGGAGAAATAATAATCATCTTCCCCAGCTCCTGAGCATAAAAAAGGGCTTTATTAATATAATAATTGAACTTTACAGGATCTATATTTTTATAGTAATCTGCCATATTCTCTAAAGCTAAAATCATCTGCGCCGTCCACTCACATGAAATAACTCCACCCCGTCCAATATTACGTGCACGGGCAAAGTCAAAACCTTCTACATTCACTTCTTTGCCATTATACTTAAAGGTTGTCTTAACCCCACAGTTTTTAATGGCAAAATCAATGATTTCATCAATATCTCTTCCTAAATCAGATAATTTCTTTGGTCCTAGAGCAGTAATTGACCAAGCATAGGTATCTGTGGCAATAGTGGCATCTCCTTTCCCCCGGTTAACAGGAAGAGGAAAATCTGTATAGGCATATTTATCTAACCATTTCTCTATCTTTTTACTTGCTTCTAAATATTTTTCTTTGCCTGTCAATTGATAAAAAAGATAAAGAAAAGCAAAACTGTCTAAATTGTGCTCTGTAGAATACCACTTTTCTTTAGGCCCCCCTCTTATCCCTCCTTCTTTATCCATCATTTTTAAAAGGAATTTTGCCACATAATGGGCAAGTTTCATATAACGGGAGTCACCTGTATTTTTTGTATAATAAAGAGTGGCTAATCCTATCCAAGCATTTACTCCTGAATGAACTATATATTCAAATACGCCACAATTTGTATAGTAAGCATTGTAAAGAGGCTGGTGAGCATTTATTCTTTCCATATAAAAATCTAATATCTTGCGCGCACGTAAAACATCATTGTGTATAACAAACACAATTACCGCTAATGCCTCATCATAAGTAAAAGCTACTTTGTTTAAACTTTTATCTCCTTCATAGCTTAAAACTAAACCTGTATGTAAATCCTGCCGATTCTTTATCCACTCATACATTCCTTCTATAACTTTATTATTTATCTCAGCAAACTGCTCATTTCTATTATTTAAAGTACCGTTTAAAAGAATGGTGAGATTTTTGTTTTCTCTAATCCGACGTTTTAAAATAGAATTTTCAGCCTCTAAAGAAACAATCTCTTCTTTGAGCTTCTCTATGCTCTGTTTTAAATTAGAGGTTTTTGTAGTATCTTCTTTTTTCTCTATAGCCAGTTCGTATTTTTTTTGCCAAGTGGCAAGTTCTTCTTTCAATTGTTCAATATAAGAAGATAGTTCCTCTTTTCTTTTATTTAAAGAAATCATAAATTCTTTTTGTTTTGCTATATTACTACGTAAGTTATCTCTTTCCTCTAAAAGAGTATGATAAGAATACAATATTTTTTGATTTTCTTTTTTTAATTTTATTTCTTCCAGCCAGACATTAAAAGCAATTGCTGAAAGGGTAACGATAATAATACTGACAAAATAGGGAACAATTTTTTTTGTCAGGGCATACAAAAAAAGTGTATCTCTACAGGGGGAGGATTTTGACTCAAATTCTATACCCATTTTGTATTGCAAAAATCCTCTCTTTTGCTCTATTTCTTTCCATACAATATATCCATAGGTAAGCTTTTTCTTTTTTCTAAAAGGAAATTCTATCTCAAGAGTAATCCTTTCTCCTTCCTTAAGTCTATCAGAAAAACCCCACCATAAGTCATTAACCACAAGACAAATTCCTCCCTTACCAATATTATTAGTAAAACCTTGCAAATAAGGGGTAAGACGTTTGCCAAATCTATCGGTAAGATAAAACTCGACGGGCAAAACACTATTTATACGAATATATCTTCTTTTTCTAAAAGTTCCTCTTTTCACTTTTAAAAAACTTCTTCTTTCTCTCCAAGCCAAACCCCCCAATAAATAAAGGTTATTAAGTTTTTAATCGTTTAAGTTTGTTAAAAAAATCATTAAAACGTGCGTCTCTACAGAGATTTTCTAAGTCGTGGTCTTTTAAAATATAGTCTAAATCATCGTATCCTAAAAGAACAGCATAACGTAAGTGTCGGAATGCTGCATCAATATCTCCTACTAAAGAGAAACTGCATGCTAAATTATAGTGAACAACAGGATCATCAGGACGTAAAGAGACAAGACGTTTATCGATTTTTAAACCCTCCTTATAGAATCCTCTTTTAGTATAAATTTCTCCTAAACACAGAAGGGCTTGAACAAAATTAGGATTGTGTTTGATTAATTTTTCATAAAAATTTATCTCAAAATCTTTTTTCTTCTTTATCATATTTTTATAAGAATAATCTTTTCTCGTAAGAAAAAACATACAAGCTCTAATTTTTTCTTGAATACCTGATATTCGTCTTCAGAGACAAAACGCTTCTTAACTGTAAAGATACGTTGAACTATAATAGTATTGTTTTTTACTTTATAAGTAACACTAAAAGAAAAATGCTTTGTATGTAAATTAATATTCTGCGGTAAATACTTTACTTTTAAATTGGGAGGCAATACTATTTTAACTGTAGAGTTTTTAGTATATACTCCATCAAAATCAACGGAAAAATTACGTTTTTCTTTGCTAATAAGATTATAATCAACACCGATATCAGTAGGTAAAGAAACGATTCGCAAATTACCTGCGGGGTTAAGAAATTGTTTAGAAAGAAAACGATAATATAAAAGAGGCGGCTCATCGAAGCTATCAATATTTTTAATCTTGTATTCTAAAAGACGCGCAAATGAAGAAATTTCTATCATCTTATTCTGAATATCCTCCTTAATCTTGTCAGGATGGGTGTGCTTAAGATACCATCGGTAACCTGTAGTATAAAATCCTTTTGTTGTAACTTCTCTTTCTATAACCGCCTTTCCTTCTTTGTCCAAACTAATAATGGTTTTATAAATGATGGCATTGTTTTTCTTAAGGGGTGTGCGTATAATTTCTTCTCCCTTATCCTTAAATACCATAGCATATCTATTCTGGTCTCCTAAGGGTAAATTTCCAAATGAAGTTGTTTCTGAAGTAGGATCCATAAAAATAAGTTTTCCTTTATAATCCAAGGCACAAATTGCATGATTAAAATTTATAGAGGGAAAATCCTTACTAATAGGATATACTTCTCGTGTGGGAATTAATACAGGATATGCTTTAAGGCCTGCATAGCGCAACATTGCTGTTAAGAGAACTGTCTGGTCTTTACAGTCTCCATAGCGATTTAAAAATACCTCATTAGCGAGATGTGGTTCATAGCCACTCTTTCCATATTCTACTGCTACATAGCGAATGTTTTTAGTGCAAAATTCATAAATCCGCTTTGCTTTTTCTAAATCGCTACTTACTTCCTTGATTAAATTATCTACAAATGCTTTTACTTCTTTATTGAGGATGATTTTATCGATAAAGAGTTTATGCCACCATTTATAAATTTCTTCCCACGAAGAAAAACTGGAAATAATTATTGCAGGATTAACCTCTGCTAAAGGAGGCATATTATATTCGTGAACAATAGGTTCTATACATTTAAATTCCCATAAATAAATCTTATTTTTTTTCTCATAAATAGTTTGCGGCTCTAAAGAGTATTTTTCTGCTCTTTCTTTATGGAGATATTTAAAATATATTTTCTTATTGTGGGGTAAAATTAGTTTAAACTTAGCGTTAAAAATTGGATACTGTTCTCTCAGACGATAAACTATACTAAAATCATCTTCATTAATCAGCTTGGATGAATAAATTTTTACTTTATATTCAATTATAGAACCTATATCAACAGAGGGCATAGAAATAATAAAAGCTCTTGCATTGCTATAAAGGGGATAATCTAAATATTTACTAACATCACGAATATTCTCTTTTCCTACAGAAACTACTTCCCCTTCTTTCGTTATGGTGTGAGCAAAAATAAGCTCAACTTTTTCATAGGTGGAATCGTATCCAATTTCCACCTCAGCAACTTTTTTACCCCTTTCTTTTAAAATCTGTTGAATAACGTGGATTGTAGAAATTGAGGTGTTGTGGGGAGTCATCTGGAAACTTTCATCTACAAGATGAACAAAGACTGCTTCTTGGGACATTTTCTTTAAAAAATCTCTACTGGAGACAGAGATTTTTTTAATATAAGCAGGAATTTCTTTTACTGTGTTTAACTTGATTGCTTTGATTCTTGATTCTGCTTCTTTTTCTAAAGGGCCGTTTACTTTTAGATACTGCTTGATGGCTTTATTAAATATATTCTTTTTTTCCAATGCATTGCCATAAAGATAGAAATATTCGGAATCTTCGATAGAAATCTTTTTATTCTTAATCAATTTATCTATCTCTTCAAAAGTCTGAAGGGCAAAATCATATTCTTTAAACTTAGTATAAGCTTTAGCTAAAAGAATTTTTGCTTCTAAAGAAGAAATATTTTTAAGAAGTGAGACCGTCTCTTTATAATTGTGGAGCTTATAATAAAATTCTGCTAACTTAAGACGTAAGTTTATATCCTGCGGGTTCCTGCGTAGTTTTTCTTTATAAAAAGAAGTCAATTCTTTATAATGGTCTAAAAAGTCATCTAAAGAGAACGGGGAAGTAGCATATATATTTAAAGAGAATAGAAAAGGCAGGAGAAGAAGTTTTTTAAGCAATGAGCTTAAGCACATCTTTTATAGGCTGGTTTTTATAAATTCCTAATTTCTTTGCTTCTAAGGTTAAATCACTTACCTTTGCTTTGAGAACATCGCTTATATTAGAAACTCCTTTTACTTTAATTGCTACATCTTTAAACATTCGTGCTACTTTCATATTAAGATATCCGCACATAATATAACCTCGCTTTGCTCTTATTACAATTAAATTCTTAGATGCTAAATGTAAACATATACCTTCTACTATCTTTTTGCCAATTTTTATTTTTTTATACTTTAACATTGTTCTTAAGAAACCTTTCTATGCGGACCATTGCTTCTTTTAAATTATCGAGAGTATTGGCATAAGAAATACGCACAAACTTGTCATAAGACTCACCAAACGCTCTACCAGGAACTACAGCAACTTTCTCCTGAGAAAGCAATCTTTTGGCAAAATCTAAAGAGTTTAAGCCTGTGTTTTCTATAGAAGAAAAACAATAAAAAGCTCCTTGTGGTAAAAAAGTAGTAAGAGCTAAACGGTTTAACTCTTTAACAATAAAGTCCCTTCGACGTTTATACTCTTTTCGCATAGCTATTATCTCATTATGCGAACGTAAAGCTTCAATACCTGCCAATTGAGAAATAATAGGAGCACAGAGCATACAAAAAGAATGAATTTTTGCCATTGCTTTAATAATCTCCTTTGGCCCACAGGCAAAACCAATCCTGAACCCTGTCATCGCATGTCCTTTAGAAAAACCATTCAAAAGTATTGTCTTCTTCTTTGCTCCTTTTAGAGAAGAAAAAGGAACATGCATATCTTGGTAAGTTAAATCATGATAAATTTCATCAGTAATAACTATTATATCTTTATTAATCAAAACTTTCTTAATCTCTTCAACTTCTCTCTTAGTATAGGTAATCCCTGTGGGATTAGCAGGATAATTTAAAATAATTGCCTTTGGCTTAAGTTTTATAAGCTTATTAAGCTTTGTAGGATTTACTTTAAACTTATCTTTTGGGAAAGTCTCTAAATAAACCACCCTTGCCCCTGCAAGTTGGGCTAAGGCAGGGTAAGCTACATAATGAGGGCTTACTATAATAACTAAATCTCCAGGATTTATAACTGCCCGCAGGGCTAAATCTAAACCTTCACTAACCCCTACAGTAATCAAAATCTCATCCTCGGCATCATAATTAAGATTATATTTTCTTTTTAGATAACTGGTTATCTCCTGACGTAATATTCTTAATCCTTTATTAGAAGTATAAGAAGTGTAGCCTTCCTCTAAGGCAGTAATTGCTTTTTCTCTGATACGCCAGGGAGTAACAAAATCTGGCTCTCCCACGCCAAGAGAAATCACCTCTGGCATTCCTAAAACCAAATCAAAAAATTCCCGGATACCAGAAGGAGGAATTTTTTGGACCCGTTTAGAAATCATATCTGATACTCTTTTAAAAATAAGTTTATCATAAATCTTATAAATTGGAATATTTAATTTGTGTTACCGAATATAATTTTTATGAGCGGATCGGTTAATTTCTCTCGGGATAATTTAGCAGCCCAAAAGCAAGTTGGTTGTGATTATATGCCTTTATAAAAGAAAGTTTCCATCCCAATTTCAATAAATTTCGTGGCCAGAGGCTACATATTTCGCAGCCAAAGGCCGTATATTTCCATAAATTCCTAATTAAAATTGTTTCATTGATAATTTAATAAAAATTAAAAATTTTCCCTTAGAATCAGGCGCTTAAAATACAGGATTTATTTAGAGGTTATATCAGTTTTGGGAATATAGTCTTAAGCTTAGATACCGTAAACTATTTTTCGCAAATTCCTAAGAGAGGAGATTGACAGGTAAATA
>CAZWON010000039.1:0-8724 GCA_964635565.1 uncultured Planctomycetia bacterium
ATATAGTTCTTAAAAGAGAGATAAGAACTCTTAGAGGTATAAAAAACTAAGGTTTTATAAACTCAAGACTTCTTCTTATAGCAGAAATGCTTATTTTTTCTTTTACCACTGGTTTTTCTAAAGCCTCAAGTAATACGAAACGAGTGGTATTGTGGATAAACTTCTTGTCAAATCTCATATGTTTTTCTACTCTTTTCCAGAATTTTCTGTCTCTTTTTAACCGCAAAGGAAGTTTTAGTTTCTCCATAAGAGTTTGTATACGTTTTGTAATTTCAGGGTTTAGACCGGTCTCTAATTCTGAGAGCCTCAAAGCAGCAATTATTCCTAACGCTACTGCTTTTCCGTGGCTTATTTTATATGAAGATGCGGCTTCGATAGCATGAGCAAAAGTATGGCCGAAATTTAAGATAGTACGAATGCCCAAGTCTTCTTTTTCGTCTTTCGTTACGATACCAGCTTTTATCCTGGCGCATTCGTATACTATTTTTTCCATTGTCTTTGTACTTTTGGCAAATACCTTGGCGTGATTAGTTTCTAGATATCTCAAAAGGCTTTTTTGGGATATAAGGGCGTATTTTAATACTTCCGAGAGGCCTTCTTTGATCTGGTGGACGGGAAGTGTGTTCAAGAAAGTAGTATCTATAATAACACTGCGAGGCTGCCAGAATGTACCTACGAGATTCTTGCCTTTTTCTATATCGACCGCTGTCTTTCCTCCAATAGAAGCATCTACTTGAGCCAGAAGAGTGGTAGGTACCTGGATATAAGAGATTCCTCTTCTGTAAATAGAAGCTGTGAATCCTGTTAAGTCGCCAATCACTCCTCCACCCCACCCTATTAGAAATATCTTATTCTTATAATCGAATTTTGATATAACTTTTATTAATTTCATGCAGTATCTAAATGACTTTATTCTTTCTGAGTCAGGAAGGGCTATAACTTCTGGCCTCAGGACGGCAAGCTTATTGAGAGTATCTCTATGAAGGTGGCGAAGAGTAAAATTTGTTATCAATATCGCTTTATTGCCCAGAGACAGTTCTCTGTTTATCTTCTGGATTATATTTACAATGTTAATTTTGCTTCCTATATAAATAGTGTAAGAATTGGCTTTCGGTTTTACATTTATTTGTTTCATAGTATCTTTATACCCAGTGCATATGATATTATTCCTGCTATATTGAAGATCACTTTAAAAAAACCAAAAAATAAAAGCGTAAATATAATAATGAAACCAAAAGGTTCTATCTGCATATATTTATATGACCAACGATGAGGCATTATTCCGGCGGCAATTCTAGAGCCATCTAAAGGGGGTATGGGTAGAAGATTGAAAATAGCTAGAATTATATTGAGAAATCCCAAAGCAACAAGAATGTGATGGAAGGAAGGGAAAATATTGAGTTTTAAGAGGATTGATACGATTACTGCTAATGCTAGATTAGACAGAGGTCCTGCTAAAGCTACCCATAACATATCGCGCCGTGGTCTTTTGAAGTTGTAAGGATTGACTGGTACTGGTTTTGCCCACGCTAATATTACAGGGGCAGAAGTAATTATAAGAAATGCAGGTAGCACTATTGTACCAAGAATGTCTATATGCGGCAAAGGATTAAATGTTAATCTGCCTAATTCTTTTGCTGTCTTGTCCCCCAATTTATAAGCTGTATATCCATGTGCTACTTCGTGGAGCACTACAGAGAAAAAAAGTAATATTACAAATATCATATTCATTTCTCTACTTCTATATAGTTTGTTTCTACATAGATACAAGGAGATTTCTTAACTTTTCCCCATACTTTCACTCTTTTTTCTAGAAATTGGTCTATATTGCTAATGCCTTTTGTTTCCAATAGAATATGGCTATGATTACTTTTTATCATATAGTTAGCAGGGCAATTGGGAATATCAGCCTTCTCTAGAATCCCCTCTCCGATAAAACTAGAATTTATCGGCTCAGTATGGTTTCCTTCTTTTTTTATTTTAGTTATTCTTGAAGAATTCTGAGAAATAACCTCCGAACAAAGATTATCATCAGTCAGAGTTTGTGTATGTATTTTTATAATCCATCCATAAGCAAAAGGATAGGGATAAATTTCATACCATCCCCTCTTTTTTTTGATATATTTTACTTTTTCTCCCCTGGCTATTGTGCCAATTACAGGAGAATTCTTCTGAGGGGCCATACGTATGTTGAGTTTGTCTACAGCTGGCGTTAAATAGCCATCAGAAGTTATAGTAGTTAAAGATGCGTATACAAAAGCTTTGAAGTGTTTAGGTAGAATGACTTTATACCACCCATATTTTTCGTTTACGGCTCTTAAGATTTCTCCCTTTTTTGTTTGAGTCAGGACCAGCGAATTGACGGTGGAATCCTCTCTGATATTTACTGGTTTTGTAGTTCTGATGCAATGAGTGGTATCTTTAGCATAGACTGTATAGCAAGCCTTTCCTGCCAGGAATATTAGAGAGGCAAAGATAATTTTTCTGGACGGTAACATTTACAAGTTAGGCTTTTTCTCAGTCTTTTGTTGTTGTTCTTCACCTGTTTTCTCTTCCGCTTTCTTTGACTTTTTAGCAAGTTTCAACTTGATTATTTTTATTTTGGGTAGCCCATATACAGAAGAAGAATCATCCCATCTCTTTTTATTCATTAACCATTTTATTCTCTCTCTTTTTGTTAAGACTGACCTTGATCCCTTCAGCTTGTCTCCTCTTTTTAAAGAAGAATGCATACTCATTTTTCTACCTCCTTGATAAAACAATCATGATAATCTTTCTTAAGAATTGTAAACTTTTTATATGCATCGTGACGATTTTTAAATTTACCCGCGCATAAAATAATATAATCACCCTTTTTAATTTTGAAAGCCCTTATTCCTTTTTTCTTCAATATATCCATATTTTTGTTTGCTATCGCTTCATTTTTTACTGCATAGGTAGCTAGTTGAACCGTAAAGAAAGATTCTTTTTTATTCGGAATTGATATATTCTCTTCCTTTTTTTGAACTTTTATTTTTTGGTCCTGATTTATTGGGGTTCTTTCTTCCTTATTATTTGTAATTGTATTATTTAAGTGCGAAGAAGCTTCCTTCTTTACTCTTTTTTCTCCTGTTTTTATGCCTGTATAGAATATAGCTACTCCTGCTAATATCAAAAATATAGCACCTAGAAGAAATTTATCAATGCTTATTTTTATGACTCTTTCATCTCGCTGTTTATGGGGGAAGAAAGTTATTTGCTTATCCTCCATGTTTTTTTCGGCGTATGCTCTCCAGATATTCTTTAATCTCTCTCTTTTTTAATATAGATATAAATTTCTCTACTATCTCGGGATCAAATTGTTTCCCCTTTTGTGCCTCTAATTCTTTTATAATATTTTCTAAGCTCATTCTTTTTTTATAGTGACGCCCGAAAAACATAGCGTCAAAAGCGTCTACTATGGACATTATTCTTGCCTCAAAAGGAATATGTTTCTTCTTTAGGCCTGAAGGATATCCTTTTCCATCATATCTTTCATGATGATAAAGAATGATAGGAATGACTGGTCTAAGAATGCTGAAGTCCTTCAGCAGTTTTGCACCTTCTTTAGGGTGTTTCTTTATTGCTTCTCGCTCTTCTTTAGTAAGGGGGGCATGTTTAGAAAGTATTCTTTGTGGTACCTCTATTTTACCTGTGTCATGAAGCAAGAAAGCATAACGCAAAGAAGTGGACTGGCTTTCAGTAAGGTTGAGAGATATCCCCAATTCTTTTATTATTTTATAAAGATATTCTACATGAATACGGCTGGTAGGTGTATAATTACGTAACATTTTAGTTATTGTTCTTATGCTTGCTACGATTGTTTTGCGGTTTTCTTCATAAAGTTGGAAATTTCTCAGCACCACGGCTACTTCCTCCCCAATTATTGATACCAATTTCTTTTCTGATTCTCTAAACAGTCTGTCTTTCCTTCTTCTTTTTATAGTTAAGACTCCCATGTTGTCAATAAAGATTAGAGGTATGACTATTTTGTATTTAGAATATATCGTTTTTTCTTTTTCCCATGCGTCTTTTTCTTCCTTCTGAAGTATGGTTATCTTTCCCTGGCGGGTAAAATATTTATTTTTAACAAATGTCACTTTGTAATATAAAGAGGGAGAATTAGAGTGGTAATATGAAATAGAACAGTTTGATGTGGAGAAAGCGGTCTGCAGTATTTTGAGCAGTCCTTTGACAAAATCCTGAGTATTTAAAGTTGAATTAGCAGTACGATATACAGTATGAAGGGCCGTGAGAAATTTCTTATACTCTTTCATAAGGATCAAACATTTTCTTATACTCTTCCATTGCAAATCTGTCTGTCATTCCTGCTATATAATCAGCAATTTTCCTTTTAAGACTCTCCTCAGTCCTTTTTTCTATAACGGAAGGTGGAAGTTGCTGCGGATTCTGCAGATAGACTTCGAAAATACTTTTTACAATTCTCTTGGCTTTTTCTGTCATACGAAGTACACGCCAGTGATAATAAAGGTTATTGTAGAGAAACTGGCGCATCGGTTTTCTTAAGAGATTCATTTCTGGACTGAAACTTACCAATCTCGTAGGATGGTTTTTGACATCTTCCCATGTTTTTATGCCATTTTTCTTCAAGCTGAGCCGAGTATTTTTTATTAAGTCTGTGACTTGTTTATTTATGAATGACCTTATCATAAGAAATCTCTCTAATTCTTCATTAAGGTTGCTATATTTTTTTCTGACTTCCTTTTCTATAATTCTCCACAATTCAATTGTTCTTAAATTTTCTATCTTGATAAGGCCAAACTTTAGTCCGTCGTCTAAATCATGATTATCATAGGCTATTTCGTCAGCTATATCTACCGCTTGTGTTTCTAAGGTGGGTTGTTCTTTAACAGCTAAATCAGGAAAGTCTTCAAGACTGGGGGGATTGTCGTAACGGGTTGAGTGTTTAGCTATTCCTTCTCTTACTTCCCAGGAGAGATTTAAACCTTCAAATTCTGGATACCTTTTTTCCAACAAATCTACTGTTCTTAAGCCTTGTAGATTATGGTTGAATCCTCCCTCCTCTTTTAATAATTCGTTTAGAGCACTTTCTCCTGCATGGCCAAAAGGAGTATGGCCGATGTCATGCGCTAAAGCAATAGCTTCAGACAGGTTTTCATTTAGATGTAAAGCTTTAGCAATAGTGCGAGCTATTTGAGAGACTTCTAAGGTATGGGTTAGACGAGTACGATAGTAATCTCCTTCTCTGAATAAGAACACCTGCGTCTTGTATTCTAAGCGTCTAAAGGCTGCGGAATGAATTATTCTGTCACGGTCTCGTTGGTAAAGACTTCGATAGGGATGCCCCTTTTCGGGATATCTCCTTCCCCGGGAATATTCCTCTTTGGTTGCATAAGAAGGCAGATTCATTTCTCTTTTTCTATAGCTGCTCTTAAAGATTTGTAGAGTTCTTTTAAACTCTGCGATATTACTTTTGTCTGGGATATGACAGGCATAAAGTTGGTATCTCCTTCCCAACGTGGAACTATATGAATATGTAGATGTTTATCTACACCGGCACCTGCTACTTTCCCTATGTTAATTCCTATATTGAAACCATCTGGCTTTAGAATTTTTCTGAGAGCCGATGTTATCGCTCTAATATGAAAGTGCATCTGCTGCCACTCAGAAGGACTTATCCTTTCTATTGAGTCTATATGCCGTTTAGGAACTACCATTATGTGTCCGTTGTTGTATGGATATATGTTGAGAAGAGAAAATACCTCTTTGGTTTTGAGCACTACGTAAGCATTTCTTTTTTTATTTCTTACCATATTGCAGAATAAGCATTTCTTTTCTTTTTTGTTGCCTAGTATATACTTTGTTCTCCAGGGGGCCCATAGATTATCCAAGTTTTATCACCTCCGCTTCTATTTTATCTCCTTCGATGTTTATAATCCCAAAGCTGTTATAAGGAGCAAATATTCTATCTGTGGGTGAACCGGGATTAAAGAATATTATCTTCCCCTCTTTCTTATTTAGAGGCTTATGAGTATGACCGAATATACATATATCTATCTTAGAAGAGGAAAACTGCTTCTTGATTCTTTCTAAAATGTTAAAATAAGAGCCACTCCCATGAGTTATGCCTATAGCTACTTTATCAATCTTGATTATTTTCTTTTCGGGCAGCATATTTTTAACTTCTTCTGAGTCCATATTGCCACATACTCCCTCAAGCTTTGTATAAGTATTTATAGTATCTATTACTTTCTTATCTACGTAGTCACCCGCATGGATACATAAGTCACAATCTTTAAGCATTTCCATTATCCGTGGTGGCAAAGCTGAAGCTATAGTAGGAATATGGGTATCAGATATAACCACTATTTTTTTCATATAATAGGCGGTTGATTATATATTTTCATCAGAAAGTTTATTTCGTCTCTTTCCCATAAAGAAACCTTATTTATCTTTGCTAGAAGCCGGCAGTTTTCGTCAACACTTTCTAAGCTCAGAAATATTTTTCTTAATTTTCTGCCTTTAAAATAGCGGCATCTGTTTATAAATTCTTGAATATCTTCCTCTCGAGGAGCTGTATCCTTAAAAGAAATTATCAGATATTTTTTCCCTTCGCCAATAATGAATTTCATTGTTTTATGATAAGAATCAACAACTCTCAATCGCTTAATAGTTGGCAGGAGTACTTTCTTGTTGTTTATCTTTATATTTTCGTCACCAAATAGTCTTACTAATTTTAATATCTTATCTATATTACTTTTCGCACTTTCTTCTTTAAATATAACAAATTTTTCCTCTAGATAGTTAAAAGTTATATCTTTTATCTCATCTTCAGAACAATAAGGACAAAACATTCTTGCTTTTAAAACGATCGATACCCAGAAGGCAAAGAGGTTATCAGCAAAGAAATATACATCGCCGTTTCTCTTTATTGTTTCTTCTTCTATTAGTTTATTCAGTATTCGGGCAACATTCTTAGATTCTATTTCTAAGGAGTTACCTATTTCGTTTTTACACTTTTTGCCCTCTGCGATAGAAATTAAATATTTATTAACTTCATAAACATCTTTGAACTTTTCTTTAAGGCGCATAAGTTTCGCTTGTAACACATTATAGACAGGGGAAGCTTTGTCACTTAAACACAGATTTAAGGTTCTTAAAAAACTGAGATAGTCTATATTTGCGCCTGGTTGGTTCTGTTTAAAACAAGAAGTAAGAAGATCCAGATAAAAAGGATTCAGGCCTGATATATTAATAAGAAAACGCTCTGCCACGCTATCTATTCTTCCTAGTTTTATCTTAATAAATTTTTGGGCTTCTACCGCTGAGAATCCTTTTAGATATATTTTCTCAAAGTTTCCAAAAAGAAGATTCAACTCTTCGGAAAGCATTTTCTCGGCTCTTCTCTCGTTGGAGCTTATAAATATATACATTATATTCTTCTGTCCCATTATATATTTTGATAATTGACTGAGCATCTTCTTTGAGAAGTCAGCTAGTTTCGTATAATCGTTTAATATCCACAATAGATAGACTCCTGTATCTTTAATAAAAGCATTTATTATTGCAGTTAGTATATCAAAATTTATTCTTTCTTTTTTTGCTAAAAAATCATTTATCTTTTTAGCAGTTTCTGGTAAATATTTATTTATCTCAGGAAGAAGACTCTCTACGATTTTTAGTTTCTCCTGTAGATTGACGGCATTAGTTTCTTTTTTTAGATAGCCAGTGAGAATCAAATATAATATATTTATATTAAAACTACTATAATTTATATACTCCAGGTTAATATAGATAGATTGCAGGTTTCTTGGCTTATAAGTTTTGAGAAAATACTCTATAAGATAAGATTTGCCTATGTTTGTTTTTCCCAGAATAGCTATATTCTGACGATATCCCTGAAGAAATGAATCAACTCTCTTTCTTAAAATATTTATTTCTTCTTCTCTGCCGATAAATATATCTCTCATCTTAGATATAAGAAGGGGTTGATAGACTTTCCCTTCTTTCTGAGTTCAAAATATAGGTAAGCTTCTCCATTTCTAACATTTTTACCGATTTTTCCCAAAGGTTGTCTTTTTTTAACCCACATTCCTTCTCTAACATATATTTTAGCAAGATTGGAATATACGCTTGATAAATTAGCACGGTGTTTGATTATTATTGTATAGCCGTAACCATTTATATTTTGGGCAAAATCTATTTTTCCTTCTGCAAAGGGATATACTATTATAGACTTATTGGTTTTAATATCAATACCTTTATTTGAGAAAGAAACCTCTCCTTTTAGGGGCCATTGGTAATATAAATTGTTACTTTGAGGTATAAATATCCTTTCTCCTACCCTTAACTTGTGGCTAGGCGAAAACTTATTAATTCGACAGAGGCTTATCAAGTCGACATGGTATAATTTTGCTATTTTCCATAGAGTATCATTTTTTTTGACAGTATAGGTTGAATATTCCTCAGAAGGAAGTTCTAAATTTTTGTTAGTATAGTTAAGAGGTGAATCTTGGTGATGTTGGATGGTGCAACCGATAAAAAATATTATAAAGATAACTATCAATATTCTTTTTTTCAACATATTATCTGTTTTGTTTGCCTATTAACTCTAAAAGAGCCAAATAAATAATTTAGGGGATATTGCCAAACCGGTTAAGTTGTTTCTTTATTTTCCTATAACGCCTAACGTCTTAGCCTAACGCTGGAGCGGGTGAGCGGACA
>CAZWON010000040.1:0-8024 GCA_964635565.1 uncultured Planctomycetia bacterium
TATGCGGCCTCTGGTTGCGAAATATATAGAAGGGGAAATTTTCAATTTTTAATTTTTATTAAATTATCAATGAATCAATTTTTAATTAGAAATTGAAAATTGTAAATTAGAAATTGAGAGAAATATGCTTCGCGAAATAAATAGAAATTTAATAAAAATAGAAATTAGAAATCTTTGTAATTAATTATGCCTGCATTTGTTTATAAAGCCAAAAACAGGGAAGGAAAGACAGTCAGGGATAAAGTTATTGCGGAAAGTTACAGAGATGCTCTTTTTAAGCTCAGAGAGAATTTCCCTCTGATTGTTTCTCTTAAAGAGGAGAAAGAGAGTGGGTTTTTTAAAAAGAAAGAGAAAGTAAAATTAGAACTATTGGCCCAGTTTTCCCGGGAGTTAGCTACAATGGTGGGAACAGGTATACCTTTAGTAAGAGGTTTGGTTATTTTAAGCAACCAGTTTAAGGAAAAAAAGCTTGCTGATGTGGCCCGCCAGTTAAGTGTTTCTATTGAAGGGGGAAGCAGTTTTGCAGAAAGCTTGGCTCGTTTTCCTTCTATATTTTCTTCTCTGTATATAAATATGGTTTCTGCAGGTGAAGCCAGTGGAATGTTGAATAAAATTTTAGAACGGCTGGCAACTTATCTGGAGAAAAGTGCTCTTCTTCGGCGTAAGGTAAGAGGGGCAATGGTTTATCCTTCAGTTATAATTACTGTTGCTTTAATTATTACTTCAATTTTACTCCTTAAGGTTATTCCCGGATTTCAGGCTATATTTGAAAGTTTAGGGGGCGAACTTCCTTTACCCACTCAGATTATAATAGGGATTAGTAATATTGTCAGGCGGTCTTTTCTTTTGTTTATAGCGAGTTTTTCTCTTCTGGGGATATTGTTTTTCCGCTATATAAATATACCTTCGGGAAGGTTGAAATTTGACCGTTTAAAGTTAAAACTTCCTGTGCTGGGAGACCTTTTTCAAAAGGTTGTTGTTGCCCGTTTTAGCAGAACTTTATCGATACTTTTAAAAGGAGGAGTGCCTATTTTAGAAGGTTTAACTATTGTTAGTAGAGCAATAGGAAACCGTGCGCTTGAAAAGGAAATTATGGAGGTAAGGGAGGAGGTGCGTCGTGGAAAACGGCTTTCTGAGGAGTTAAGAGAAAAAAAATGTTTTCCTCCTATGGTAATAGAAATGATTGGTGTAGGAGAAGAAAGTGGAGAATTGTCTGAGATGTTCGATAAGATTGCGGAAGGTTACGAAGAGCAGGTGGATATAGCGATTTCTGCTCTTGTAGGAATAATTGAACCGCTTATCATTGTTTTTCTGGGGATAGTAGTAGGAGGGATTGCTATCTCAATGTTTTTGCCTATATTTAGGATAAGTCAGCTTATTCATTGAGAGAAGCGAAAAGTTTAAAGTGTAAAACGCAAAGTTATAGAAAGTGCAAAGTGCAAAGCAAAAAACTAAAAACAAACAAATTTAAAAATAAGAACTTTAAGTTTTGCACTTTCAGTTTTGCGTTTTGAGTTTATTATTAAGGGTTTACTAACAGGAGAGTAAAGTGAGGTGTTGTAAAGGAAAAGAAGAAAAAACGCAAAGTTTTCGGGAGGGCTCTGTTTCCTTCTCAGGTTTATCTAAAAGAGCCTTTACCTTAGTAGAACTTATGATTGCTTCAGCTATTCTTGTTACTTTAATGGTCGCTTATTTAGGCACTTACCATCCTCTCTTAAAAAACACCCAGCAGAATAAAAGTTTTGCTCTGGCAATGACTGCCTGTTTGAACAAGATAAATGAGATATCTGCTTATGATTTTTCTTTGGTGCCCCGTGATTACTCCTCAACAGGAACACCCGGAGATACTTTTAACCTTTCAGGTTTTGCTTCTGGGGATGGCGCAGGAAAAATTACTATTACTGACCGCCCAGACCTTTATGGAGGAGGATGCCAGCAAGCTACCTCTTCTGCTAATTGGGGTAATCGCCGTGGGCATACCTCCTTAGTCTATGATAATAAAATGTGGGTTTTAGGGGGTATAACAGGCAGTTTCTCATTAAAAAATGATGTCTGGTATTCTACTGATGGAGCAACCTGGACACAGGCAACTGCCTCTGCGGGCTGGTCACCTCGGTGGCATCATACCTCCTTAGTCTATGATAATAAAATGTGGGTTTTAGGAGGTGAGGGTAGCTTAGGACGTTATAATGATGTCTGGTATTCTACTGATGGAGCAACCTGGACAGAGGCAAAACCAAATGATGCCAGTGGCTGGTCAGGCCGTTGTGGTCATACCTCCTTAGTCTATGATAATAAAATGTGGGTTTTAGGGGGTATAAGTTCTTCTGATTTTTTAAATGATGTCTGGTATTCTACTGATGGTATAAACTGGACAGAAGTTACTACCAATCCTCCTGTCTGGCCTGCTCGTTGTGACCATACCTCTTTAGTCTATGATAATAAAATGTGGGTTTTAGGAGGAAATGCCTCATATAATGCCCGAAATGATGTCTGGTATTCTACAGATGGAGCAACCTGGACACAGGCAAAACCAAATGATGGAAATGGCTGGTCACGCCGTTGGTGTCATACTTCCCTGGTCTATGATAATAAAATGTGGGTTTTAGGGGGTGGAGGTAGCAGTTATTGGAATGATATCTGGTATTCTACAGATGGAGCAACCTGGACACAGGCAACTGCTAATGCTTCGTGGTCAAAAAGAAGAGAGTTTACCTCCTTGGTCTATGACAATAAAATGTGGGTTTTAGGAGGATTTAATGGAGCAGGAATAAGCGATGTTTGGAGCTCTACTGCCTACAATCGTTTATTAGAGGTAGTAATTCGTGCAGGTTTTAAAACTCCTGAGGGAAGGATAATAGGAGCTTCTGATACTAATAATAACGGCACAATAGAGCCAGACGAAGTTAATTCTGATACACCTGTGCAAATAAGGGGATTTATTGCAGAAAAAAGAAAAGAAGCATTTTTAGGTCAGCCATGAAAAAAAGCTTTACCTTAGCAGAGATGATAATGGTTGTTTCTATTTTCACAGTAATAATGGGCGTGGTGTTTACTGTTTTAAAACTTAATGATATATATCGCTATAATGTAGGTATCCAGATGGGGTTATACCGCCAGAATAAAAGAGCGCAGGATGTGATGACAGAAGAATTAAGACTATCCGCACCTGATAAATTTTCTCTTATTGACTCTGATGGCGATTCTGCTTTTGATACAATTCGCTTTCAAATCCCTTTACCTACTTTAGATGATGAGTATAATATAAGGTGGGGGGCAGATAATATAGAAGGTAATTATATTCAATATAAATTGGAAGACACATACTTAAAAAGACAAATTTTAGATTCTGCTTTTTCTCTGGTATCAGAGAGAATTATTGGAGCAGATTTTGATAATGTAGAATTTTCTTCTTCAGGATGCCCGGATAATTGTATTATAAATATTACTACCAGGGTTTTAAAGAAGAATCCTTCTGATTTCTGGCGGGAATTTTCTTTAGAGGTTACTTCTTATGCGTATGTAAGAAACAGGTAGAAGTGAAAAGTTTAAAGCGCAAAGTGTAAAGTGAAAAGCGAAAAACTAAAAACAAATGAATTCAAAAATAAGAACTTTAAGTTTTGCGCTTTTATAGAAATTTAATAGAAATTGAAAATTAGAAATTAGAAATTAAAGATTAGGGGGGTTAAGAAAGAGAAACGGGAAGAAAAATGAAGTCTGATTTGAATAAAAAAGGGGTAGTTTTATTAGGAGTGGTTTTGGTAATTACCCTTGTTTCTATATACTTAGCAGGTTATGTTCTCTGGGCTGTTTATGACCAGCGCAATCTTATGCGTCAGCAGAAGGCAGACAAAGCAGAAAATATAGCTTTAGCAGGCTTAGAGCGGGCAAAAGCAAATTTATTCCTCGATGGTAACTGGCTTGATGGAGATATTAATGGCACCAATGTAACTTTACCTGATTCTTCCAATCCTGACAATTTTTATGAACTTTATCCTGAGACTTCCTTGGGAGAGGGCAGTTATAAGGTTGAAATAGATTATTTGCAGAGGCCCAAAAGCTGTACCTCAGGATGCGAATTCTATAGCCAACGGATTCTTGTGCGTTCTACAGGTTATGTTCCTGATGAGGCATCTTATGAAGTGAAAAAAGTCTTAGAAGAGATTGTTTCCTGGTATAAGATAAAGAATTTAACCCAGGATAAGTTTTATAGTATGCTTCAGCCTGCCGTAGATGGAGCAAACTCAGGAGATAGCTTGGGGATAACAGACGTAGAGTTAAATGAAGACCCTGTTATTGATAAAAATCTTACAATTAAAGGCTGTTATGATGTTGATTTTAACTTCAGGAATTGTATGGATTATCGGACGAGAATTTCAGGGAATGTAACTATAAGTTCCTCGGCTCAAGTAACAATGGGAGGGTTGATTATTGAGTAGAATGAGAAGATTACGGATAAATCTTAGACCGGGTAGCATAGAAGAAAAGCGCAAGGAATTTGTAAGAGATATTTTTAATAAAGTGGTTATGGTTATAGGGTTTTTCTGGGTATTTATTCTAATAGTTAATTTTTTCTTGGGCTTTCAAATTCATAGTTTTAAGAAACGCCTTTCTTCTGTTGAAAAAGAGTTAAAAGCTATTGAGCCGTCACTTAAAGAAAGAGAGTATCTTTTAAAATGGAAAGATAAGTTTTACGATGTTTTTACTTCTTTACAGGAGATTCTTAAACAGGATTTACCTTGGTCTTCTGTTCTTAAGTCACTTTCTAATCTTGTGCCTGCAGAGATGTGGTTTAGAGAATTATCTTTAAGAGAAGAGAGAGATAGAAAAGTGTTAGAGATTGAAGCCAGTGTAGGATATTTAAGCAGTGACGAAGATAAGCTTAGAAAGATGAATAGTTTTCTTGAGTCAGCAAAGAAAGATAAGATTTTATCCGAGAATTTTGAAGTTCCTGATTTAAAAGATATCACTAAAGTAAGGACACAGGAGGAAGAGGTTATAGATTTAAAATTCAGCCTTACTTCAAAAAAATAAAATTGATAGAGAGAAGTAGAAATTGATAGAAATTTGTAGAGATAGATAGAGATTAATTGAAATTTTATGGTGTTAAGGAGTAAAATAAAAGAAGAATATATTTATGGAGGGGCAATTCTTATTCTGGTTTTTCTTTCTTTCTCTTTTTCTTTCAGGATGCTTTTACCCAAGTTTGAACTTTATAAAACTTCCCTTAAGGATGTAACAGAAAAGGAAAAGGAGCTGAGAGTAAAAAAATCGGCAATCTCACAGGTTGAGAGGTTAAAAGAGGAGATTCGTGGGGTAGAAAATAAATACAAGGATTTTGTGCAAAAAGTTATTTCCCGGCCAGAAAGTTTAGAAGCAATTAAAATAATTACCGAACTTATTAAAGGTTTAAAAATAGAGTTTTATTCTTTCCAGCCTTTACCTTTAAATAAGATAGAACTTTTTACATATGATTCTGAGAATGAAGGACTTGTGGGTTTTTCCTCTAATAAGAGAGAAAAAAAGGATAATTTTTTTATCTGGGAGATACCTGTAGCCATAAAAATAAAAACAGATTATGCTAACCTTTTGAATTTTATAAGGAGAATAGAAAATGCACCTAAGTTTGTCAAGGTAAAAGATATACACATTACTAAAGATACAGCTTCTCCTTTTGCCCACGATGCACAGGTTATTGTATCTGTGTTTAGTTTTCCGCCATTAGAAAACGTAAAAAAGGAGTGAAAAGGAGTGATGAAGAAGAGTATGTTTTTTAATATCTTTCTGTTAATGATAATAAGTTCAGGATATGCCGAGCAATTCCGTGACCCTTTTGTTTCTCTGGGAGATAAGATGGGATTGACTTTACAGAGTAAAGAAGAAAAAGTTCGTTTACCTTATCCTGTTGTATTAAAGGGAACGTTATGTTCAAAAAATACTTTTGTAGCGATTGTTAATGATGATATAATTAAAACAGGCCAGAAGTGGCGTGAGTTTTATGTAGAAAAGATTGAGAAGAATATGGTTATTTTGGAATGGAAGGGTAAAAGATTTAAGGTGATATTGAGCCCTGAAGAGAAAAAAAGCCATCAGAAGAAATAATCAAGAGAAATTTAATAAAATTGAATATTTTTGATAATGTTTAAATAGGAGGAAAAAATATGAAATTTGGTTTTTTAGAGTTATTTAAGAAGAACCGTTTAAGATTGTTTTTTTATTTTTCGCTTTTAATCTTTCTCTCTTTTATATTATACGCTCAGCCTTCATCTCAAAATGAAGAAAAGGTAGAGAACGATAAGATAGAAGCACGAGAGGAACAAAAAAATATAGAAGAAAAGACAAAGCTTATAAGTTTAGATGTTAAGGATGCAGATATAAGAGATGTGATGAGAATGTTTTCTCAAGTGAGTGGAGTAAATATTATAGTAAGTGAAGGGGTAAAAGGGAAATTGACTTTGAGTTTGACCAATGTTAACTGGGAGAATGCCTTGAATATGATTTTAAGAACAAATAATCTCGTTTCTGTTAGGGAAGGTAAATTCTTGAGAATAATGACCTATGACAAATTTAGACGAGAACAGGAAAATGTCCCTCTGGTTACTGAAACAGTGTTTCTTAATTTTGTAAAAGCAGAAGAAGTAATCAGGCTCTTGGAACCTTTGAGGTCTTCACGGGGAAGGGTAGTCGCACATTCCACCACTAATAGTTTGGTAATTACGGAGATTCCTGAGAAAATTAAAGAAATGATGGCAGTAATCAAGAGAATAGATAAACGAACCCCTCAAGTAATGATTGAGGTTTTGATGGTAGATATTAAACTTACTTCTGATGACCGCCTGGGAATTAACTGGTCAGCGGTGCATAAAGATATACCGGAAAGGTCAATTACTCAGAGCTTAGGTGTAGGCTCTGCAGCTACAGGAGTTATTCGTTATGGAAAAACTCTTCTTTCTAAAGCAACCCTTAGTGTAACTATTGATAGTTTATGCCAAAGGGGGAGAGCAGAGATTTTAGCTAATCCGAAGGTTATGACGGAAAATGGAAAGCCAGCAAGAATTAACCTTGTAGAGGAGATTCCCTATTTAGAAAGTACTGTTACCCCTACTACAGGAGGAGTTACACAAAGTTATTCCTTTAAAGAGGCAGGAATTACCTTAGAGGTTACTCCCCACATAAATAAAGAAAGTTTTGTTTCTATAGAGCTTAAAACAGAGCAGAGTTATCAAACAGGGACTACTTCTACAGGCCAGCCTGTGATTGATTCACGCGAAGCAGAAACCAATCTTTTAGTTAAAGATGGAGAAACGGTTGTTATTGGAGGTTTAAGGAAAAAAGAAACAACGCATACAGTTGATAGTATTCCTATTTTAGGGAAGATTCCTTTATTAGGTATATTATTTCGCAAGAGTCTAAAAACAGGTAGTGATACAGAATTGCTTATTTTTATTACACCTTCTATAATTAAAGAAGCTAAATTAACTTTCCAGGAGAAAAGAGAGGTGGACAAATTTAAAAAATTGGAAAGAAAGTTATATAAAAAGGAAGAAAAAAGAATGGATTTTTTAGACGATGCTAAGCCTTTTTCTTTAAGATATTAGTTAGAAAAAAATGAAAAAGATTGTCATTATTTTTTGTTTTCTTTTGATAGGAGGAAATGCTTTTTCTCAAGAAGATAAACGAAGTTTACTTCAGGAGAATGCCTTGCTTTTTGAAGAGGTAATTTCTGCGAAAAAGAAGATTTCTCAACTGGAGAAAGAAATAGAGAGCTTTAAGAAAAAGAAAAGTTGGTACAGAAGGTTAAACCTTCTTAAACAAGAGATAAAAAAATATAAAAAAGAATTAAAAGTTCTTCAGGAGAAGAATGAGAAGTATACAGAGGGGTTAAAAAATCTTCACAAGGAAAATAAAGAATTAAAGAAGAAAATTGACATAATTGAGGAGGTAAACCAGGCTTTAGGAACAGAAAGAAAAGATTTAATCAAGCAGACTACCACTCTCACCCAGATAAAATCTCAGTTAGAGAA
>CAZWON010000041.1:0-7890 GCA_964635565.1 uncultured Planctomycetia bacterium
TAAAAGACTTTCCGCAGTCTTTACAATAAAATCGTTGAGTAAACTTTTTAAGATTCTTCCTTTAAAAAAATATCTGTTCTTCTTATTCTTCCTTGTCTTTTTGTATTTAAAGAACCACAAAAAATACATCTTATTCTTTTAATTTCTAACCTCCCGTTATTCAAGATAAACTTTTATAATCGATATAAACAGCCTGAATAACAGAAAGTTAGATATATTTTCAGCAACAGTTAATCAAACGCTGCCTTTTATAAAAAATCTTTTGATTTCTAATATATTTCTTTAATATCAGGGAAAGTTTTTCTGAAAAATGTAACAGAATTTTCACGGATGGAAATATCAGAAATCTCATCTAAATTGGTAGAAGAAGGATTTATATTTATTATCTTTAATCCTCTTTTTTTTGCATAATAAGGGAAAGCAGCAGCAGGATATACCTCTGCACTTGTTCCTATACACAACATTACTGAAGCATTCTGTATATATTGATAGCTTTTCTCCAATTCTTCTAAAGGTAATTCTTGGCCAAAAAACACAATACCGCTTTCTAGGTGCTTTCCGCATTGAGAACAAACTCCACCAATCTGTAATAATCTTTTCCTTACATCTTCTTTCTTCCTTTCTTCTCTTAAATTATCTATATGGTCTTTTATTTCCTTTTTCTCTTTCTTTACTTTATATCCGCACTTTCTGCATACAAACATATAAACGTTACCGTGAATCTCTGCAATATTTCTGTTTCCTGCCTCAAAATGCAAATTATCTATATTCTGAGCTATAATGCCAGTTAACTGTTTATTATTTTCAAGATGAGCTAAAACATAATGAGTATAATTTGGCTGCGCAGAAAGAAGTATCCTGTAAATATCTACAATAAAATCTCGCAATCGCAAAGGGTCACTTAAAAATAAGTTATCAAAAGAATCTTTGTGGGCATATAGATAAGGGTCATATTTTTCCCATAACCCATTTTTCCCTCTAAATGTAGGAATTCCACTTTCATAAGATACTCCTGCCCCACAGAAAGCTACTACTTTCTCTGTTGTCATTATTTTGTATATATTCTCATACATAAACTTTATCTACTTATCTTATTGTTATAAAAGATAGTGTTCTTTTTATTGTTTTATTCCTCCGCCACGAAAAGAAATTATATTTAGAACAAAAACTACAGATATCTACATCAAAGAAATTATCGCTTGCTACTCTTTTCTCTAAAAGGGTATTTCTGACAAAGGAAACGATATCGAAATATAAGGTATTTTTTCTCTTAGCAATAAAAGGAGAAAACATCTTAATTTTTAAAAACTCCTCTCCAACTTGATAACAACATTTTCTTAACCCTACTCCAATAACTACATATGAAGAAGTAAAATCAAAATTTATATTATCTAAAATTCCTTTCTTCGCTCCTTGCCATCCTATATGAAATATACCTACTTTTAAATTCTTTTTGTCAATTATAAAAAGAGGAAGGCAATCCGCAGTCTTTATTACTAAGATAAGCTTCTTTCTATCCGTAATTAAACCATCTCCATTATATCTACCTTGCTGTTTTATGTCGTGCACTATTGAAGAGTGCATTTGTCTAAGATAAGCAAATGATAAGGAAGGCTCTTTATTAAATACTTTTTTGATGTCATCTTTTATATTAAGACCATCGAGTGAGGGCCTTGTAAAACCCAAAGTAACACCACAAAAAAAGGGAAGATTTTCTATAATATAAGCATCTTTAGTTTCTCTAAAGTTCATTAATCTCGACAAGTTTATTACGGCTATTTCTTCCCCTAATAATTTTAATATTATCTTTTTTTACATTAAAATAATCTGAAAGAATCCCAATGAGACCTCTATTAGCTTTGCCTTTTAAGGGAGGCTGAGTAATATATACTTTTATTCCTTCTTTTGTTCTTTCTACCTTTTCTTTTTTAGCCTTCGGAATGACTCTAACTTCTATTCTCATCTTATAAGTAAACTTATATCTTTAGGGTATTTACTTTTATTTGAAGAGTTTCTAATCTCCTCTTTACCTCTTCAAACTTTACTGCTGAATCTTTTATATGAGTTCCTAAGATCCCATACTCTTTTAATATACTTTCTATATCATTTTCCATCCGTTTTATATGATTATAAATAATTTTAGATTGCTTTTCAATTTTCATAGCTTCTATGCCAATAAAAAGAGTCTGTAGATAAACATAGAAATTATTAGGACCTACAATAAACACTTTCTTTTTGTGGGCATATTCAAGAATATCTGTCTCTGTGATTAAAAAATAATATAATCCCTCTGAAGGAACATACATGAGAGCAAAATCAAAAGTTCCTTCGTCAGGCAAAATATACGAGGAGCTCTCCTCAATTCTTTTCTTTATACTTTCTAAAAGAATATGTTTATATTTCTCCTTCTCTTCTTCTTTTGCTTCAATATAGTTCTGAAAAGACTCCAGAGAGAATTTAGCATCAATAGGAATTGAAGCGGTGGGTAATTTAATTAAAAAATCTACTTTTTTGTTATTGCGGAAGGTATATTGAGGTATTACCATTTCTTTAGGAATAACGTCTTTTATCAATTGCTCTAAGATATTTTCTCCTACAATACCTCTTTTTTTTGTAGGTTTAAGGATTCCTGACACTGCTTTTGTTAAAGATAGAATTTCCTCTGCCTCTTTATTAATACTTCCTATTTCTTGATAAAGACTGTTAAGTTGCTCAGTAATATGTTTTTGTGTATCAAAGAGACGACTGTTGGTGTGAAGAAGATTCCGATTCAAATCTTCTCTGAGGGTATCGATTTTCTGATGTAAAACAGCATCATATGGAGTCTTATAAATCTTCATTAAAAATACTATAACTATAAGAATAATGATGCATATAACAAAAAGTAAAATGGACATTATCATTTTCTTATCAAACTCCTTATTCTCTTGAGAATCTCAGACGGCTCAACCATTCTCCCTTCTCCAAAACTACCGCAAGCAAGTTCTCCTTTTAAAGGATTTAAAAAAGAAAAATGCAATTTTTCTTTCAGTTTTTCAATATTTTCTTTAATTATAGGGCTCTTCCACATATTCTCATTCATTGCAGGTGCACATATTACCGGTGTTGTTTTAGGTAAAGCACACATTACCGTCGTAAGAAGGTTGTCGCAAATACCATTAGCTATCTTTGAGAGAGTATTTGCTGATAAAGGGGCAATAACGCATATTTCAGCCCACTGAGCTAAAGAGATATGTTTAACTGACTCATTATAAAAACTAAACATATCACAATATACAGGATTATTACTTAAAGTTTGTAGAGTTAAAGGTGTTACAAATTTAGTAGCTGAGGGAGTCATTATTACTCTTACTGCGAGATTATTTTTAATGAGGTCTCTTACTAAAATAGCGCTCTTATAGGCTGATATTCCCCCACAAATCCCTACGAGAATGTTTTTTCTCATTATCTTTTTCCTCATTTGTTTAAAAGAAATAAACAAAAATATTCTAAAACACTAACCCTAAGTTGTAAAGGCTAAATTTCTTATAAAATATTTTGAAAACGTTTTCATTAAAACATCTTAAAACATTGAAAGAGTATCTACAAAAATGTTATCTTAAAAAAAGAGGGCTCTTTTCTGAGCCAAAGCCACGGGCCCTCCTCTCATTATGAGGGGAGGGTTTTCTTATTTTCATAAGTTTCCAATATAAAACTACTTAAAAAACTTTATGAGGTGAAAAAGTATTTGAGCAAGGTCTTTTTTAGAGGATATTTTCTTTATATTACAGTGTCTATCAATAAGTAAGGCATGATATTTCTTTCTCTCTTTAGAAAATACATTAGCAATTACAATATCAAATTTGTTCCTCTTAAGACTTTCATAAGACTTTTTTATGATATTTTTATTTGTCGTTTCTAACTTGAACTGGACAAGAAGACTTTTCTTTGCTAACGAATATATAAGATGAGTCAATTTAGGGGTGGGTTTAAGTCTTAAATAAAGAGATTTTCTTTTCGAAGGTATCTTGTTATTAAAAGAATGTTCTAATGTGTAATCACTAACTGCTGCATTATGAATAACAGCTTTATATGTATTTTTCTTTAACTCTTTTTTTAATATATTCTGGAGTTCCCTAAAATATTTAAAAAATATTATTCTTAAATTTTTATCCTTAGGAAACTTCTTTATCCAAGAGGGATTAACTATAAGAGTTACTTTAATACCTTTTTTAAGAAAATGCTTTGCAAGCAAAAGAGAGGTTCTGCCTGTAAAAATATTGGTAATAATCCTTATCCTGTCAATCTTTACCCACGTGGAACCTCCTGTAATTAATACCTTCATAATATTGATTAAAAAATTAAGTTAAAAGATAATTATTTTTTACTTTTCTCAAAGCATTAAATATATTTTTTTTAACAGCAGGGCAATCCTTCTCAACAGTCTTTATTATTCCTTTAACTAATTCCCGCCGGGAACCTTCTCCGTAAAGACACTTATAATCAGTAAAAGGGATGTTAATTTTTTTTGCAAAACTGTAGAGAACATCTTTTGTAATATAAGTTAAAGGTCGGATAATCATAAGCCTACCATTAAATAAAGAAATTTTTGGCTTCATTGCGCTTATTTCTCCAAAAAAGAAAAGATTCATAAGAATGGTCTCTGTAATATCGTCTAAATTATGCCCTAAGGCTATTTTATTACAACCATATTCTTTTGCCGTCTCAAAGATAATCTTTCTTCTATTCCAAGAACACCAAAAACAATTTATATCATTATCATTAAAAGTGACTCTCTTTATTACAAGAGGAATATCATTCTCTCTACAGAAGTTAACAATAACAGTGCTATTTACTTTTATAAAGTCAGCCATTACAAGGCAGGCGATAAAATCAAATTTGATAGGTACTCTTTTTCTTCTCATTGTAAATAATTTAAGAAGAGAAAGACTATCTACTCCCCCAGAAACTCCTACCAGAATCTTATCGTTCTTTTCTAACATAGAGTATTGTAATATTGCCTTACCCATATTCTTATATACATACTTTACTACACCCTTTAAGATTATCTTATCTTTTTTGTCTTTTACCTCTAAAGCCATTTCTCTTTATTTTAATTGACAAATCTTTATAAATATTATTTTTTACTCCAAAATATTTATCTGCTCTTTTTTGTTTAAAAGAAATCTCTAAATACCCGAAACTATCCTCTATAAAGAAAGGTATATTAACAGGGGCCTCTCCATAAGAAGAATAAATATTACTTATCGTTCTTCTTTTAAGATAGGCAATAAACTTATTACTCTTAATAAAAGAAAAAAGATCATTCTTCTTAATATTTGTAACTATATTACCAAAATTATCTATATATATAATCCTTCCTATAAGAGTATCTTTGGAAAAACAAACCTGAGGAAAGACAAGCTCTTTTATTCTTTTTATCCTTTTCCCCATTTTAGTTAATAGTATTTTCTTTGTAAGGTAAGCAGCAATGGGAGCAAATACATCTCTTCCATGAAAAGTTGAAGAAATATTTTTGCAGAACAATTCTTTTCTATTCAGCCAGATAATCTCTTCTATCTTATCTTTAGAAGCTGCAGGATAAAGTACACCATTATCAGGGCCTACAAAATAATAATTTCTTGTTCTTATAACTATTGGTTTCCTTTCTGTCCCTACAGTAGGGTCTACTACTACCAGAAAAATTGTATTTTTTGGGAAAAAATAATAACTTTTTAAAAGAACAAAAGCTGCTTCTCTTATATTATGCGGTGATATTTGATTAGTTATATCTATGAAATTAAGATTTGGGTTAATAGAGAGCATAACTGCCTTCATTATACCAACAAAATTATCTTTGTTACCAAAATCAGTAAGTATGGCTATGATTTTCATATCAAAAAACTATCAAGCTCATTTTTGTATTTCTCCGCATATTTTATGATTTTGTTCATCATTTCTACTACTTTATGAGGATGTTTACCTATGGTAGTCTCAGAGGAAAGCATCACAAAATTAGCGCCGTCAAAAATAGCATTGGCAACATCAGTAACTTCAGCCCGTGTGGGAAGAGACTCTTTTACCATACTCTCTAACATTTGGGTGGCGACTACAACGGGTTTGTTGGCTAATCTGCATTTTTTTATTATCTCTTTCTGGATAATGGGCACTTTATATATTGGGACACAAACACCCAAATCTCCCCGTGCTATAATTATTCCCTCAGAAACACGAATAATATCATTAAGGTTCTTTAGACCCTCTTGACTTTCTATTTTGGCAAATATTTTACAATTGGGAAGACGAGGCTTAATTATCTTTTTAAGATAGGAAATATCACGGGCACATCTCACAAAAGACTGAGCAATGAAATCAGGACTATAAGGAATAATAAAAGAAATATCCTTTTTATCTTTGTCAGTTAAAGAGGAAAAACGCAATTTGGCACCAGGAATATTCACTCCCTTTCTTTCATCAAGTATCCCTTCCGTAATCACCTCGGATTTTATAACTTTTTTTGTGGAATTTCTTATTTTAAGAATTATCCTCCCATCATTAATATACATATGCATTCCTCTTTTAAATATTGTAAATTCATAAGGATAATCAAGATGAACGAGGTTATTTTCTCCTATTATATTCTCCTTTGTAAAATATAATATACTTCTCTTATGTAAATTTAGAGGATATCTCAGTCTGCCAATACGAATCCTAAAGCCTTCTAAATCCTGCATAACTTTTATAGCTCTTCTTAGCTTCTTATTAAGCTTATAGACTAAATTAACTGTTTTAGCGTGATCTTTATACGTTCCATGAGAAAAATTAAGCCTCACAATATCTAAACCTGAAAGTATCATTTTCCTTAATATCTTTTCTGTGTTACTCGCAGGGCCAATAGTAGCAATTATTTTTGTTCTTACCATTTTTTTATCTTTTATATGAAGGGATAAGAATTATTCGAGGGGATTACTTATATAACTATTTATTAAACTTTGCGTTTTCTCATCAATATCTATAAATTCTATGCCTACATTATAGTAAGTTCTTCCAGGAGTGTAGTAATCAGAACGTTCAATCCATACCACTTTACCTTTTAAAATAATAGGTTTATCACAATTAGGCAAATAAATATTTAAGGATAAAAGAGTATTTGTAGGAATCTCTTCAGGAAGAAGAATACACACTCCTCCTATACTTACATTTTTAGTAAAAGAAAGTTCTTTTGAAGAAACATCACCTAAAAGAGAATATTCAATAAGGGCTGCTTTAAGTCGTGGATACCGCCTTCGTTCAGGGCCACTATAGTTATTATTCAAATTCTCCTGATTCATCTCTATTATATATTATATAGATTTCTCTATAAATGTCAATTTTTACTTTTACCGGCTCTGTCAACAAAAGTGTGTAAACTCATAAAGGCTATACCCTCCATAATTGGCATTGTTATTTTTGTTAAACCTCTCAACTAAAAGATAAATAACCCTGTTTGTGCTCTTTCCATCTCTGAATCCTGCCAGTATCTTGTTAATTGTTCTATATCCCTTAAGAATCTTTCTATTAAATTGGTGCTTTTTATTAAAGAATGAATTTTAGCCGGATATTTATAGAAAGTTAAAGTTTTGTCTATGTTTTTAAGTAAGATATTAAAAAACTTAGGCTCTTTATTCTGGTATTCTTTTTTGAGGGTATTTAATTTATTCAGGAATTCGTTCTTTGTTTTTGATTTATAGAGATTGTAGGTTTTCTTTCTTATAGAAGGAAGCAGCTTCTTATTCTTTATGTATCTTAGGGATTCTCTTACATAGTGGACACAACATATTTGAATATCTCTGTCAGGATAGACAAATAAAAAGGCGTTTTCTATTGCCTTTTTACCATCACAGATAAGCATCTTTAGGCTTTTCCCTTCTA
>CAZWON010000042.1:0-7710 GCA_964635565.1 uncultured Planctomycetia bacterium
GTTCTTTGAGGGGCTAAATGGAATTAAAGTTATATCAATTTTGGGGACGCAATCCCCTATGTTGCCAATATTGAAAAACACTATAAAATATGTTATATTATAAAGTTATTAAAAACATTATTGGGGGGAGAAGGGAGGTAAAAGAAAGCCTCTCTTTTTTTATGGATAAAACTATAAAGATGAAGATGGGTATATTGTTTATATATATTGCGGCAATGAATACATTTGTAGCTTACGGGGCGTTAAACCTGACAGTTACTCCCTATGAGGGGATTTACTTAAGGTTTGGTGAGGTCGATAGTACTTCTTATATAAACAGGGAAGTAAGGATTCGTATGATTTCAACAGAGGCTAAACAGTACAGGTTAAGACAGCGTCTGCTTCAACCTGTGGTTAATGATAAAGGAGAGGTCTTAAATGAGGAGGTTCTTAATTTTTATACTGTACGGGGAACAAACGCTTTCGGCAGTCTTTATCAGGATACCTTACGATTACTCTCTATTCGTGATGAAATTCTCTATACTTCAAATAGTGCTGGCGACAGTGATTCTTTTATAATTGTTTACTCTGTTGACGGTAGAAAAATGTCTCAAAGAGGGCATTTTCAGGGAAAGATTTTATACACCCTTGAATCTCTTAGTGAAGGAAATTCTGAAACTTATATTTTAGACTTAAGTTTCGATGCTAACCCACGGATTGATGTAACTATAGAAATTCCTTCAGGGGAAAATGTAAGGTTAGACACAAAAAACGAATCCGGGTTAAAGTCTTCTTTTAAAATAAAACTGGATGCCCCTTCAAGAAGCAGTATAAATGTTTATCAAGAACTCGTTGAACCATTTACCGACAAAAAAGGAAAAGTTATTAAAGATGAGGTGGTTAAATTCTTTGTTTCTGGCTTGTCTAAAGGAGAATCAAATTATTTAACTGTATCACCTCTTACAAGAAAAAAAACGCTGGTATATTCTTCAAGAAGCGGTGGTAATGAGTTTTATATAAATTTATCCGTAGATAAAGACCTCATAAAAGGCGTATCAGCAGGAATGTATAGAGGTAAGTTAATTTACTACTTTGAAGGGGATAATATCAATAAGGTTATTCCTGTAAATATAGAATTAGAAGTAACAAAGATATTTGACATTAAGGTAATCTCTAAAGAAGGCCTTTCTTTTTTTAATATAAAGCCAGATAGCCCCCCCAAGGAGAAAGTAGTTAAAGTTGAGGTAAATACAAATATAGGTGTTCCCTATCAGGTAATTCAGAGATTCTCTATGCCTTTAACGGATGAAAAGGGCAACACGATTGCAGATAAATTTTTTAGAATGAAGGTAGAGCTTCCTGACGAAGATAAGGGCAAAACAGATTTCCTGGATTTCTCTCCTGTAGATGTAGGAGATAAGGTAATTTTTACCTCTAATACAAAAGGGGAGCGGGCGACTTTTAATATAATCTACCGTTTGGACGTTTCTTATGATGTTGTTGCAGGAAATTACTCAACTCAGGTAACCTACTTACTTTCTGAAAAATAAGAGAAAAGGAGGTGACGGGTATTTTAAATTTTAAGATGAGTTTTAAGAGTAGTTTTTCTGGTGCAATTTTAATAATAGGAGGTGAAAGGAAATGTTAAGTAAAGTTTTAAAAGCCACGGGGATGTTTATTCTTGTTTTAGGAATTGCAGGGTCAGTTTTCGCCGGTGATAGCAAGACAATACAGATAAGTGCCCACATTGAATCTCAGGATGGTTTATCAATAACAATACACAACGTTGACGCTGATACTGATGAGTGGGATTCTACTCCTGTTAGTAGCATAGACTTTGGCACTCTAACTTATGACTCTAACCTTGGAATATTTCTTCCCAACCATTACTGTGTTATAGATGTAGGAGTTCTTTCCAATGTTTCTAACTGGACAGTGTCTCATACGGTGGACAGCTCTTTTACTAACGGGACAGATAACCTTGACCATAACGTAGTTGTTACTTTTGTAAAGACAGAGCAGGTTGACACAGATAATGATGGGACGCCTGATTCAACTTCTGATACTGAAATTACTCAGGTAAGTTATGCCAACAGCATTCAGTCTTTTACCAAAACTCAGCTGTCAGGTGGATGGCTAAGGATTTACTATGGTATTGCCACAGGAGAACTTGATCAGTATGGCAATAAAATTGAGCCAGCGGATACAAGTCCTATAACCATTGATAAGTCAGCAGGTAATTACACAGGAAGCATTACGATCACTCTCACTCCTTAAGCTATTATTAGTTATTTAAAAGTAAGGAGTAAATGAGAAAAGTTTTTGTCTATATATTAATGGGTGCAACTATTCTCGGGGAAGGGATTATTGTAACCCCTTCCTTTGGAGAGGATTCTGTTACTGTAAGTGTGGAAACTACAGTTCCTGAGAGTCTTGAGTTGTCATACTGGATACGCTGGGCAGTAGAAGGTCAGGATCCTTATGAATTCGGTCATTCAGGAGACGCCACTTCTATTGACTTTAGTTCTCTGGAATGGAACGATAACCTGGGTATCTGGCAGGCTACGAAGTACTATACTGTTTTTCTTATTGCCAGAACTTCAGGAAGGTCCTATCAGATTAAGCAAACCTCTACAGGATTAGTAAGCGGAGATAACAACCTTAACAACAGTTTTATAATGGATCCTGATTATCAGGCTAATGATAAGTTTAGTAACGGGGTTGCTCAAGGTTCTATACCTTCAGGAGATTCTGTGGGAAATGCTAGTTTAGCAGCAGGAGGAGAAAAAATAATATATGATAGCAATTCTGGCAAGTCGCGGATAGTCCGGGTTTATTATGGTATTTCCACAGGAGAACCCGAAACTCCAGGAGAGCCTATAACAGGAGATCAGCCAGCAGGTAACTATTCAGGAACTGTAGCTTTTACCCTTACCCTTAAATAATTGTCTTAAAATATGTTATAATAATATAATGGTGGTGGTAAAGAGGACTATTATTTTTATTGCCCTTAGTATTTTATTAAGCATACCTGCTTTGTCTTTAAATATTGGCATCAGTAATCCTAAAGTTAAACTAAAAATATCTCCGGGAAATGTTGTTACAGGCTCTCTGAGCGTCAACAACCCTTCCAGTAAGGAAGTTAAGGTAAAGGTTTATGTGGAAGACTTTCTCTATGTTCCTCCTTATGACGGATCCAAGAAGTTTTTGCCTCCTGGCAGCGTAAAAAATTCCTGTGCTCAATGGATATCTTTTTCTCCTGTAGAATTTAAACTTCCTCCCTTTGGAAGAAAAAATGTAGAATATTCCATAACTGTGCCCCCTACTGCTAAAGGCGGTTATTATGCAGTTATGTTTTTTGAGACTGCCTTAGGAGAGATTCAGGAAACTCCTACAAATCGTCTTCTTGTCTTAGGAAGAATCGGCTCTCTTTTTCTTGTTGAGACAAAAGAGGGCATAAAAAAAACCCGAATAGATAATATCAGGACAGAAAATAGCTCTATTAAAGGAGATTTTGCCAATACAGGGAATGTATTTATTAATGCCAAAGGGACGTATTTCGTCATGGACAGCAAAGGTATGATTTATGATAGAGGTAAAGTAAACGATATGTTTCTTTTTCCCGAAGATAAAGCCCAGTTTACCTTAAATATTTCTGAGGAAGTGCCGCAAGGTAGCTATATATTAGTATGTAATTTTGATCTTGAGGATGGCGATGTTGCGGTTAAAGAAGTAGAATTTATGAAGAAACATGACAATTCCATTGAAATATTAGCCGTAAGGGATTGATGAATACAAATCTATTATGCTTAGAAAAAGCATCTTTATTGTTGTATTGTTTATCTTGTCATTCTCTTATACTTCTGTTTACTCCCAGTATTACCTTTCCTATGACTATGTTCTTGATTTAGCATTTGAAGCTATAAAGAATAACGACCTTGACAATGCCCTTTATTATTTTCGCATTGCCCAGATTTTAAAGCCGTACGCAGAAGAACCCATATTTTACATTAATCTTATAAAAAGGATAAAAGAAGGAAAAGTTAAGGATATTTCTTATGAAGAGCCTCCTTATGCTTCTATTAAATATGAAGCTGTACCGAAAACAGAGGTTCAAGAAAAAACTATTTCTATAAGCAAAGAAGAAGTATCAATGCTTTCTAAGAAGTTCAAAGAAGAGAAAGAGAAAAAAGAGGCAATAAGAAAAGATAAAATAGAAAAAGCTTTATCTTTTTGGGAAAAGCTTTTAGAAAAAAAACCTGTAGAAATTTCTGAAGAAGAAAAAGTTTCCAAGATTGTTTTAGAGAAAAAGAAAGAAGAAGTGCCCGGGGAAGTAGAAACAATATCGTATAAAAAGAAACCCTTAAAAGAGGCAAAACTGGTTTATCCTCAACAGTATGTTCCTGTTAAAAGGGTAGCCAAAATAACAAAGAAAAGGATTTTATATCTTACGGATGAGCTGTTTTCTGCTCAACCAAATACCTCCATTCAGATATCCATCAACGAGGCCTTAATTATAGAAGGGAAAAGCATAAAAAGATACCTTGTTATCAATAAAAGAATTATTGATATAGAGCGCATAGACGACAAAAGAATAAAGGTTTATGCAAAAAACATTGGTACAACTTTTTTGCATATCTGGGAAGAAGACAGAAGGTGGACATTCAATGTAAGGGTTACTCCTCCTATTTTTATTGCCCCTAGGGGGGAAAAAAGACTGGTATATCCTGCAGAGCCTTTTAAACTTCTTTACAATTCCGAATGGAGGAGTTACTATCGGGGTAGGCGCCTGGGAACAATGGATAGAGAAACCCTTACTTTTTATCAATGGTTAGGGTTTTATGGAGAAAGCCCCTATGGAGTTTTTGACGGGTCGTTAAGATTAGCCAAATATGGCAGTAAAACCGAGCTTACTAATTATACCCTTGGATTAAGTAAAGGGGACCTTTTGAGGTTTAAAGATTTTAATATAAGAATTTTTGACATCTACAAAGGGTTTTCCAGTTTTTCTTATCCCGGAGAACTTATTAAAGGTATTCTCTGGGAATCATATGCCTTCAATAAGAAAATTCACTACTCCTTAATCTGGGGTAAAGAAAGAGAAGGGGGTTATGGATATATAACGCCGGGGATCCTTGCAGAAAGAAAGTCATATATAGAAGGGTTACACGTCACCTTATTTCCTTTAGAGAATACACGTTATTCTTTTAACTATGCAAGGGGTTATGGAAGCGGCAGGGAAGATTATTTAAAAAATAGAGTATACTCATTTGAGATTGAGCATAATAAGGAAGGTAAACATATAGTATCCGAGCTTGCTTATGATGAGGACTCTTTTGCAGCTAATTTATCTTCTTCTTTTAAAGTAGGGGAAGCAAAGGTTAGTTTAAGTCTTCGTGACATAGAGAAAAACTTTACCACTATCACAGGAAGACCTTCTGATCTGGGAGAAATAGGAACAATTTTAAGTATGAGTATGGATATGGGCGACAATACTTATTTAAGCACAGCTCTGGATATTTACCGCGATAGATACATGTTTAATCCTTCCAAGAAGAGGAAGCCAAATTTTGACTGGCAATTTAACCTTAATAAAGCATTTTCTAATAATAACTCCTCTTTATCTGCAAATATATATTATACCAATAACCCTGGCCTTTCTTTTCCCCGCCGTTACCTTAACATAAGAACAAACTATTCTAAAAGCGTTAAGATATTTAAGGACAAAAGATTATCGTTTTTTATAGGTCCTAGCTATCAAAGAAGCAGAAATCCTTTATCTCCCTCTTCAGATTACGATTTTTATAATATATACAGCGGGCTTAGACATTATTTTACAGATAACTTTTCCTGTTATTTTAATTATACCCATGGATGGCTTACAGAAAGAATTGATGGCTCTAAATCTTCCCCCTTGGTATGGGAGACAGGTATAGATTATTATAAGAAATTTAATCCCCGATGGAAGGGTGATTTTAGAGTTTATTACAGGAATGAGGAAAATACTACTTCCACGCACAGCTTTTTAGCAGGAGAGGATAGCATTGAGGGGTCATTACGCATCAGTTACAATCCTGTTCCTGATGTAGAATTTTTTATGGATGGAAGAGTGCGTAATGTATGGGCAGAAGCTGCTGATACCCAAAAATATATTGAAGGTGAAATAAGATTGGGTATAAAAAGCACTTTTGATTTACCTTTCAGCTGGAGCCCTAAAGGAATAATAACTGGCGTTGTATTTAAAGATTTAGACGGTGATGGCAAAAAAGACGATAAGGATACCCCTGTATCAGAAATAAAGGTTAAGGTGGGCAAAAAAGAAGTTATTACCGATGAAAATGGCTATTTTACCGCTCAAATAAGGGCAAAGAAAGTCGTGGTGGGCGTTGACCCCCAAAGCTTACCAGGCGGATATGTTTTTACAACACCGTCCAATGTAGAAGTAGAGATAGAAAATGGCGTAAAGAAAAAAGTGATGTTTGGTATTACTACAAATTCCGGTATCTATGGTATCGCTTTTTATGATGCTAACGGAAACAGTAAATTTGACGAGGGCGATGTTCCTGTGAGAGGTATTAGTATCAGTATAGGGGAGAAAGAAACCGTTACAGATTCTGAAGGACGTTATTTTTTCAGGGGTTTAAAGAAAGGAAAATATACCCTATCCTTTGATATTAATACTGTTCCTTTATCTTACATTCCGCAGGTTCCTGTCAAGAAAATTATAGAGCTCTCCGAAGGAGTTAACTATCTTTATCATATACCTTTAAGGAAAAAATAGTTTTGGGCAGGATTGAATTATAAAGGTGCGGTTTAAGCTAACTACTTGGCAACGACAGTTTTAAGAAATATTTTTTTGCCGTTGCGTGTTACCTCCTCGTATTGAACAGTACTATCCTTTTCTTTTAGTTCTTTACTCTCTTTAGACAGAGTTACAATTTTCGGGATGGTGCATGATACTTTTATGACCACGCTATTTTTAGCTTCCGCAGGAAGGTCTAAAAAAGTAGATAATGCAAGGAATATGATGGCGTATTTAACCATTTTGTCCTCCCTTTCTACTATACTCCGTAATATTCTTTATCAGTTCTTCGTAATTACGGGGAGATTTCTTTGACAGCAAAAATATATCGATTATTTCTTTAAGCAACAAAGACCGGGATATTTTAATCCCTTCTGAGAAAAGAATATCTTTGGAAATGTTATCGAGATAGTCCAATTCCTTTCTACTGAGGAATGTTACTACTCTGTGTAAGATTTCTTTTTTTTTCATTATAATCTTCAAAAAAACCCTAAGGCAACCTTTGGCAACCTTAGGGTTTAATTTTTTATCCTTTTGGCAACCCCGCTGTCCTTCTTTCAGGACCGGAAGCTTTGCGTCCCCCAAGTTACCTTGAGGTTTGCCTTTTCAGTGGATATTGTATTATCAATCAATCCAGTTAAGAAATAACATATTTTTTCTAAAAAAACAAGATGGCAATAATGCAAAAGTATATTTTTATATATTGTGTTATACCCATTGCCAGTAACATTCTTCCATCTTTCTGATATTTTAAAAGTATTGGTAAAGAATTAGTTTCTCAATGTCTGATGGTGAGCTCTGTTTGAGATAATAATGTTTGAAGCAATAATGTTTCGGAAATTTCTAATTTTTAATTTCTATTAAATTTCTATAGATTTCTATCTATTTCGTCCGTATTAGCGAACAAATTTCTATTTATTTCTATATAT
>CAZWON010000043.1:0-7360 GCA_964635565.1 uncultured Planctomycetia bacterium
GTATAAATAAACGGCACAACCGCCGAACTCTGAGCAAACCAGATTAGTATACCGAGGAGAATAAAAACAATAATCATTGGTATCATCCACCAGAGCTTGTTTCGCCACAAAAAACTAAAAAGTTCTTTTAAAATTCCTAATTTTTTAATAATTCTTTTAAAAAATCTCATCATTTTATAATTTTTTCAATTGAATGATTCTTTATAATTATATTATAGAGATTCTCAGCTACTAATCTATACCCTTTTTCATTCGGATGCCAATTATCTTTCCAAAAATAATTTTTTATTTCATCTTCAGGCAAAGATTCAAACCGAAGATAATTGTCTACAAATAAAATATTATTTTTTTCTGCTATCTTCTTAATAATTTCATATAGATTATCTGTCATCCCTCTTGGATAATTACATAAAATTACATTTATATTATTATTTTTACATACTTTTACCATTTTTTCTAAATCACGCTCTGTAATTCTATCAATAATATTAAAATAATTTTCCCCATAAAGCTTAGTTAACTTATTCTCTAAACTTTTAGTTGTTTCATCTCTTGGAAACCAATAATTCCATCTTTCTTTATATAATCCTGAAGATAACCAGATATATTTTAACAATTTCCACACCTCAAATTTATCAAGAAAGGCTAATACACTCAAAGTGATATTAGAAATAGCTCTATCTTTATTAAACAATAAAATATTACTCCTATTTAAATTCCACCAATCATTTATTCCTGTCATAAAAATAATAATTTGAGGTTGGTATTTTTTTATATAAAGAGGAAGTTTTAACAAAATTTCCTCTGTATTTTGTCCAATTGTTTGATCGTAGAAAACTTTTATTTTTATATTAGGATATTTGCTGTTTAACATTCCCTCAAGCTGCCGGGGATAACTTTGAGTTAAAGGGTCTTTTGCTCCTATACCCCATGTGGTAGATTCTCCCACGCAAAAGATTCTAACATTTCCTTTTCTCTCTTTTAAAGTTTTATTTTTGTATATTAAGTTGTAACCAATGCCCATTGTTCGAAGAGTTATTTCTAATACCATTAGGCTTAAAATAATTCCTAACATAATAAGAATAAATTTTGATTTTAAACTGTTTTTTAGTTTAAATACCATTTTTAATCTTTTCTTCCTCCCAGAAGCATCTTATTTCTTACCATCATATACATCCAGAAATATACGATATAAAAAAATATATAAAAAGAAAGCAAGATCAAAACAAAATATTTAAAAAAACTTCTTTTTTTTCTTATTCTTTTTATTCTCTTTCCGGGAAGTTGTTGTAGGTTATTAATAGAAGATTTTAACAATTCTATTCTCTCTTGAGGAGATTTTCCTTCTATAACTTTAAATGTGTTTTCTTTGCCTTCTTTTATATTTGTTTCCATAACTTTTATTCCCAAATCCCAGGCTAAATTCAATATTTTTTGTGCTCTTCTCTTCCTCACTGTATACCTGTTCCCATCATAAGTCTCCCATAAATAATGCCAGTCCTCTGAAGGTAACGGCTTTATGCCAAATTCTTCTCTTTTTTCATAAACATCTGTTCCTGCAATTAAATGCAAGGTATTTATAGATTTAATAGTATCTATCCATTTCCTATTTCTCTTAATAAAATTGTAAGTCTGCATAAATTCTTTTCTGCCTTCGGAAGGAAAACCGATAATAATAAAAACCTCTGTTTTTATGCCAGCTTTTTTAGCATTTCTTATGTTTCTTTCAGCTATCTCACTGGTGTAAATTTTCCTCATTCTCTTTAATACTTTATCCGAGCCGCTCTCTACCCCTATCTGCAAACATTCACAACCAGCCCTTTTCATCTTTTCAAATACCTCAAAGCTCATCTCCTTGCGAGGTACGATTTGACCGCTCCAGGTTATATTAAGACCATCTTTCATTATCCTCTCGCATATACCCTCGAGTAATTTCACATTTCCGTTTAATATATTATCAACGACTGTGAATTCTCTTATATTGTATCTATTAATATGATATTTAAGCTCTGCTATTATTTTATCGATACCTTTAGGCCTATAGCCTCCAAATAAACGCCAATTCTTGCAAAAAGCACAATTACCAATACAGCCGCGTGACCACTCAACAAGCAGTGATTTTCCATATTTATCCATATCAAATTCTTCATAAGTAGGAAAAGGTATGTCAGAAATATCTTGCAAGTAAAGGCCGTTATCTATCCAATTATTGTCTTTCTTAAAGATAATCCCTTTGACAGCGCCTATATCGCTGCTGTTTTTCATTCTCTCTATTAAAGAAAAAAGCACTTTCTCGCCTTCGCCGACAACAAATACATCTATAAGCCCGGGAACATTATCTATAAATATCTTCCGTTGTTCTTTTGTAGAAGTAGCCGCCCCCCCTAATATTATCTTCTTGTAAGGGTATTCCCGCTTTATTCTCCTAATAAGCTCAATTGTCAGCCTCTCTTTGGGATCAACCACAGAAAACCCTAATATATCACATCCATAGAAATCTATCTCTTCTATCGCACTTTCTATATCCGCCTTGAAAATGTCCCATATTAAAGGAAATGTGTTCTCGTTAGACCAGAAGTTTTTATTCTCCACATGCCAGAGCATACGGAAATCAGAATGATTAGAGAAAAACCTTTTGTTTAAGTCTAAAACGGCAGGTTTTAATCCTTGTCTGCGTAAATACTCGCAGAGATAACCAACTCCTATATGCGGATTCTCCTGCGCCCAGGGAGGAAGATTTATAAGAAGGAAATCATATTTTTTATTATTTATATTAGTTGTTTCTCCAGTTTTATCGTCTATTTCTGCAAAATTAATCCTGTCACCTTCTCTGCTTTTTCTAAAATCAATTGAAGGAAAATTAGTAGTAAAAAGGGGAAGGTTTAATTTTTCAACCAAGTCAATTAATTCTTTACATCTTCTAAGCCTAATCTCGTAAGTATTTGATTTATCTTTCATAAACCAATGAGTATCACGAGCTTCTGGGTCCGGAGGAAATTCTATATTAAATTTTTCTTTCTCTATAACTAGACTTGAACCTAAAACTGCATTACACATATTAAGATTTGTAATTCCGGAAATATAGTCTTTATTTCTTTTAACAAATTCTACCGTTTCTATAAAATCTCTTTCTGTTTCTCCCGGGAATCCAACCATAAGATTTATTTGTGTGTCAATACCTACACTTTTTGTATCTCTCAATACTTTCTCTACTTCTTTAGTAGTAATTTTTTTATTCATTAATTTTCTAACTTTATCAGAGCCCGACTCAATCCCATAATTTAAAGTAATACAACCGGCCTTCTTCATCTTGAGGAGTAAACCGTAATTAAGATATTCCCAAGGAATAGCTAAAGCGACCCACTCTATTTTAAAGGGAGCTTCTATTAATAATTCACATAATTTATTCAACTCTTTTAAATTTACATTTATCACTTGATCGTTAAAGTAGAATTTTCTAATGTTATTCCTATAGAAATGGAACTCTATTTCCTTATAAATATCTTCTGCTTTTCTTGTTCTTAACCTTCCTATATAGCGCCAGTCATTGCAAAAGTTACACTGAAATATACAACCTCTGTTCATCAAAAGACAGAGGGCCTTCTCTTTATATCTCTGAAGATCAAATTCTTCATAAGTAATCAAGGGGAAATTAGAGAAAGACTCTAAGAAAGCAGAGTGGATAGAGTCGTTTACTTCTTTAGTTATTCCATCGGGTGTCTCTCCTTTGATAAGTTTGAGAAATGTCTCCTCCCCTTCTCCTATTAAAAAATAATCTACAAGCCCTTCCCCAAATACCTTTCTCTCCAAAACATCATAAACACCTTCCCCCCCTACAATCACTATTTTATCTTTATCTCTCATCTTAATTTTCTTAATAACTTCCTTAGTAAATAATCTGTTTGGAGCATATACAAAAAACCCTACAAATTTGAAATCTCTCTCAACTATTTTCTCTGCTATCTCTTCAATTTCAGAGATAAATAAAGGATATACTCTCTTGTAAAACAAAGATGGTACCCGCCATAAGGAAGAATTTTCCATTCCCCATAATGCTTTTTTTTCTTTATCTACCCTGTGGTATATCTCTATATTCAAATCTATCACTTCTGTCATTATATTATTATTCCGTAAGTAGGTACTGATCGAAGCTATTCCTAAAGGAGGAGTATCTATCCTCCAAGAGGGAAGAATAACTAATAAAGCTTTTTGTTGCTTTCTGTTGATATAACTATTCTCTACCACCGCTTCTTCACATCTTCTGCAAAGAAAATTCTCTGGCATTCTCTCTTTACCATAAATCATTCTCCAGACATCTCTCCGTCTTCCATTCCATACTTTATAAATACTCTCCTTATTTAAGTCGCCCAAAACAACTTCTCTCCTCCAGTCCATACAACATAAAACTACTTTTCCGTCCTCCACAATGTGTATCATCTTTTCTGTCCAGATAGACCTACAACTAACGACTTTTCCTCTATGATAAGTTCGAGGCAAATCTTTAACATTCCCTGCACGCGAAATTGGCCCGGCAAAATAGCTTATTCTTTGTAAGCCTTTCTTTTTCCAATATTTAATAGTCTCATCTTTCTCCTCGTCAGTTAAATACTTATGTTTTAAAAAAGTAATCATTATGTATTCACCAATATTTTTTCTTTTTTTCGCTTCCTCTATAAACCTATTAATCCTCTCAAAAGCCATATCGAAATTTATTCCCATTGCTTTTTTTATAGTCTCCTTCTTTATCCCATGAAAGCTTATACCAATCCAGTCAAGTTTAGAATTTATAAGCCCCTTTCTCATCTCATCAGTAAGCAATAAACCATTCGTTAGAATATGGACACAAGCCCAAGGAACCTTTTCTTTTGCATAGTTAATTCTTTCTATTATGTAAGGATCAGTTAAAGGTTCATTACTCATATAAAGGATTATTCTCTCAACTTTATAATTTGAGCATTCATCTATTATTTTTTTAAACAGTCTCATATCCATTATTTTTTTAGGAAATAAATCTTTTATATCTTTATAGGGACAAAACACGCAGGAAGCATTACAAAAAGAAGTAGTTTGAATTGACAAATAATCTGGGAAAATTAAGAGATTATTCACTCACTAAACCATTTCTAACAAGGAACTTGTGCGTCTGCTTATTATGCATGAAATTATCACATTCTTTTGTGCAGCCAATCTCTTCGAAATAAGGAGTATCCTTTTTTTGATATTTCGCTCTGGCCCTAAACTCATTGTATCTATCGGAGAACCAGATTTCCTTAAAAGTTCTATTGTTAATATTACCCATAATTTTTTTAACCCCCCGGCAGCAGGGAGCGGCCGAACCATCAGCCATAATACGGGCGAATGTCCAGCCGGCATAGCAGGGTATTCTATTTATATCATCTTTATCAAACTCACCCTTACTAAAATCCTGCTCCGGCCTGGAGAGACGGCGCACAAAACCATCAAAGAACTCAAGTAATATATTATCTTTTTCAGCCTGATTTCTAATGGCCTCTGTTTCTCTTATAAGCTCTCGACGCTGATGTTCAGAAAGAAGCAGAACATCTGTACTGCCGGGAATAACATCTAGAATAGTAAAATAAATGGCATCTGCGCCAAATGTTCTAGCAAATTTATACATATCAAATATTCTGCGATAATTAACATTTGAGATTACATTAGCAAAAGTAACTCTCATATTGTCTTTCTTGAAGTTTTTGAGATATATAAGGTTATCCTTTAATTTAAAAAATTGTTCTGCTAGAGCTGTAGGATGAGTATCAATGTAAGTTCTCTCGTCAGAGGCCCACAAACTTACGCATAATTCATCCACTCCTAAAGCGACAATATCTTTAATATCCTGTTTACTTACCAGCGTAAAGTTAGTAGTGAGAGAAACTTTTATATCTTTTCTTCTGGCTAATTCTACATACCTAAGCAGGCCCTTATACATAAAAGGTTCTCCGCCGCCGGTAAACCTCAATCTTTTTGTTTTAAGAGAAGCTAAATCATTTATTAATTCTTTAAGAATAGAAGGAGGCAGTTCTTTATTTAACAGTTCTCGAGAGGGCTTATTTTTCAACAGGGGAGAGTATAGCCAGCAGGATATACATCTTAGATTACATTTGTTAGTCGGGTCTATCACTACCTGTTCCGGCCCCACAAATGCTTTACGTCCATGTAATATTCCCGCAATTAAAGGATCGGGATGATATTTTTTATATTCAGAAAGGCTGCCGGCGAAGATGCTCTTGATATCTTTGGACAAACGGGAGCCTTTTGCTAACAATTTCAGAGTCAGCCTTAAAGCAAAAGGTATCCTTTTGATATTGCTATGAACCCACATATTTCTCAAAATATCATCGCAGCTTTTATAACAGCCAGCTTCTTTAACATCCGGGTCGTTACCTATCATGCGGAAGAATTTATCTTTCTTCTTATAGACTCTGGTTTTTTTTCTAAAATAGAATTGTTGGGACGAATCCCATATCTCCGAGAAACGGTTTAGATATAGAGAACCTGTAGGAATACGATGGGCTTTAAGACAGGAGTGCATTTCTCCTTCGGGGATAATGCGCGCAAAAATCCAGCCGATATAACAGGGAATACTGTCAATTATGTTTTTGTCATAAAGAGCGCTTTCAACATGCTCTTTATTGCTCAGGCGCCGCAAAAACTGGTCAAACCCAAATAGGCGCACTCCGCTGTCTAAAATATAACAGCCGTTTTTATCTCTGGCCGAGATACGTTTTTTTATCTCCTCACTTTGTCTGATTATCTCCTCGATATGTTTCTGCCTTAAAGCCAACACATCAGTGTAGCCGGGTATAGTATCTACCACAGTAAACTCCAGCGAATCGGAGCGCGTTTCTTCGGCAAACTTTACCATATCCAGCAACTGGTGATAATTCATACTAAACATCACATTGTAAAGCTTTATTTTAGGCTTATTTTTCTTCTTATGGTTAAGATATAAAAGATTGTCTTTAATCCGGATAAAACTATCTTCGTTGCTCCCAATATGAGCCTTAACATAGACCTGTGGAGTCCCTGCCCAGACACTTACCGTTAAGAAATCCATACCCATATCAATCAGACGGTCTATTTTTTTACGGTCGAGAAGAGTGAAATTGGTGTTTATATGGCAAATAATATTTCTCTTGCTTTTTGCGTAAGCAAATACTTCCATAGCCTCAGGGTGCATAAACGGCTCACCACTGCCGGAGAAATATATCTCTGTAACGCCCATGTTATAAATCTCATCTATCAACTCTTTCGCTAAAGAAGCAGGAAGATATATTTGTTTCCTGGGAGGTTTAAGCCTTCTTTCCCTAAGCAAAGGAGAATTACACCAGCAGGCAAT
>CAZWON010000044.1:0-7186 GCA_964635565.1 uncultured Planctomycetia bacterium
TATTCTTCAGGGATGACAACGTAGTGAGCTTGACATCTTTGATAATCTTACGAACGTAGTGTCAGAAGGGGCAGAGCCCCTATGATGTATTCAGGAGAGGTGGCCGAGTTGGTTTAAGGCGACGGTTTGCTAAACCGTTGTGTGGGTGAATGCCTGCACCCAGGGTTCAAATCCCTGCCTCTCCGCCAATTATTTATTCCCTCACGTTTATCCCAAAAATAACCCCATCGCCAATCTTTGCCTAATACATTTTCGGATGTGCTTTGTAAGTATCTCTGGCTTACACTAGAAGATAAGCACATACGAGTTTCTTTCTGCCAATTATTTATTCTTTAGTGTTTATCTCCAAAATGATCCTTATTATCATTTAAGATTGCTTTTTGTTTTTTATTTGGTAAGATAATTTGGTAAGAGAGAATAAATGTGGATAGTAGGTAATTTCCTCGTTTTTATAATTGGTCTTTTTCTTCTTGTTTGGGGGTCTAATTTCCTTATTCAGTCAAGCGTAAAGCTCGCTTTTCTTTTTAGTTTGACTCCTCTATTTATAGGAATTATCTTAATCGCTTTTGGGACTTCTGCTCCAGAGTTATTAGTCGGTGTTGTTGCTGCCGTAAAAAATCAAAAAGCTATCGCTCTGGGTAACATTATAGGGAGCAATATCTCTAATATAGGCCTTATTCTTGGGTTGTGCGCTTCTATAAGGGCTCTTAAAATAAAAAAAGAAATTTTTAAAAAACAACTCCCTATAATGCTTTTTAGTGTGGGATTACTTTATGGCTTAAGTTGGGATTTAGTTTTAAGTAGGATAGATGGTTTAATTTTTTTAGTTATATTTTTTATTTTTTGTTTCGTTACTTATCGGGAGGCTAAAGGGCGAAGCTCTTCTGAAGAACTAAAGGATTTTAAATTCAACTCTTTGTTTAAACATACTTTTTCGAAGTTTACTGTAAGCGTAATCGCTTTATTTTTTTTAGGAGTAGTAATTATAGGAGCCAATTTAATGGTAAATTCTGCTGTTAACTTAGCAAAGTTTTTTGGTATAAGTCCGTGGGTTATTGGTATTACAGTTTTTGCAATTGGCACATCTTTACCTGAACTGGCAGCTTCTTTAACAGCCACAGTAAAAAAAGTGTCAAGTATAAGCATTGGTAATATTGTGGGAAGTAATATATTTAATATCCTTTTTGTTCTGGGAGTAGTTGCTCTTATAAAACCAATTACTATTGGGAGTTTTTCTATACTGTTATTTGAGATGCCTATTCTTATTTTGTTCACTCTGGGAGTAGCTATCTTTATGCGCACTGGTTTTAAGATAAGTAGAACTGAAGGGTTAATTCTTCTTTTAAGTTACATTAGCTTTATTGTTTTTCTAATCTCTAAATGATAGATATATAAAAAGGGAGGTAAAGATGAAATGTCCTCATTGTAAAAATGTCAACCTTAAAGAGACTTTGACTACAAATGGCGTAATGGTAGATTTTTGCCCTGCATGCGGGGGTATTTGGCTTGATAAGGGAGAGATATATTATTTTACTCAAGCTTCTACTTACCTGCGGTATAAAATTGAAGAAGCATTGAGAAACCAAAAACCATCAGAGCGTATAAACCCTCGCACTCAAACTCCTTTGGTTGAACTTCCTCTTTTTGAGGGGAAACTTATTATTGACTATTGTCCACAAACAGAGGGGATATGGCTTGATAAGGGAGAGATTGAAAAACTTCCGGGAGCAAAAAAATTTAAATTAAAACTTGCTATAGAGAACAATTTTAGAAAATCTAAAGAGGATTCTTTGAAGCTCCCCAACTTAGGTTTAGTTTCTTCCCTTACTCTCATTGGGCTTTATGCCTTACTTACTTTTATTCTTATTCTTCTTGTAAATTTTGGGGTTATGACTCCTTTAGGCGCGTTTTTATTTGGTGTTATATTTGCCTCTTTGCAATTTCTGCTTTCACCTTTTATTATGGACTTATCTTTAAGGTGGGCTTATCGCCTGAGGTGGGTTGATTTAGAAGAGTTGCCATCTTATTTAGTTGATTTTGTAAGAAAAGTTTGTATAAAGAAAAATATAAGAATTCCCCGTATGGGGATAATTCCTGATGGTTCTCCCAATGCCTTTACTTATGGCCATACTCCTAACAATGCTCGCATTGTGATTACAGAGGGGATTATGGATTTACTTAATCCTGACGAGGTAAAAGCAGTAGTTGCCCATGAATTTGGACATGTGGTTCACTGGGATATGCTAATTATGACCGTCGCTAATTTAGTCCCTTTAATTCTTTATTATATTTATCGGACTCTTATAAGGATGAGAAGCCGCGGAAGAGAAGATAAATCCGCACCTGCCCGTTATGCTATTGCTATCACCTCTTATATTCTTTATATTATTTCTGAATATATTGTTTTATGGTTTTCCCGCATAAGAGAATATTTTGCTGATAGGTTTTCTGGAGAAATAACTACAAATCCCAATAGTCTAGCCCAAGCACTAGTTAAAATTGGTTATGGTCTGGCAGGAAAGGAGAAAGAGAAGAAAGAAAGAAGTGAAAAAATAGAGTCTATGAAAGCAATGGGAGTATTTGACCCCTCTTCAGCAAGAGCCTTAGCAGTAACCACATATCATCCTGCTTCTATGGGTGGAGAAATTGACAAAGAGCTTTTGAAAGGAGCAATGCGTTGGGATTTATGGAATCCCTGGGCTCTTTACTACCAGCTTCACTCAACCCACCCTTTAATTGCCAGACGTCTTTTAGCTTTAAGCCGACAGTCACAAGCCTACGGTAAAGAACCTTACATAACTTTTGATGAGAGAAGACCAGAAAGCTACTGGGATGAATTTTTTGTTGATTTGGTTATTTCGGGTTTACCTTTAATTGTTATTTTAGCAATTATAGGTGTTTCTGTTGCTACGGGTAATTCTTTTTATATTAAGATGGGGATTTCTCTTTTAGGTGCAGCATACCTTGCAGTAATATATTTTTCTTATAATTTTTCCTACTTTCCTGAAATGAATATTGCTTCTCTCTTAAAGAAAGTGAAGGTCTCCCGTATTCGTCCTGTTCCCTGTACAGTAAAGGGTACCATAGTAGGTAGAGGAGTACCTGGTCTTATCTGGAGTGAGGATTTTGTTCTACAGGATGACACAGGTATAATATTTTTGGATTACCAGCAACCTCTGGGTATATGGAATTTCTTTTTTGGATTACTGCGTGCTAAAAGATATATTGGAGAGGAGGTTAAGATTACGGGCTGGTATAGAAGAGCTCCTGTTCCTTATATTGAAATCAAAACATTAGAAACAAAAGATGGTAAAAGTAACTGCTATGTTTTTAATGTAAAGATGATTACAGCAATAATTCTTATAGCCGGAGGACTATTATTAATGATTATATAAATAAAAGAGAGAATATTTTATTTGGTGATATAGACTAAAAATATTAAAAATGGTATAATTGGAGCACTAATATTGTGAGCCTTCTGGGGTATGTAAAGTATATAGATGAGATTAAATTATCCCCCTGAATAATGGAAAATATTGCTTTTGCATTAAAATATAGACCACAAAATTTTAATGAGGTTGTAGGTCAAAAACATATAGTTTCTGCCTTAAAGAATGCTATCTTAAAAAATCGCGTTCATCATGCCTACCTTTTTAGTGGACCAAGAGGAGTAGGTAAAACATCTTTAGCAAGAATTTTTGCCAAAGCATTAAACTGCATAGAAGGCCCTACGGTAAATCCTTGTGGTAAATGTATAAGTTGTATTAGCATTACTAAAGGAACTTCTTTAGATGTTATAGAGATTGATGGCGCCTCCAATCGTGGTATTGATGAAATTAGGACTTTAAGAGAAGCAGTAAAACTTTCTCCTGCAAACTCCCGATACAAAATATACATTATTGATGAAGTTCATATGCTGACGCAGGAGGCATTTAACGCCCTTCTTAAAACATTAGAAGAGCCCCCTTCCCATGTAAAGTTTATTTTTGCTACAACTTTACCCCAGAAAGTATTGCCTACAATTCTATCACGCTGTCAGAAGTTTCAGTTTAAACTACTTACATTTGAGGAAATAATAAGTAAGCTGGAGAGGATTATAAAGGAAGAAAACCTTAAGATAGACAAAAATATTCTACATTCAATTGCCAGAAGTGCTGATGGAAGTATTCGTGATGCTGAGTCTCTTTTAGACCAGATAACGCCTATTATATTAGAGAAGGGGGAAATAAAAGATGTAATATCTTTTCTGGGGATTATTGACGAGACAACGCTTAACAATATGCTGGAGTGCATTGCAGAAAGGAATATAGAGAAGAGTTTAGATTTTATTCAAAAAATTACTCAAGAAGGAAAAGATTTAGGTATATTTTTAAGTAGCTTCATAGAGCATCTACGTAGTGTTTTACTTTCAAAAATTAGTATAAAGACATTTAAAGAAATTAAGGATATTTCTCCCTATACTAAAGAATTTATTATCAAAATCTCAGAATCCTTTACCACCTTTGATATTCTAAGAATTATGGATTTGTTGATTGAAGGTAAGGATTTATCCAAGAAACTTAATTCTGTAAGAATTCCCTTGGAGTTAGCAATAATAAAGTTCATTACAAATTTCTCAAAAGATGATAGAGAATCCGCAGGGAAAAAAATACATCACCCTAAAGAATCTTCTTCTTATGGGATAGAGGCTAAAGGTTATGAGATAAAGGCTAAAAGAGAAGAATCAGACAAGAGAACAACTGAAGGAGAAAATAAAAATACTTCCCTTAACTTACATCCTTCTAGTCAAAATCCTTCTTTTTCTTCTAAGAAAGATACTGAAAACTTGCTTGAGTTAGCTCTGCAAAATGATTTTGATTTTGATTTAGATGATATAGATAAGGAAGAAGAAACACAGAAAGACTCCTTGCCTTCAGAAGAATCTCTTTCGCAAGAAGATAATTCTTCTTTAACTATTGAAGAAGTTTCTAATAAATGGCCAGAGATTATTTCTGAGATAAGTAAAGAGAGAGTTTCTTTGGCTTCATATCTTAAAGAGGCCTCTATTTATTCACTTAAAAACCAAATTTTAACTTTAGCTTTCCTGCCTAAATATAAGTTCCATAAGGAGGTATTAGAAAATATTAAAAATATAAAGTTTATTAAGAGTTATTTGGTGAAATCTTTAGGTTGCAATATAGGTATAAAATGCATTATCTTGAAGGAAGAAGATACCCCTAAAGATATAGAAAACTCAGAAAGTGTCTCCCAGAAAAAAGAGACAGATATTTTTATAAATGAGCTTTTAGATACTTTTGGAGGTAACATTCATACTGATGGCGAATAGTTTCCCTAAGATATTAGAGGAGTTGATAGAAAGGTTATCCCATTTTCCTGGGATAGGAAGGAGAAGTGCTGAGCGTATTGCTTTTTATATTCTTAAAATGAACCCTAAAGAAGCAAAAGAGCTAAGTTTTTATATTACAGAAGTCAAATCTCATATTAGACCTTGTGCATTATGTAATAATTTTACCTCTGAAAAGATATGTGCAATATGTAGTGATTCTAAAAGAGATAAAGAAGTCATTTGTATTGTTGAAGAGCCAAAAGACATTTTGGCTATTGAGAAGACCTCCCGTTTTAGAGGAGTTTACTATGTTCTTTTAGGTTCAATTTCTCCCTTAGAAGGAATAGGGCCCGAAGAGCTTAATCTTGGTAAATTGCTTAATAGACTGCATAGAAAAGAGATTAAAGAGGTAATTATTTCTACCGATCCTGATAATGATGGCGAACTTACTGCTCAGTATTTAATTGAAAAGATATCAAAATATCCTGTAAAGATATACCGTATTGGTATGGGTGTGCCTTTAGGGACACAAATTGAATATATTGATTCTTCTACCCTCGGTAAGGCTTTTCTTGAGCGTAAACCTGTGGGATAGTTTTACCTTGAGCATTTTTCAATATTTTATGAGAAAAAAGATATTTTTTACAATTATAATCCTTCTTTTTACTCTTTTATCAGGAATTTTTTATTTGTGTGCTTTTGCTAAAAATAAGAGCAGTTATGAAACCTTTTTATTTCAGCATGATTTCTATCGAAACATAGTTATATATTTTAGATACGCAAAGGAAGTAATAAAAGAATTTACTTTTGATTATAATGATTTGCTTCTTATGATTATTGTAGACTTGCCTTTTTCTTTATTATGTTTGTGGTTAGCCTTATATTCTCTCCCAACAAGACAGCCATATGAATTTAAGAATTATATTTGGTTCTTATTTGCTATTAATATAGGAAGGTTTATAGGGTTTCTTTTTTTTAAAGGTGTTTGGATGGCAATAGAAGGAGTAGTTATAAACTTCAAGCCTCATTGGAGACTACCTTTTACTGAGGCTTTTTATTTGTATGTTATATTAAGTTGGGTGATAGTTTATATATGGTTATTGGCAAGGACATTTAAGTTGAGTGCTTTTGGGGCTGCTCGGACCTTTGTAATTTCTCACCTTATTTACTGTTCTGTTGTCTATGCATTTGTATTGTTTGTTCCTGATAAGCGTATTGCAAGTTTTGTTAACAAAAATATGGGATTAAGGACAATCGTTCAAAGTTATATTTTAGATGTAGACAAAATTGCTCAAAGAGCCCCTTTCCTATCTTTGATAAGAATAAAATCCTTCCATATGTAGATTCTTAAGAGTAGTTGTGCTTGACGCCAAAGAGAGGATAAGCTATAATTATAATTCCTTTATAATTACTTTGATTTGTCTATTTGAAAAAAGTAAGACAAAGAGAGTGTTTTTTAAAATCTGATTAAAAAGTTCTTAGATAAATTTCCCCGGTAGCTCAGCAGGTATGAGCAGCTTTCGCCGAAGGCGAACTCGCCTCAGGCGAGGGCTGTAATAAGATAGAAAGATGGCTATAGTTTATGTATTAAAAAGTAGACGTAATGGTAAGAGGTATATAGGTTGTACTTCGAAAAGAGTTGAAGTGCGTCTAAAAGAGCATAATTCAGGTTCCAATCAGTGGACTAGGCAGAATGGTCCATTTGATTTAGTGTATTATGAAGAGTTTGTTTGTGTGAAAGAAGCTAGACAAAGAGAGCGTTTTCTTAAATCAGGTCAGGGAAGAAAGTTCTTAGATAAAATAACTTCCCCGGTAGCTCAGCAGGTATGAGCAGCTGGCTGTTAACCAGCGGGTCGCAGG
>CAZWON010000045.1:0-7107 GCA_964635565.1 uncultured Planctomycetia bacterium
TTTTTTAATAGCTTTTATACTTATCTCATTACATATCAAAATTTAGGACGCATCCATTATTAATTAAAAATTGAAGAATTAGAAATTTAATAGACATTAAAAATTAGAAATTCCTGAGATATCCACTCTTTAATAATTAAAGATAAAGTAGTAGAATAATCTTTAAAAAATGATATTATTATAAAAATGATTAAAGAAGATGATTTAGTATTACTCTATAAAGACTCAAAAAGAAAATATCTTATCAAAGCTACCTTAAAGGGTGAATTTCACACTGATAAAGGGTATATTAAAATGGAAGATATTATTGGGAAAGAATTTGGTCAGTACATTTATACAAACCTTAAAGAAATATTTTATCTCTTTAAACCAACTCTTTATGAAATGATTATGAAAGTAAGCCGTAAGACACAAATAATTTACCCTAAAGACTCAGCTATAATATTAATAAAATCTACAATATTCCCCGGTGCAAGAGTAATTGAAGTAGGCACAGGAAGTGGGGCTTTTACTTCCGCCTTAGCTTATTTTATCAGACCAACAGGTAAAGTATATGCTTATGAACGAAGAAAAGATTTGCTAGAAAATGCTATAAATAACGTCAAAAAGAATGGACTGTTACAGTTCGTAGAGTTTAAACATAAAGAGGTAATTAAATCATTTGATGAAGATAATGTAGATTTTATTATGATTGATATCGGAAGTCCTTGGACCCTTGTGGAAGCAGTCTATCGTGCCCTTAAACCAGGCTATAAAGTTGCCTTCATTTGCCCTTCTTATGAACAACTTACTCGCATGGTTTTTACTTTAGAAAAACAAGGATTCTCGGATATAGAGACTCTTGAAGTATTAGTAAGAAGAATTTTAGTAAGGTATAATCGCACCCGGCCAGAACAACAGATGCCATCCCATACGGGATTTCTTGTTTTTGCTTCGAAATGTATACAACCATAAAATTAATTATTTTCTTACAGTTATCCCCTTTTTAATATTATATTACAACAAAAGGGATAATTTAGCTTCTTCTAAATAAAAGAAGAATCAAAATACAGATGGGCAAGATAGGAACTGCGCGTATAAGGGGTACTCATCACAGACTTAAAGCCTAAAGAAAGAGCCACCTCCTTAAAATAAGAGAACTTCTCTTGAGAAATATATTCTTTTAAAAGGTAATGAGACAATGATGGTGGTAAATACTGTCCTATGCTTACAAAATCACAATCTACTCCTCTTAGATCTTTAAACACTCTAATTATCTCTTTTTCTTTTTCTCCTAAACCGAGCATAATTCCTGACTTAGTTATAATAGTAGAATCTATTTCCTTCAAAGCTCTTAACAATTTTATGGAACGTCTGTAATCTGCCTTTGGCCTTAATTTTTTATACAGAGAAGGGACTGTCTCAATATTATGAGCAATAACATCAGGTTTTGCTTCTACCAGTGTTTCCAGCGATTGTCTTTTTAACAAGAAGTCTGGAATAAGGACTTCTATTTTTAAGGAAGAAATTCTTTTAAGGACACTTATGGTGTAGGCATAGAATTTAGCCCCCCCGTCTTTTAGATCATCACGGGTTGGACTGGTAATAACAACATATTTAAGTTTAAGTCTTTCTACTGCTTTCTTAATTCTCTCCGGTTCATTCCAATCCAAAGATAAAGGCTTGCCTTTCTTTATATTACAAAATTTACAGTTTCTTGTACAAATATTACCCATAATCATAAAAGTAGCAACTCCACAAAAAAAACACTCAGAAATATTAGGGCACAGCGCTTCTTGACAGACAGTATTAAGTTTAAATTCCTTAAGAAGTATTTTCATCTCACGATTCTTAAGCAGGTTTATTTTTTTATTAAGCCAATTTGGCTTTCTCAATAGTTTAGGTTCCATTTATCTTGAGTATATTTTGATTCTATAAGCTCATTAAGAATTGTTTTCTCCTCATCCGTTATATCCCTAAAATTAAAAGATATTCTAAATGTATCTATAAATGTTTTTATAAATGTTTTACACAAGGAAATAAACTCGTTATTTCTACCTGCTATCTCATTAAGCGATGTAGTTCTTAAATTTGAACTTAGAGGGTTATTTTTAAAGAGGCGTTGGACTAAATCCCATTTCACAACAAAAGGAATAAAGCCCTGTTGAAAGATTATATCTTTTAATCTCCTCTGAGCATTCCCTCCAATCTTTCTACCATCTATGACTATATCAAAAGGTTCACAACTAGAAAGACAAAAATCTACCCTTTTAGCTCTTATAGCAGGGTTGTTCTCTAAGGCAAAAAAAGCTTCCAAACCAAGCGACTTGTAAAATCTTATAATAAAAGAATTTAGCCTTTTATAGGATTCTTTTATATTATAGGGAATTTCTAAATCATTTTTACTACACACAATACAGTAGGTTAATTCCTGGCAATGAAGAATTGCCCCCCCTCCAGTAATGCGACGAACAAAAGGAACATTTTCCTTATAGCACTTTTCAATGTTTAATACCTCCTGTGCTTTCTGTTTATATCCTAAGGTTATAGAAGGGAAACTCCATGAATATACTCTTAAAGTGGGGACTAAATTTAATTTATAGGAAAAAAGAATAGCTTCATCTTTTGCCATATTATAAAAAGGGTCATAAAAACTATCTAAAATTATTCGCCAGGCTTTTCCCATCTTAAATTAGGAAAACGGGCAGCCTTTACTTCATTAACACGCCTTACAGGTGCAGTAAGAGGGGCATTTTTTAATCTCTCAGGGTGATTTTCAATTTCTTCATCTATGGCTATCATAATATTTATGAACCTATCGAGAGTATCCTTACTCTCTGTTTCTGTGGGTTCAACCATAAGAGCCTCTTTCACAATAAGGGGAAAATACATCGTAGGAGGATGGATGCCAAAATCAATTAGGCGTTTAGCAATATCTAAGGCAGTTATTCCTTTATTTTTTTGTTTTGAACATGAAAATACTACTTCATGCATACACTGCCTTATAGAAGCAGGCGTATAATATTCCTTTAATTTTTCTTTTATATAATTAGCATTAAGCACAGAATTATAAGCTACTCTCTTTATTCCTTCTCTACCAATTCTAAGAAGATAGGCATATGATTTAAGAATAACAGAAAAATTACCGTAAAAAGCTTTTACTCTGCCAATAGTATGGTTTAGATTATAATTAAAATAAAACCTATCTTTCTCTTTGCCCACTATAGGTACAGGAAGAAATTCTACAAGCTTATTTACTACTCCTACTGCAGCTGCTCCAGGGCCACCACTGCCGTGGGGAGTGGAGAATGTCTTATGCAGATTAAGATGGATAACATCAAAACCCATACATGAGGGCTTAACAATTCCCATTAAAGCATTAAAATTAGCTCCGTCATAATAAAGAAGAGCTCCCTTCTTATGTAAAATATTACTTATATCAAGAATCTGCTCTTCAAATAATCCTAATGTATTGGGGTTTGTCAACATCATTGCCGCTACTTCATCGTCAGTTTTCTTATTAAGCTCGTCAATATCTACCAGCCCTTCTTTTGTACTTCTAACTACTACGGTTTCAAAACCACACATACTTGCTGAAGCAGGATTAGTCCCATGTGCAGAGTCAGGAATTATTACTTTAGAACGCTTATCGTTATTAAGGGCGTGAAATGCTTTTATAATAAGCATACCTATAAGTTCACCGTGAGCACCAGCTGATGCCTGAAAGGAAAACTGTCGCATGCCAGTAATCTCACATAGTATCTTATTCAGTTCATACATTATCTGAAGGGCGCCTTGAACATACTTCTCTTCTTGATAAGGATGTAAAAATATGAACTCTTCCTTTTGAGCAATATCTTCATTTACTTTAGGATTGTATTTCATCGTGCAGGAGCCTAAAGGATAAAAATTAGCATCTATACTAAAATTAAGTCTGCTTAAATTAGTATAATGACGCACTACCTCTGGTTCCCCTAAGGAAGGAAGAGGCAAATCTTTACGTAAGAATTTAGAAGGGATAAATTCTTTTGCTTCTTTAATTTCATCTAAAGAGGTTGAGAAAAAATTAGCGCTTTCAGAAGTTATAGGCTTCTCAAAAATTAACTCTTCTCTCACTTTATTATTTTTTTTAAATTCCATATGAAATCTTCTATATCTTTTTTGGTTTTCTTTTCTGTGCAGGAAGTTAATATGCAATCAGAAAGCTCAGGATAGAATTTATCTAAAGCAACTCCTCCTAATATATTCTTTTCTTCTAACTGTTGTAATATTTTATGTGCATTTTCTATTTTCCATACGAATTCGTTAAACACTAATCCCTTAAAAGGGAAAGATACTTTTTTTATGTCTCTCAATTTAGTGAGAAGATAGTAAGTGTTATTTAAAGAGTATAAAGAGGCTTTTTTAAATCCTTCTTTCCCTAATAAAGCTAAGTAAATTGCTGCGCCAATAGCATTAAGTGATTCATTAGAACATATGTTACTAGTTGCTTTCTCTCTTCTTATGTGTTGTTCACGAGTCTGTAGGGTAAGACAGAAAGCAGGGTTACCTTCAACATCTTCAGTCTTTCCCACTATTCTTCCAGGAAGCTGACGTACATATTCTTTCTTTGTAGCAAGAAAGCCAAAACTAGGACCGCCAAAAGAAAGATTTCCTCCCAAAGACTGACCTTCTCCACATACAATATCAACTCCCATTTCCTTTGGCTCTTTAAGAATAGCTAAAGTAATTGGATTAACTACGTCTATAAGAATTATATTCTTATCTTTGATGCTTCTCTTTACTTCTTCTATATTCTCAATTAATCCAAAGAAATTGGGACTTTGTATAATAATACAGGAAGTATCCTCCTCAATAATATTTAAAAGAGCTTCTTTATCTATCAACCCATCATTTTTATAAGGAAGTTCTATGATATGATACGGTTGTAAGCGCAGATAAGTATAAAGAACTTCTCTATATTCTGGGTGAACACTCTTTGTAACTATAATCTTATTCCTTTTATTTATTCTCAGACTCATTAATACTGCTTCAACCATTGCTGTTGCTCCATCGTATAAAGAAGCATTGGTCACCTCCATTCCTGTCAATAAACATATGAAACTTTGATATTCATATAGTGCCTGGAGTATCCCCTGAGAACATTCTGGTTGATAAGGTGTATATGCAGTATAGAACTCTGTCCGATAAAGAAGATGCTTAAGAGCAGAAGGAATATAGTGTTCGTATAACCCTGCCCCTAAAAAAGAATTAAACTTATTCGTACCTTTATTCTTTTTTGCTATTTTATCTATCGTACTTAAAACATCTAATTCGCTTTTTCTTTCCTCTAAATTATTTAGTTCCTTAACTTTTATTTTTTGGGGAATATGTTTAAAAAGTTCTTCTAATGATATGAGACCTATCTCCTCCAACATTTTTTCTATCTGGGAAGGTGTATTAAGGATATAAGACATTTATGTATAAAATAAAATTATCTACTTTCTTTTTCTACAAACTCTTTATAGATATCTTTATCCATAAGTTGTGATATTTCTTCTCTATTTGCAATTTTTATTTTGAATAACCATCCTTTATCATAAGGACTCTCATTAATAAGCTGAGGATTATTATTAAGTTCGCTATTGATTTCTATCACTTCACCTGAAAGAGGAGCATATACCTCACTAGCAGCCTTTGTAGACTCAACAGTAGCACACGGCATGTTTTTAGCAATTTTATTCCCTAAAGAGGGAAGCTCTACAAATACAATATCCCCAAGTTCTGACTGAGCATAATCAGTTATTCCTACAATGGCAATACTATTTTCAATTTTTACCCATTCATGGGTTTTGGTAAACTTAATATCTGCCATCTTCCCTCCTTTATCTGTTATCAGCGTGTTCTTATATTTATAAAAGGAAAACTTTCTATCTTAGCGCGATACAATTTTTTTCTTATTTCAATATATACCTGTTTATCAGAATAAGAACCATCTATATAGCCCATGCCTATAAATTTATTTAAATTGGGTGAATATGTTCCGCTGGTAACCTTTCCAATATTTTTCTTATCCTTACTATAAATACAGTAATCTTGACGGGCAATTCCTTTATCTTCCATAATAAAACCTATACGTTTCTTAGATAAAAAAGAATTCATAATTTTTAATATTTTCTCCCTTCCCATAAAATCCTTTTCTCTTTCTTTAACTACCCACCTAAGGGATGCCTCAATGGGGTTTATAGACTCATTAATTTCATGTCCATACAAAGGATAGCCCGCCTCTATTCTTAAGATATCTCTTGCTCCCAGTCCCCCAAAAGATAAAAAGTACTCTTTCCCCCCATTGGTTATTAGCTCCCATAGATTAAAAGCATCTTTACTGGAACAATACAACTCAAAACCATCTTCTCCTGTATAACCGCTCCGTGAAATTATACATCTAACACCATCTATCTTTGAATAAATAAAATGCATATATTTTAACCTCTTTACATTAATAGAAGATATTTTTTTTATAACAGCTTCAGAATGTGGGCCTTGCAATGAAAGAAGAGCCATATCATCACTTTTATCTTCTATCTCTACACCATCTATTTTATTGCTATTAAGCCATCTAAAAACTTTATCTTTGTTGGAAGCATTTACTACACACAAAAAACCGTCCTCTAGTTTATAAATCATAAAGTCATCTATAATGGTTGCTTCTTCATTTATAAAAAGATTATACTGAAGAGAAAAAGCTTTTATTCTCTCTATGTTGTTGGTAGTAAGATACTGAATAAACTTTAAGGATTTTTTACCTTTTATTTCTATTTTTCCCATATGGGAAACATCGAATAAAGTACAATGAGTACGGGTATTCTTAGCTTCTCTTAGAATACCTTCATATTCTATAGGCATCTCCCAATTAAAAAAAATTACCATTTTTGCATAATTTTTCTTATGGAGAGGATAAAGTGGCGTTCTCTTTAGCTGTAGATTAGTTTCTTCTTTCATAAGAAAAAATAGGATTATATTTTATCACGAATCAAATATTTTTCAAATTTTTATTGTGTGATATTGGTTAAAACAAAAATAGAGAGCCTACGAAGCCTGGAAGGTCTCCAACAGTTTTTTTAAGGAATCGTAAAAACGAGCCAGTTC
>CAZWON010000046.1:0-6613 GCA_964635565.1 uncultured Planctomycetia bacterium
CCCATAGGGTAGGCTATTTTCAGAATCAACGCAGCCTGGATATATTCATTTACCTAACCCTTAAAGAAGAAGGGTTTATTATAGATACAGGTAACGGGGATATGCCGGCATTAAAACAGAATATGGCTTCTTTAGAATTTGCGAATAAATGTTGGCAGTAGTCCAGCAAAGTAACTCTTGACAATGTGAGGCATCTGCGTTAATGTATTTTACCTAATTTTATAAGATTTTACTTTAAAATATTATGTATTTTTAAAGCTTAAGAGAAGAAATTAAAGAGAAATTTTAAGGGATAAAAAACGAAGAGGATATAATATGTTTTCTCCTATTGAAGAGGTAATAAAAGATATAAAAGAAGGTAAGCTTATTATTATGGTAGATGACGAAAGCAGAGAAAATGAGGGAGATGTAATGATTGCTGCTCAATTTGTTACTCCCAAAATAATTAACTTTATGATTAAAGAAGCACGGGGACTTGTTTGCGTTCCTTTAACTAAAGAGAGGATAGAAGAATTACATCTTGAACCTATGCTTCCTTTAAGGGACCAAAAAGACCCCTTTAAGACGGGGTGGAGAATCTCTGTGGATGCAGCAAGGGGGATTTCTACAGGAATTTCTGCTTTTGACCGAGCAAGGACTATTGAAGTATTAATTGACCCAATGACAAAACCACACGACTTGACAAAACCGGGCCACATCTTTCCTTTAGAAGCGAAAGAAGGTGGCGTTTTAGTAAGAGCAGGACACACAGAGGCAGTGATAGATTTAGCCAAATTAGCAGGAGTGTATCCTGCAGGGGTTATATGTGAAATAATAAAAGAAGACGGGAGTATGGCAAGGTTACCGGATTTAATAAAATTTGCAGAAAAACATAAATTGAAAATATGTACCATTGCATCTTTAATCGAATATCGGAGAAAAAAGGAGAAGTTAATAAGATTAATAGAGCGAGTTTGTTTACCTACTGATTTTGGCAAATTTATGTTATATCTTTATGAATCTGTAATTGATAAAACAGAAAATATAGCCTTGGTAAAGGGAGAAATCACAAGAGAAAACCCTGTATTAGTAAGGGTACATTCTCAATGTCTTACAGGAGATGTGTTATTCTCACGGAGATGTGATTGTGGAGAGCAATTGAAAACGTCACTTAAGATTATTGGAGAAAAAGGAGGTATACTTCTATATATGCCTCAGGAGGGAAGAGGGTTGGGGCTGAAAAATAAGATTAAAGCCTATAGACTTCAAGAGGAAGGATATGATACAGTTGAGGCTAACTATGCTTTAGGATTCAAAAAAGATTTAAGAGATTATGGTATTGGGGCACAGATATTGGTAGATTTAGGAGTAAGAAAAATTAAACTTTTAACAAACAATCCTAAGAAAATTATTGGCCTTGATGGTTACAATTTAGAAATAGTAGAAAGAATACCTATAAAAATACTGCATACAGAAGAAAATAAGAATTACTTAAGTACAAAAAAAACAAAATTAGACCATATTTTTTAAGTAAACCAAGGAGGAACAATGAAAGAAATAAAAGGTAACTATTCCGGTAGAGGTAAAAAAATAGGAATTGTTATATCTCGCTTCAATGAATTTGTAAGTAGACAACTTTTAGAAGGATGCCTTGATGTTTTGGAAAAACAAGGAGTGGACAAGAAAGATATAACTGTTGTATGGACACCCGGTTCTTTTGAGATACCACAGGTGTTATCAGTGATGGCAAATAATAAAAAATTTAATGCTCTTATCGCTTTAGGAGTAATAATCCGCGGGGATACGCCTCATTTTGAATATATTGCCAGCGAGGTTGCTAAAGGCATTTCTCAGGTTGCTCTGGCAAAAAATATACCAGTAGTATTTGGGATAATTACCTCTGATACTATTGAGCAGGCTATTGAAAGAGCAGGGACAAAAGCAGGAAATAAAGGGAGAGATGCCGCTTTAAGTGCTTTAGAAATGGCGAACTTACCTTTTTATATTTAATCTGTGTTATTTCTTAATTATACACAATGAGAATTCGCTCTAAAGCAAGAGAAATAGCCCTATGTGTGCTTTATGAAATAGAGGTTTCGAAGCAGAACTATAAAAATATCTTAGAAGACTATTTTATATCACACCCTAAAAAGAAAGAGGCAAAAGAGTTCTCTTTCCAATTAGTCGATGGTGTAGTGCAAAATCTTCAAAAGCTTGATAATATCATAAAAAAATATGTGAAGAATTGGGAAATAGGGAGAATGGCTATAATAGACCGAAATATATTAAGAATGGCATGTTTTGAATTAATAACTACAGAAGATATCCCTCCTAAGGTTTCGATAAATGAAGCAGTAGAGCTTGCTAAAAAATTTGGAGATATAGATTCACCACGTTTTGTTAATGGAATATTAGATAAAATATATAAATTAGAATCTAGAAAATAGCTTTTAGCATATGTGAGATGGGACTAAACTCCACCTGTTTTTGATTGTTCAAAAAGCCAAATGGTATTTTAAAAAATCAGAAAAAAGTTAGCTTAAAAATATTGCAATAAATGAGTGTAATATAACAAAGTTGTGTGAGATACAATATTATAAGAGATTATTTTAAATAAAGCATGCTAAAATTTTCTATGCAGAGTTATCATTTTTCTAATTAGGATAGAACAATATAGTTTATAAGAAAATATAATAATGATGCTTGATGAGTATTTTGTTATGAAAAAAGTATTAGATTTAGCAAAAAAGGGAGAAGGGAACGTCTCTCCCAACCCTTTAGTAGGAGCAATTATTACCAAGGGGAATAAAATTATTAGTGAAGGGTTTCATAAAAAAGCCGGCTTACCTCATGCAGAAATAGAGGCAATTAATAAAGCAAAAGGCCCTTTAAGAGGAGCCAAATTGTTTGTTAATATAGAACCATGTTGTATATGGGGTAAAACTCCTCCCTGTGTAGATAAAATAATTTCTAGCGGAATTAAAGAAGTTATTTTTTCAACCCTTGACCCAAATCCAAAGGTTCATGGTAAAGGTGCAAAAAAATTAAGAAAAGCAGGTATTAAAATAAAGATTGGTCTTTTGAAAAAAGAAGCTACGAGGGTTAATGAAATATTTTTCAAAAATATGTTAGAAAAACGGCCATTTATAGTAGCAAAGGTTGCCCAGAGCTTGGATGGAAAAATTACAACGAGAAGTGGTGAATCAAAATGGATAACATCTCAACCTGCTCGTAATTATTCTCGCCGACTAAGAGATAAGTATGACGCGGTATTAATAGGAATAAATACAGTAATAAATGATAATCCTACCTTAGATGGTTTAAAGAAGATACCCTATAAAATAGTTTTGGATCCTTATCTTAATATACCTCTCACTTCACGTTTAGTTAAAAAATATAGAGATAAACTTCTAATATTTTCTCTTAATCAGAATAAAAGAAAATTAAATCTATTAAGGAAAAAAGGAGTGAAAATATTTACTTTTCAAAAAAATAATATTTTACCTTTAAGAAAAATAGCGGATATTCTTTATAAACTTAATATAATGTCTGTATTTATAGAAGGAGGTTCTTTTACGCTGGGCTCTTTTTTTGACGCTCAACTGGTAGATAAGATTTATTTTTTTGTTTCTCCTAAAATAATAGGAGGTAACGATGCTTTAAGTTCAATAGGAGCTAAAGGAATAATCTCCTTGAAAAACTCTATTTATATAAAAGATATTCAAGTTACCCAGATTGGTCCTGATTTTTTATTTATTGGCTATCCTATATTTAATTAATATCTGAAAAATTAAAATGCAAAGTCTGTATAGGGTTATATTAAAACGGCGGACCATCCGATTTTTTAAAAATAAAAAAATACCTTTTATTACAATAAGAAAAATAATAAATGCTGCACGAGTTGCCCCTTCGGCTGCTAATCTGCAGTTTATTGAATATCTTATAGTAGATAAACAACCTCTTAAAGAAAAGATATTTATATGTACAAAGTGGGGAGGGTATGTTTATCCCAAAAGAGTTCCTCCTAAAGACAAAAGGCCATCTTTTTACATTATAATATTGGTAAATAAAAATAAGACTAAAAAGCCTGACATAAGAGATATAGGTTCTGCAGTAGAAAATATTCTTTTGGCATGCACATGTTTGGGGTTGGGAGGATGTTGGATTGGTTCTTTAGACAAAAGAAGATTGAGAAAAACCCTTAACATTCCAGATAATTTTATTATTGATTGTGTAATAGCATGTGGTATTCCTGATGAGCATCCTATATTAGAAGAGCGTAGCGATACAGTAAAATACTGGTTAGATAAAAATAATCGTCTCCATGTACCAAAAAGACCACTTAGAGAAATTTTGCATTATAATTCTCTGATAAATAGAGAATAAAAATGGACGAGTTTAATTCTTTAGTAGATATTGTAGCAAAATTGCGCTCTAAAAATGGCTGTCGATGGGATAAAGCACAGAAGCTTGAAGATTTAAAAAGGTATCTACTTGAAGAAGTATATGAACTTTTGGATATCATTAATACGAATCGGCATAATAAAATAAAAGAAGAGATTGGAGATATTATTCTTCTTTTAGTGTTCCTCTGTCAATTATATAAAGAGAAAAATAAGTTTGGTATTAAAGATTCCCTTTGTAGTATTAACAAAAAAATGATAAAACGTCATCCTCATGTCTTTTCTTCTCGGTTTAAAAGAATAAATAAACTAGGTAATAAAGAAGAAATAGTAAGATATTGGATAAAAGAAAAAGCCAGAGAGAAAAAAAGAACAACTGTTTTTGAACGGCTTCCTAAAGAAGCTCCCTCTTTATTGCTCGCCCATCTTTTGTATAAAGAAAGAAAATATTATTTAGATAAAGGGAATAATGTAAAAGGTATACTTTTTCAGCTAAAAAAGGAGATAAATAATTTTAAGATAAAGAATAGAAATGAAAATAAAATAGTAAAAGTTATTCTTCTCTTGGCAGAGTTAGCGTTTGTACAAAATTTGAATTTAGAAATTCTCTTAAAAAAGGAAATTTTTAAACGGGCAAAAAGTATAAAATATTAATTTTTTGATAGAAATTATATGTAAATTCTAAAAGAAAAGCTAATTTAATAAGTTTTTACTGAATTAAAAAATTATCTTTAAGCGACTTTCTCTATAGTTAGAAGAGTTACTCTATAGATGCAAGGTTTAAAATCAGAGAAATTATTGATAATAAATAGAGTATTGTCTGGCTATATGGAGAGATAAAATTTATATATTTTTTAAAGGTAGAGATGCGTCTGAAATTCTGATAGGAAGATATAAAAGAAGGTTGTTTTATAAAAAGACTTGAAAACTTTCTTAAAATATAACAGGCTCAACCTCCTGTAAGATAAGGAAGTGAGCCTATGCAAATTGAGCTAAAAATCGAATTAAAAATACCAAATAAATAAGGGATGTCAATAGTATCGAAGAATTTGTTTTCAGGGAGAGGAACAAAATTGGTAAGATGATATTTGTTAAGATTTTAAAGAAAATAGAAGAGAAAAGGTTGAATAACTTAAAGAAAGCAACTAAATTAGGAAATTTTAGCTGTTATCTTTATACTCGGTTAGGGATTATCAGAATAACAAGATGGAGGATAAAATTCAAAGAAAAGACCTATTATCTTCTAGATAAAACAATAAGTTTAAATCCTTTAAAAGTAACTAACTACATATTAAAAAGAGCAAGGAAGCTTCTACAGAATATACCTATCGGAAAGTATCTTCTTTGCTATCAAAGGAAGTATCTGACTATATGGGGAAAGATTTAATCTGGTATTGGATAAAAAGAATAGCTAAATTATTGGAAATAAAAGAAAAGTTAAGGAATCAGGCTATTTTAAACAATCAAAAATTCTTTCAAACTCCAAAGTATCCAAAAGCGATTATAGAAATAGATGCTACCTCAATACATAAACAACATAAAAGTAAAGCTACTAAAGAAAACTTAGAATGTAAATTGGGCATCTGTTAGGCGGGTATAAAGAAAAGAAATAATAAGAACTACTTAGAGAATAAGATAATCTATGCTGGATTAGAGGATAGTCATAGTTTTGGCAATAATCTTTATTGTCTTTTAGAAGAGAAACTCAACATAAGCTTGGTTAAAGATAAACTTCTAATTGAAGATGGAGACAGATGGATAAGAGAGATAAAGATTCCCCACTTCCCTGATACTAAATACCATCTTGACTGGTGGCACTTAACCAAGAATATAAGAAGAACGATGAGAGAAAATAAAAGGTTAAACACTCTATTTTTAAAATATCTTTATGAAGGAAGAGCGAACAGAATAATAGATACCTTAGCTATTAAATACAGAGCATTAACTAAAGAAAAACAGGAAATAAATAATCTTTTAGAATATTTTAAGAACAACAAGGAAGGGATATATGGTTCTAAGGAGTTTAGAATCAATAAAGTAGATAGTGGTGCAGCAGAGAAGAATATTGAGATAATAATTGGCAAGATTAAAAGCAAGGGATGAGTTGGCCAAAAGAAAGAACACAGGTTTCACTTAAATTAAGGGTGCTTAAACAAAATAAAGAAGATTGGGATAAGTTCTTTGAGGGGCTAAATGGAATTAAAGTTATATCAATTTTGGGGACGCAATCC
>CAZWON010000047.1:0-6430 GCA_964635565.1 uncultured Planctomycetia bacterium
ATTTACCTTTGTCCCTTTGTCCACCCGCCGGGTGGACAAAAAACTCCGTTCTCTTGGAAATTACTTCCTGCAAACCGCAAGCAAACCTTTGCAGAAAGGAACAAGCTTGCTTAAAAATCTGTGGAGTTTTCTGATAAATCTATATTTATAAAAAGGCGAAAGCCATCCGAACTGTCCATATATTTTCGTATTCGGAAAATAGGTTTTTAGAATAGATTTAAATTGATAATAGCTTAGTTCGGAAAAATGTGTAGAATGTTTTTCCCTTAATATCTTGCAATAGATTCTAAATAATGGTTTATTAGGGGTAGAAATTAGAAAAGTCCCATCTCTGGATAACACTCTTTTTACTTCGGAAAGAAACTTTGTATGATCCTCATAGGCTGGCAAATGCTCAATCACTTCAAAAGCACAGATAGAATCAAAAACCCCATTTTTAAATGGCAGTTCTCGCGCATCAGCAAGAATAAACACAACGTTGTTATTTATTTTTTTAGCTATCCTTATCCTTTTTTCTGAAAGATCTAATGAAATTAAAAGGGGAACTTTATTCTTTAAAAAGGAAGTACTTAAACCATCACCACAACCTATTTCTAAACATCTATTTTTAATTTCTTTACTAACAACTGCCTGAAACTCATTATATATACTTACCCTAACCCTTTCAACATCTGCTGATCTTTCTAAGTTTAAACGATAGTATTTCATTTAAATTTTTTAAAAAATTCTACCATTCTAAATGTTACCTTCTCCCAATTATATTTTTGAGCAATTTCAAAACAGGTTTGAGAAAGTTTTTGTAATTTATCTTCTGAAGGAAGAACTTCTGAAAGTAAATCTGCTAGCTCATCAATATCACCTGCAGGAAACTTAGGGATACCTTCTAAAGGCACAACATCAGAAACTATTGTAGGAGTACCACAAGCCATAGCCTCTAACGCTACCATCCCAAAGGGTTCATACAAAGATGGTAAAACAAATAAATCCGCCTCATTATAAATTTGAGGCAATTCTATATTGGAAATCTTTCCTTTAAACTCTACAGGTATTGCTAAAGCCTCAGAAAGAGAAAAAAGTTTCTTTTTCTCTCTCCCTTCTCCTACAATTATAAGTTTAGCTTTAATTCTTTTTATCAGTTTAGCAAAAGAATAAAATAAAATGTCTATGCCTTTCCTTAAATCCAACCTACCCACATAAAGAATCTTTTTTTCTTGAGAATTAAAATTGCGTGGTTTTAAAGGCTTAAATAAATTTGTATCCACACCATTAGGAATAACTGCTACCTCTTTTTTAACTCCTCCCATAGCATTAATTTCCTTAATCATATTTTGAGATAGGATAATAACTCCATCTGCTTTCTTTAACATAACTTTATCAAAAGGAACATATATTCTATTTAAAAAAGCATGTAAAGGTTTTTTTAATCTTTTACAGGCTAAATATTCTCCGTAACGAGTTCCATGAAAATGGACAACAAGAGGTCTTTTAATTTTGCAATATAGAGGAGATGTAGCATATATTAAGTCAAACTGCTTCTGTAATTTTGAAACTAATATTGAAGCATACAGGCTAAAGGAAGGCAATCTTGTAAGGAAAGAAGAACCCAATGTAGGAACACGATATATAGTTGTATTATTTCTAATCTCTTTAGAAATACTTAGTTTGGGTTGATTAACAATAACTGTAAATTTTATTCCATACTGAGAAGAGAAATTTATAATACATTCACTAACTTTTCCTCCTCCCCCCCATGTATAAGGAGGATATTCTCTAATTACTGCCAGAACTTTCATTTATTAAATAAAATATCTCACTATATCTTTTTGAAATCTCTTCCCAAGAAAAATTTTCCTTAACCAGTCTTCTTAAATTTTCTCCAGTAAGATAGCCACCTTGTAAAATTTTTAATGTTTCATCAGCAAAAGCCTCACTATCATAACACTCCACCAGCTTTCCTAATCTTCCTTCTAACAAAGCATCTTTTATCCCTTCAACATCAGAGGCAACTATAGAAAGATTGCAGGACGCTGCCTCAAACAAAACTATCCCAAATCCTTCCAAGTCTCCTTCTACTTTAATATTAGGCATCGCAAATACATCTGCTATATTATAAATCAATTTCAAATCTTCTTTTTTTATTCTTCCCAATAAAACTACATATTCTTTTAAATCTTTTTCCTCTATTATCTTTTCTATTTTTCTTTTCAGCTTCCCTTCACCTACAACAAGATAGATAAAATTGCTATAATTCTTCAATATCAAAGGAAGAACCTCTTTTATAAACCAGTGGATTCCTTTTCGTTCAATTAATCTTCCCACAGAAAGAATTATTTTTTTGTTGTTTATTTTTATATTAAATCTTTTCTTAAATTTTTCTTTCAAAATTCTTTTGTCTTCCTTTAGAAAAAACTCATCATTTATTCCGTTGGGAATTACCTCTATTTTTTGAAGAAAAACTCCTCTTTTTAAACACTCTTTTTTTGTTGCTTTACTTACACAGATTATTTTATCTGCTTTGTTTAAAAAATAGGGAATTAATAATTGATAGAAATAGTTATTAAAAGTGATATCTAAACCATGGACAGTAATTACTACTGGTTTTTTAAAGATTTTTAAAAAGGGAATAAGCAGAGAAAGAACACCATCAGTTAAATAAATTAAATCTATTTTTTTTAATAGAAAAATCAAATAGTTTTTAATTAAAAAGTAGATAAAAACTACAGGCAAAAATTTTTTTGAACCACCCCATTTTATGAGAGATAATCTGTGCATTTTAGATAAAGAACGAAAAAGATTGAAAGAAAAATTCTCCAGTCCTCCTACCTGAGGAGGAAAATTGCGCGTCATAAAAAGAATTCTCATTGAATTTCCACCATTATAGCCATTTTTATAAACTGTGCTTTTGTCCTATAGCTATGTGAACCATACTACTTTTGGTTTACTCCGTCGACAAGATACTCTTCTTTAATCTATCCCTGCAATCTCAAAAATTCCTGTATTTTTTATTCTATACAAAAGTTTAAGCTTATTGTGATACTTATAAAGAAAAGGTAAAAAATAATAATACGTCTCCCTTGAAAACTCATCTACAATTATATACTTAATGTTATTATTTTTAATCTCCCTCCAAATTTCATCAGGGTTTATGGTAAAGGGATAAACCATTGACTTATGATTAGTATAGAAATAAGTAATTGTGGGTTTACGGGAAAATATTACACCTTCTGATGGCAAATTTCTCCTTGCCCAGACATTACAAGATATAAAATGCTGAAAAGAAGGTGGCAAATCCTTAGATGCTGTATTTATCAAAAACAAAGAAGCAACATTAGAAATTATTAAAAATAAAATTATTCCATAAAAACAACCCCAAAAAACTTTAAGGGAAAGAAAAGACAGTATTTTTTTAATTCCTGTAATAAAATAGAAATAAGCAAAGGGAAGAATCGGCAACACAAAACGCTCCCCTTCCTTAAATGGCCATAAAACTATCATTAGAAAGTAAATTAAAAAATAATAACAAAGTAGACAACCTTTATCGCGAAGGAATGTATATAGAATACCGAATAAAACAATAATAAACGAAAGTAAAAATAAAAAATCACCCAATAAACTCTTCTTTCCTATAAAGAAAAATAACTTTCCTAATATCTTATAATAATAATTTACTCCTTCGATAAATCGCAAAATAATAAATTTTACATTAAATAATACATTACCTAAGAAAGGACGGTAAGGGTCAAGGAGAATAAACTGTTTATAGTGAGAAACGCTAAAAGAGGAATTTAAGATATAGATAATAACCTGCCACAAGATAAAGAAAAACATAAAACCGGAGAAAATAAAAACAGTCTTTTTTAACTTTTGCCTTGAAAATAATAAAGCAATTAACGTGCTTAGAAACAAACTTATACCAATATAGCGTGTAAAATAACATAAGATAAGACCCAAAAGTACAAACCATCCTGTTCTATCTAGAAAGCTACTCCTTTCTGAATACTTATTTACAAAAAATATAGTTAATACAGAAAAGAAAAGATAAGGAATTTCGGATAAAATATACTTACTACAATAAAGGACAAAAAGCCAATTGATGGCAAAAAGAATGGTTACCAAAAAAGCTCTCTTTTCATAAATATATTTTTTAAATATACTGTAAAGAAAAAATAGGCTTAAATATCCTAGAAAGGCAACCAAGATATGCATCAAATAAAAATTTCTCCCCCAGAAATAGATTATAGGAGAGAGCAATAAAGAAAAAACTGGAGGATAATAATGAAAAAAAGGGTCTCCAGGATAATTAATAGCCTTATAACCTTTCCCTTCTACTATGCTTTCTGCTAAGATTATATACTGAGCGCTGTCACCACCCAAATCTAGAAATTGATGAGGAATTTTAAGAATAACCGCGCCCCAAAAAATAAAAGATAAAATTAACCACTTAAATTTATATAACCTATTCACCATTAAATCCACACCTATCTGCTACATTTTTAAGCCAGATTACATATGTTGCAAGATACGATAGATAGTCCACCGGCTCACCCCTAAAACCTTAGCAATCTCTTGTTTATTGAGACCATTAGCTTTTAATTGCTGAATAAGATATTTCCGCCCACTCTCTTCCTAGGGTAATACCAATGACCTCTTGTTAACAAACTTTGTAGCTTCCCCTTTTGCCACTAAAGATCTTCTATTTTCTTCAAGGTTTTTCTCGTAAAATTAAGAATAAACTTTCTAAGACCATTTGGATTATTTAAGTAGTTATCGTATTTGATTGTTTGTGCTTCCTTTAACAATCTATTATATTCCTGACGCGCCTTTTCCATATCTTTACTAAGTATACTTAAAACTTTCTTATATTTTAAAAAAGTTTTTTTGTCTTTTTTTATATAGGGAATAATCGAACTCCACCTATAATCATCAAGCCTTCCACACAAACCAGCTTTCAAAGGATTTAAATGGATATAAACAGAGATTGCCAAAAAATATCTCTCGTCATCACAATAGGCATCTCTATACCTTCCATAAAAAACATGCCCTTTGCGTGTATATTTTTTATTGAAGTAATTTGCATACCTCTCAAAAATATTCTTCATCGCTAAGGATAAATTTGATTCATTTATCCTCAATAAGAAATGGAGATGATTAGGCATTAAACAAAAACAAATGAAATCTATATTAAATTTCTTGCTCGTCTCTTTCATTAACCTTAAGAAATATAAATAATCTGAGTTTTCTAAGAAAATCAGTTCTCTCCCTCAAGCTCATTAAGTAATATGACAAATACCTCCTTCAACAATTATTCTTTTCCTTACTCCTAACCATCTTTTTACCTTTTTCTCCTCAATTAAATCGAGTATATCCATATATACAGCATCTTTTTGCTACACTATTAAGTCTGGCTTGAAAATGTAGCAAAATTATTCATTATCTATTTTTTCCATTCTAAGGTTGGCTATCTGTTCTGAAACAAGCCCGAGCATAAAGATAATTACTGAAGTGGTAAAAAGAAGAGCGCTCATATTAGTAAACCGATGAGCAGTAATAAAAGTATAGAGGTAATATAGAAAACCACATAAAAAGAACAGTGCTGATACAGGCAAAAATACTCTTAAAGGAGAGAAAAAAACGCTTATCTTCATTATTATCACAATAAAATGCATACCATCATAAAAAAGATTTATCTTGCTTTTCCCTTTTTTTCTCGGCAAAACTTTAACAGGAACAAACGTAACAGGAAAAGCTGCTTTTATAAAGGAAAGCGTTAAGGTTGTAGGGTAAGAAAAAGTATTGGGTAAAAGATACAAAAACTTCATTGCCTTATCCTTTCTAAGTACTCTAAACCCCGAAGTTAAATCTTTTATCTTTACACCGCTAACATAAGAAGCAAACATATTGTAAAAACTATTGGCAATCCTTCGCCACATACTCTGACTTTTAAGAGAACGCTCACCAATTATCATATCAAATATATCAATTTTCTCCAATAACTTAGGAATTTCAGAAGGTAAATGTTGACCATCGGCATCCATTAATATAACAATATCATTTGCAGCCTCTCTTATTCCTCTTTTAATAGCAGCACCGTTTCCCATACGGTAAGGATTTCTTAGAACTTTTGCACCTAAGCTTTGAGCAATCTTAGAAGTAGCATCATCTGAACAATCATCAACAACCACAATCTCTGTATCTTTTCCTAAAACATCGTAAACGCTATTAATTACTTTTTCTATTGACTCACTCTCATTGTAAGCAGGCAGAATAACACTTACCTTCATATTCCTTATTATATTTTACCTTAGACAATAATCAAGAGAAAATACTATTTAACTTTGTGTAACAATTGTAAAAGTAAGATTTAGAGAGCCTACAAAGCCTGGAAGGTCTCCAACAGTTTTTTTAAGGAATCGTAAAAACGAGCCAGTTC
>CAZWON010000048.1:0-6349 GCA_964635565.1 uncultured Planctomycetia bacterium
GCAGAGCAACGGACTCTTAATCCGTCGGTTGCAGGTTCAAGTCCTGCGCGGCCCAATGTTTTCTTTGATACAATACGAATTAGCCTAAACAAAGGGTATTGATAATACAAAAGCAACACCACTTGGATGTGATATGCCCTTTGGGCATCCCAACTGACGTTGGGAATCACATACAAGTCCTGCGCGGCCCAATGTTTTTAATATCTTAAAAATAATCTTATTTTTTCATTTTTTTTTGGGAAAATATGCTTGATTTCGAGTTTCTTGAACATACCGCAGATATTGCAGTAAGAGTATATGCTGAAAGCTTAAAGAAACTTTTTGTTAATACATCTGTGGCTATGTTTCAGATTATAACTGACTATAAACCTGCTTTAGAGAAAGAGCAAGAAATCTTTTTGGAAGCTAATAGTTGGGAAGAGTTACTTGGCTACTGGTTAAATGAACTCTTGTCTCTTTTTTATAGTTATAATTTCCTGCCCTCGCAGTATAATATAGAGCTGATTGAAAAGAGTAATTATTCGCTTAAAGGGAAGATAACTGGTGAGGATTGCAGACAAAAACAGTTAGATATTAAGACAGAAATTAAGGCTGCCACTTACTATAATGTAAATATAGAGAAAGATGAGAAGGGTTTTAGGGTGGAGATTGTTTTCGATGTCTAGTTAAAAAATTTATTTATGATTTGAGTTCAAAGAGGTGAGGTGATGAATTGGGAAGGGCCTTTAGAGAAAATCAGTGATTATAAATTTCGTATTCCTCCTTCCTATAAAAAAGGAATGCGTGTGGAAGGAATTATTTATGCAGATGAGGAGCTTCTTAAAAGTATTAAAAAGGATAATGCTCCTGAACAAGTAGTAAATGTAGCGTTTCTACCCGGTATTGTTAAGTATTCTTTAGCGATGCCTGATGTTCACTGGGGATACGGATTTTCTATTGGTGGGGTAGCTGCTACCGACCCAGAGGTTGGTGGAGTAATTTCGCCTGGTGGTGTTGGATTTGATATAAATTGTGGGGTGAGGTTACTTAGGACTAATCTTACTTTTGATGATGTAAAAGACAAAATTACTCTTATCGTAAATAGGTTATATCAAGATGTTCCATCAGGAGTAGGTTCAAAAGGAGAAATTAAGATTTCATATCAGGAAGAAAAAAAGTTGCTTGTAGAAGGAGCAAAGTGGGCAGTAAAGAAAGGTTTAGGAATAGAGGAGGATTTAAAAGTTTGTGAGGAGAATGGTGCAATTGAAGGAGCAGATCCTGATGTTGTTTCACAAAGGGCATATGAAAGAGGTAAACAACAGGTAGGAACATTAGGGAGTGGAAATCATTTCCTTGAAGTGCAGGTTGTTGATGAAATTTTTGATAAAAAAGTAGCAGAGAAACTGGGAATATTCCCTGGACAGATTACTATAATGATTCATTCTGGTTCACGTGGTTTTGGTTATCAAGTCTGTGATGATTATTTACGAATTATGATTAAAGCCTTAGATAAATATAATATTGAAGTTCCTGACCGCCAACTTGCTTGTGCTCCTGTTAATACTCCTGAGGCAAGGAATTATATTGGAGCGATGAAGGCTGCTGCTAATTATGCATGGTGTAACCGTCAGGTTTTAATGCATCTGATGCGTTTATGTTTTGAGAAAGTGTTCTCAAAGAGTTGGCAGAGTCTGGGAATGTATTTGGTGTACGATGTAGCGCATAATATTGCTAAATTTGAGAAGCACGTTGTTGATGGCGAAGAGAAACTTCTCTGTGTACATCGTAAAGGAGCAACAAGAGCTTTTGGGCCGAAAAATTCAGTATTACCCCCTTGTTATCAAGAAATAGGTCAACCGGTGATTATCCCAGGAGATATGGGAAGAGCTTCTTATCTTCTCGTAGGCACTAAAAAAGCAGAAGAGGAAACTTTTGGCTCAACCTGTCATGGAGCAGGGAGATTAAAATCGCGACATCAAGCTCTTAAAACAATAGACCTCAATAATCTTATGAAGAATTTTAAGGAAAAAAACATAGAGGTAAGAGCTACAGGAAAAAGAACAATTGTCGAAGAAGCTCCAGAAGTCTATAAAAACATTGATGATATAGTAAATATTGTCCATAACTGCAAGATTTCTTTTAAAGTATGTAGAATGAAACCTCTTTGTGTAGTTAAGGGATAGCTTGAGATTTAGATTTTTTTATTCACAAAAGATACTTTTGGCCCTTTTTGGGACATCTTTTTTATTATTATTTATATTTGAGGGGCCTCCTAAAGATAAATTCTTTTTTGTTAATCCTGCAAGTTATTTCATTCCTTCAGATTTACTTATTGATGATAGTTGGTATAAGATAGATTTCAATAATAATTTCATTGGTTACTGCCATTGTCTTATTAAAAGAGATATAACTAAAAAAAACAGGGGAGGATATATTTTACAGAATAAACTCTTTTTAAGGATACCTATGCTGGGAGAACTGGAAAAGTTTAATTTAGATACAAAAGTAAATCTTACTAAAAATTACTCTCTCTGTAATGCCCAGATAAATTTTAGCACAGGTAAGTATTTTTTTAAAGGGCGTATAGAGAAAGAAAAAAATAAAAGATTTAAGCTTATTATTACTACTCCTGCTCAGACATCAACCCAATACATAAATACCTCTTATAAGTTTATTAGTAGTTCTTTTATGCCTTTGCTTTCTAATTATCTTCCTTTGAATAAAAAAACGAAGATTATGCTTTTTGATCCCTTTATAAATAGAGAAATTACTGCCTACTTAGAAAACAAAGGGCATAAGATAATCACTTTTAATAATAAAGAGACAGAAGTAATTGAGATGTCCCTTAATGTAGAAGGCATGGAGGGTAAAATTTATACTGACATTAAAGGCCATCTTTTAAGGCAGGAAATGCTTGGTTTTAAGTTCACAAAGATAGCCCCTTCTGAACTATTCAAAAAATCCTTTTCTATAGCGTCAATAGATTTTATCAATAACTTTACTGTTTCTGTAGAAACAATTCCTGAAAAAGAAAAGATTAAAAAATTAACCCTGAAAATAGAAGGAGTTGATTTAAAAAATATTCCTCAAAAATATAACCAGCAGGTTGATAAAAATTTTTCTACTGTGACTTTATCAAGAGTAGTGCCTAAAAAAATCTCTTCATTACCTGTTGATGAGAAAATATTTTTTTCTTACCTAAAAGAGGATAGATTTATTAAATTTCGCTCCACTGATATAGAGAAAATAGCAAAGAGAATAGTAGGTAAAGAAACAGACCCTTTTAAAATAATAAAATTATTTAACGATTGGATAAATGAGAATATTAGAAGAATTCCTACCATATCCATCCCTAATAGTTTAGATACTCTCAAATTAAGACAAGGAGATTGTGGAGAGTTAAGTGCTCTTTTAGTAGGGTTTTTAAGAAGTGTAGGAATACCTTCTTATGTAAATATTGGTTTAGTCTATAAAGATGGTAGATTTTTCTATCATGCTTGGGTTTCTGCTTTTGTAGGAGAATGGATAGATACAGATCCAGCTTTAAGCCAGTTGATAGCAGATGTTACTCATCTTGCTTTAAGAAAAAGCTTAGAGGGCCAGTTTGAAATATTTGAATTTATTGGTAAGATAAAGATAAAAGTATTGAACTATACTTATATTGAAAATGATTAAAAAATGGTTAAAACTATAAACCTATATAAAAGCTTTAATGGAAAATGGGCGGTGCAAAATTTGAATCTCCATATTAAGAAAGGGGAATTTTACTGTTTATTAGGCCCTAATGGTGCAGGGAAGACAACTACTCTAAAGTTGCTTACCACTCTCTTAAGACCTTCCCGAGGAAAAATTTATATAAAAGGTTTGGATATAGAGAAATATCCTTATGAGAGTAAAAAAATAATAGGTTTTATCCCAGATACACCTTTTATATATGAGAATCTTACTGCACAGGAATTTTTAACTTTTATAGGAAATATATTTAAAATAGATAAAAAAGAGCTTGCCAAAAAAATAGAGTATTATTTTGATATTTTTGGATTGATAACCTACCGAGATTGTCTTTTAAAAGAATATTCTCATGGGATGAGACAAAAAATAGTTTATATCTCAAATTTTCTACACGAACCTGAAGTTCTTTTTATTGATGAGCCTTTAGTAGGGCTTGATCCTCAAGCAATTCATCTTATTAAACATCTTCTTTTAGAAAAAGTAAAATCAGGATTAACTATTTTAATGTGCACTCATATATTAAGTATAGCAGAAGAATTGTCCCATAGAGTAGGAATTCTTCATGCAGGAGAGCTTATTGCTGAAGGCACATTAGAAGAATTGCGTAGGAATATTGATAAAACATCTCTGGAAGAGATATTTTTAACTCTTACAAAAAACTTACGAAAGTAATATCTCAAAATAAAATCGACATTATCCTCGCATATGAAAACTATAATTTATTTTAAAATTAGAGCTTTAAAAAATTTAATATCAAAGTATTTTTTATCCTCACCACTACGTTCTATTTTGATAGTATGTTTTTATGTATTAGCAATGGGTGTAATTTATCTATCCATATGGGGAGGATTTCAGTTTATTTCTAGTTTAGGAGAGTTAAGTTTTATTATTATTAAGCGTCTTATTTTTATTATATTTTTTATTACTTTTTTTATGATAGCCCTCAGTTTTGCTATTCTTTATTATACCTCTTCTTTTAGAAGTAAAGAGACTGAATTTCTTATTACCTTACCGTATTCTTATTGGGAGCTATCTTTTTATAAATTTACAGAATCAGCGCTTTTGGCAAGCTGGCTTCCTTTAGGAGGACTTATTCTTTTCATAATCGTTTATACGCAAATAAATAACCTCTCTATACTTATTCCTTTATTATCAATTTTTTATCTCATTCCTTTTATATTAATAGCCTCTTCTTTAGGATATATATTTTGTATTCTGGTTTTAAGATTTTTAGATTTAAGGAAGGTTTTCGCTATTATAGTATTAAGCGTGATTGTTGTTCTTTATTTTTTCCCTCCTCTTAAAGAAAAAAATATGAATATTTTTTACATTATCTCTGAAGAAATAGTTTTTTTTAAAATATCTCAGCTTTGGTTTATGCCTTTTTCCTGGCCGGGATGGGTCATTGTTGATTTAGAAAATGGCAAATTCATAAATTCCTTTATATTTTTGATTAATTTATGGACCTTAAGCATTCTTTCTCTTAATTTTATTCACTCCTATGGAGGTAATGTATTTAAAAGTTTATTCCTAAAACACTCTGTTCCTAAACATAAACGCCAGTATCGCCAAGGTTTCTTAGATAAGCTCTTTACTTTAAAGATATTCCCTCTTCATATGGGAAGCTTTTTCCTTAAAGATGTAAAATTATTTGTACGCGAACCTGTTTTGTGGTTACAGTTTTTAATATTTTTCGGACTTATGTTTTTTTATTTTATAAATATTAGAAGGTTTTCTTATAACCTATTAGGAGATATTTGGAAAAATTTAATTGCATTTTTAAACACTTTTAGTATCCTCTGTATCACTTCTGCTTTAAGCATAAGATTTATCTTCCCTCAGTGGAGCTTAGAAGGGAAAAGCTATTGGATATTAAAATTAAGCCCTTTAAACATTAAAAATATATATTTTGAGAAATTTATCTTTTCCCTCATTGCTTTTTTGCCTGTTTCTTTAACTCTTATTTATATCGCTAACAAAATGTTAAAGGTAACGAGTAATGTTTTCTTTTTAACGATATGGATAGTTTTTATTTCAACGTGTTCGCTTGTTTCTTTCTCTTTAGGGTGGGGAGCTTATTTTGCTGATTTCAAGAGAGAATATTATTTAAAAGCAGTGGAAAGTTTGGGAGGATTCATTAACATTATCATAAATTTTAGCTATATAGTAGTGACAGTCTTTACTTTTACTTTTTTAAATCACCTCATTATTACCAGAAATGTTCTTTTCTTTAAAAAATATATTTTTTATATCCTTGGAGGATGGGGGATATTAAGTATATTATTATCGACGTTAATCACCTATATAGGAATAAGAAAATTGAAAAACAAAGAATATTAAGATAATGTCCGCTAATGTCCTATAAAGATTCAGAGATAAAGATTTAGAGAGTATTTTAAGATAGTAAGACTAGAATGACGAATAATAGTTGCCTTAAATCTTTCGAATGATTTTTAAAACCATGAACTTAGAATAAGTAAGCACTGCTTTCTAAGATTTTTATTTGCCTACTAACACACCTTTTTAAAATCATTTTCTGAACTTTTTAATATTTTCTCAAATTTGTTGCTATAACTCTTATATAAAGAGCTCTTTGAAAATTTTGTGGTAGCCTATCCTAAAAGGAGGAGGGCTACCA
>CAZWON010000049.1:0-5641 GCA_964635565.1 uncultured Planctomycetia bacterium
AAATAATTATTTCTCCTTCTCTTTTTTCAACCTCTTTAAGCACAGCCTTTAAACGCTCCTCAAATTCTCCTCTGAATTTTGAACCAGCAATTAAAGCTCCTAGGTCCAAAGCTATGATTTTTTTATCTTTTAAGCCTTCGGGGATGTCTCCTAAGGCAATTCTTTGTGCCAATCCTTCAACAATAGCTGTTTTACCCACTCCTGGGTCACCGATAAGCACGGGATTATTTTTTGTGCGACGGCTTAATACCTGCATAACACGACGAATTTCTTCATCTCTTCCAATAACAGGATCCAATTTTCCTTCTTTAGCCAACTTAGTTAAATCCCGGCCAAATTTCTCAAGTGCCTGGTAAGTAGATTCTGCAGTTTGAGACTCGGCTTTCTGAGAACCACGGATTTTCTTTACTTCTCTTATAATATCTTCTATGGTAAGGCCTTGCTTAACAAGGTAACTAAAAAGAAACCCTTCCTTTTCTTTGGCAATAGCAAGAAGAAGATGCTCAGAGCTTATAAAAGAATCGCCGAAGGAATCAGAAAATTCCTTAGCATAGCCAAATATCTGTTGTAAACGAGAAGAAGCGTATGTCCCTTGGGTTTGTCCATATACTTTTGGTTGTTTATCTAAAAATTCTTTTAGTTTACCTTTTAAATCTATGGCATCAATCCCTAAGTTGGTAAACACATTATTACTTAAGCTTTTAGAATCGTCTGTCAAGGAAGAAAGGATATGTTCAGGAAGTATACTATGATGCTTATACTTTTGCGCCAACATTAAAGCATTATTGATTGTTTCCTGTGCTTTTAAGGTAAAGTTATCAAACTGCATTTCTTCTCCTTTCTTAATAATAATAACTTTTTCTTCTTTTTACAAATAGCTTCAAGAGAAATATTCCTGCAAGAAATCCACCAATGTGTGCCCAAAAAGCAATCCCTGCTCCGTACCCTCCTAAGGAAGAAACCCCTAAAAGAAATTGGTATATAAACCATATTCCCAAGAATATAAAAGCGGGTATTTCTATTATTTCTAAAAAGAAAAAAAATGGCACTAAAGTTAATACTCGTGCAGAAGGAAATAACATCATATATGCACCTAATACACCAGCAATTGCGCCACTTGCTCCCACCGCAGGAACAACAGAATGTCTGTTAATAATAAAATGAGTAAAAGAAGCAATAAAACCACACATTAGATAAAAAATAAGAAAATTTAAGTGGCCCATTCTATCCTCTACATTATCAGCAAAAATCCATAAAAACCACATATTGCCTATTAAGTGGGCCCATCCCGCATGTAAAAACATATTGGTAAAGAATGGCCTTATAGAAGGCAATAACCCCATTTGCAATGAAATGTTTCTTGGAATAAGACCATAAAGATACATAAAGTCTTTAAGATAATACCCTAACGAAATCTCATATAAAAAGACCAACACATTTATGATTAAAAGAGAAACTGTAACAATTGGTTTCTTTATGTGTGGTATATTATCTCTTAAAGGTATCATTTATCGCTCCTCCCTTCATATTATAATATTATATATTGGACCATGAAAACAAGAGAGTGCTAATTACCTGGCAAAGCGTATTATTATTCCACCTCAATTTTAATCTCCTTACCTTTCTCTTCTTCTTTCTTGGGAAGGGTAACTTTCAGAACGCCATTCTTGTAACCCGCCTTAATCTTAGAAGCATCAATGTGAGAAGGAAGAATTACTTCCCTGTAGAAACTTCCCTGATAACGCTCGCAACGGTAATAATTTTTCTTCTTTTCTTCTTTTGTTTCATCCTTTTTAGCTGAAATTATTAGATTGTCTCCCTTAAGATTCAAGCTAATATCTTTCTGCTCAAAACCAGGGATGTCTGCCTCTACATAGATATTATCTTTATCTTCCCACACATCGACCGATGGGGCAAGTATTTCTTCTCTAATAGCAGGAAATCTTCCCCATGAGAAATTAAACAATTTGTTAATTTCATCATGAAGAGCCTCCAACGCCCTAAAAGGATCATCCCGTTTATATTTCATAAGTGCCATAGTCTCACCTCCTTTCTTTAAGTTTGCCACAGGTAATTAGCACTCTCTAATTAAGACTGCTAATAAAAGAGCAAAAAAAATCAGATTTCCTTTTTAAGTTCAAAGATCACTTTTATCCCTTTAATATTGACTCCCTTCTTTTCAATGAGATACTTAATATACTTAAGAAGTTTTATATCTTTATAAGAAAACAATTTTTTTCGTTTACCTACCTTTTTAGGTTTTAATATACCTTCTTCTAAGATTTCATGTAGTGTCCAATAATGCATATCAAGAAGTCTACATACTACATTTAAAGGATATACAGGCTCTTCAGGGTCTATCTCAATATCAAAATCATCCATATTGAAAAAATCATCCAAATTGTACTCTCTATCTTTCCTTCGCATACCAATTTTTATATAACATATTTTTTGATTTTTGTCAAGTTTTTCTTAGAAAATTTTTTAATTTTTTTTATATAATTAACGAGATTTTTGTAAAATATTGAAAAATAAATACATAAAAAATCGAAATAATAATTTTGAGAGGGGCGAAAGATTAAATTTCTTTAAGGATTACTCCTTTTTTCTCTAAATAAGAAAGGAAGGAGTTTTTTATTTGTGCCCATACTTTAACTTCTTCAGCACCATATTCCACTTTAAAGACTTCTCCTTTTTTATAAAGGTAATCAAGAATTTCCATAGCACTAAAAGGAAATTTTATAAGAAACTGTTTTGTCTCTGCAAATAACACTTCTTTTATCTTAGTATAAATAAGGCCTAAATTGATTTTTTTCAACGCAGAAATAAATAATGCACCAGGATAATAGGAACGTATTTTCTCTTCAGTTACAGAAGGAATTCTATCTATTTTATTAAATACTAAAATAATATGTTTGCTCATAAGATTTAATTTCCCTAATATTTCATTCACTGCAGAAATTAATTTCACAAAATTACTGCTACTGTCTACAACATGAAGAAGAATGTCAGCATACTGTAATTCCTCTAATGTTGCCTTAAAAGCCTCGACTAAATTAGGAGGAAGTTTATAGATAAAACCCACAGTATCGCTCAAAATAATTCTAAAATGATTATCAAAAGAAACCACTCTACTTACAGGGTCTAATGTAGTAAAAAGGCTATCTGAAGTCTTTTGATTAGTGGAGACCAAAGCATTAAAAAGAGTGGTTTTACCTGCATTAGTATATCCCACAAGAGAACAGGTACTTATTTTTTCTTTTTCGCGCCTTCTCCGCTGAATATCGCGATGTTTACGAATTTCTTCTAATTCTTTTTTAAGTCTAACAATTTTATCGCTGATACGCCGTCTATCCACTTCTAATTTCTTCTCACCAGGACCCCTTGTGCCTATACCTCCTCCTAACCTCGAAAGAGCAATTCCCTTTCCTTTAAGACGGGGTAAAAGATACTCTAATTGAGCAAGCTCTACCTGAAGTGCCCCTTCCTGTGTATGAGCATGACGAGCAAAAATATCAAGGATAAGCTGAGTTCTATCAATTGTTTTAACTTTTAAAATATCCTCTAAGTTCCTTTGTTGAGTAAAAGAAAGATTGTTATTAAAGATGACAACATTTACTTCTGTAATTTCTACAATCCTACCTAACTCTTCCGCTTTACCTTTACCAATATACAAGGCAGAAGAAATTTCTTTACGTTTTACTACCTCCAGACGAATAACTTCGATACCTGCTGAAAAAACTAAGTTCTTAAATTCTTCAATTTGTTCCTCAAGGGGCCAGAGGTCTTTTTTCTCTAACTGGACTAACACTAAAAGCCCTTTTTCTTGATATGAAGTCTCATACATATTTAACAAAACCCTTTTATCTTACAATAGGATATTAAAAATACTAACCTAAAATTAATACTTATTTTTTTATTTAATTACCTCTTTTTTGATAATAAACCGATATTCTAAAAATTTTTCAGAATTATTTTATCCTTATCGACAAGTTTCTTTTCTGCATCTATCCATTGAATGCGTTTATCTTTTTTAAACCATGTAAACTGACGTTTGGCAAAATTACACGTGTTTTTTGCTATAAGACTTTTTGCTTCCGATAAAGAATATTTTCCCTCTAGGTAACCTTTTATTTCATTGATTCCGATTATCTTCTGCGCAGTAATACTTAAAGGCAACTCTAACAATCTTTGCACCTCTTCTACAATCCCCTCTTCGAACATTTTCTCTACCCGTAAATTAATCCTTTCATAAAGCTTTTTTCTCTCTATTGCCAGCCCAAAAACTTTTATAGGGTATCTATTCCACAGTCCTTCTCTTTCTTTTTGTTTTTCTGATATGGGCCTACCTACAGTATAATAAACCTCTAAAGCACGAATAACTCTTTTTGTATCATTGGGAGAAATTTTTTCTGCTGCAGAAGGGTCAACTTCTTTAAGCCTATTATAAATACTCATATTCCCTTTTTCTTTTGCTTCTTTTTCTAAATTTTTCCGTAATTCATCATCCCGTGAGGAGCCTTTAAATATGCCGTCTAAAAGTACTTTCATATACAGCCCTGACCCGCCACAAACAATCACTTTTCTACCCTGTGAATACAAATCAATTATAATACGCTTAGCTTCAGTATAATATCTAAATACATCGTAAGTATCTTTAACTGATATGATATCAATAAAATAGTGTTTTACTTCTTTTAACATAGTATAGGGTGGCTTTGAAGTTATAATCCGAGGTTCTTTATAAACCAACATAGAATCGCATGAGACAATTTCTGCTTTGACCTTTTTGGCAATATTAAAGGCGAGTTCGCTTTTGCCGGTAGCGGTGGGCCCAACGATAAAAACTATATTATACATAAACTTGTCTTAAGCTAATATCTATGTTTAAGGGTATATTCTTGCAGGATATCCTTCTTCAAGAAGCTTTTTAAATATATCTTCTGCTGTATCTCTATCTTTATATTTTCCTATTCTTACTTTATAAAGATCAAGCTCTCCTTCTTTCTCTCTAATTACATATACAGGATATTTACTTCTTAATTCACGAGCAAATTTTAAAGCATTTATTTTTTTTGAAAAAGCACCTACTTGAATTGTAAAAAAATCCCCCCTTTTTTCTAAACGTTGCGCTAATTGATTTTCAAAAGAATTACCGTAATTAGTTTTTATAATATTTATATATTTATGCATTTTATCCCATTCGCCTTTTTTTGCATATATCTGAGCTAATCTTAGGTAAATAAGAGGCTTATAATCAATACGAGGATATTTCTCTATTATGCTTTTATAAAGAGATTCTGCTTTAATTAAATTACCTTCCAGAAAATAAGTATCCACAAGCTTGACTAAAGATTTTTTATGGTAATGAGAATCTTTAAATTTCTTTAAAAGAGTGCGAAAATATGTACGTGCATAGGGATAATTACCTAAACGAGAAAAGCTTAAAGCAATAAAATAGAGTGTTTCATCGTCGGTTTTTTGTTTTAATCTATCTAGACAGAGACGAATCACCTCATTATAGTCACCGCAAATATAGAATTTTTTTATCTCGTTAATATTAATAGAAGTTGCCCATAAAGACAAATTAGCAAATACAAATATGACTAAAAATAAACCAATCTTTTTAGTTATTGCTGTT
>CAZWON010000050.1:0-5462 GCA_964635565.1 uncultured Planctomycetia bacterium
TTTCTTTAAAGACTCCTCCTGCGTAATATCCGCATATATAAATTTTACTCCAAACACCCTCAAAGACTCTGCCTTTAAAGAATCTCTGGCTAAACAAAATATATTATATCCGCCTCTTTTTGATAATTCCTTTACCAGATGCTTTCCTATAAAGCCTGTTGAGCCAGTAACAAGAACATTTTTATTACTCATAATAAATTAAGTAGCACCTGAAAGTTCAGCGAGCCTTCTTTCCCTTTCTTCTAAGATCTTCTCTACTTTTTTAGAATCATCCTCTCTAATATACCAATCCACTGCTCCTAAATTTTCTTCTAACTGTTTTATATTGCGTGCTCCTACAAGAATTGAGCTTATTCCTCTTCTATGGTAAGTCCAGTTAAGAACAAATTGGGTTAAGGTCTTATTGTATGTGGATGCTATATCCTTAATCTCTTTCAAAACTTCTTTATTCAAAGAATAGTAAGGTTCTTTTAAATCGCGGTGATTCTTTCTGCATAAATCATTTGGTATCCTTACTGCATTAAAGAAGAATTTTCCAGTAAGTATCCCTGAATGTAAAGGTATATAACTGATTATTGAAATATTGTTTTCTATACAGAAAGGAACTATCTCTCTCTCAATCTCTCTTCTGAACATATTATAAGGAGGCTGTAAGGTATGTAGAGGGCAGTATTTCATAAATTTTTGCATCTGCTCTACCGAATAGTTACTTACCCCTACAGCCTTAATTAACTTCTTTTTATAAAACTCATACATAGTCTGTGCTGTTTCTTTGATAGAAGTTTCTGGATCAGGCCAATGGACCTGATAGAGGTCAATATAATCTGTTTGCAATCTTTTTCTTGATTCATCTATCTCTTCCCACATTCTTTCTCTTTTAAGATTGTGGTAAATCTTTTTCTTTTCCCAGCTTAAACCTAATTTGGTAGCAAGCACTATCTTTTCTCTCAGCCCCTTCTCTTTTAAAAATTTACCTATCAGTTTTTCGGAATGACCTCTTCCATAAACAGGTGCTGTATCAATAAAATTTATTCCCTCTTCAATTGTCCTTGAAAGAGTAGAAATAGAATCTATCTCATTTTGAGGCCCCCACCATCTATCTCCACCAAATGCCCATGTCCCTAAACCCAGAGCAGAAACTTCAAGCTCCAAACTACCTAATTTGCGATATTCCATAATTAAATCTTTCCAATTTTATAAACCCGACATTGAAGAAACTGGCAGAAAAATTTTGTCACCTGTTTGTTTCATATATCCATAGAGAGACTACACCTTTAAGGAAAAACAATACAATTTGTTTCAGAAATAAAGATCTTTTTCTCCGTGTTTAATTCTTTTATAAAGTTCAACAAATTTAGGGAAAACCTCAGGTAGCTTCTCCTTAATCTCTGCTATCTCCTTTTGTATAACCTTTTCTCTTGCTGTTTTGGTCTCCCTGCTGGCAAAATCATCAATCCATTCTCTGAAGGTTAAAACCGCATTCAACTTGCAAAACCATCTTTCTTTGCCTGTTTTAAGCAAATCCATAATACGGGTTCCTGTCCTTCCACATCTATAGCCTGCAGTACAAAAAGAGGTGATTTGTCCATTCAACGCAAGTTTCCTTATTAATTCATCTAAACTTCTTGTATCGCCGAGAAGAAACTGCTGCCTTTCTGCCTCCTGATGGTTATATTCTTCACTGTAGGCGCCGATACCAATCCTCGTAGACGCATCTGTTTGAATTACCCCTAAGGGAATCACTTCTCTTCTAATATCCGCCGGCTCTGTACACTTTACCCGGGTAGTATTTGTCTTTACTTTCATACCCTCTTCGACCAGTGTCGCACAAGAAGGCTCCAGGCGAGGTCTTCCTTCTATTTCTACTACACAGACCCTACAGGCCCCATAAATGGATAGGCTTTCATGATAACATAAATGAGGGATGTTGATATTCACCTTTTTTGCTGCTTCAAAGATAGTTGTCTCTTTTGGGACTTGAACCTGATAGCCATCAATACTTAAACTAACTAATTCGGTCATTCTGAAAATCCTTACTTTGTGGGACAAATACCCAATCTACATTTCTTTTCCAATACGTGTTCTGTAAACTCCTCGGGGAATTTTTCTAAACTTGAACGGACCGCATTGAGTGCCGATTGCCCCAGTCCACAACGAGAGGTATCAAACATTACTTCCTGTAATTCTTTTAATAAAGACAAATCACTCGCTTCTCCTGCGCCTTTAGTTATATTGGTAAGTATCTCTTTTGTCCGCTTTGTTCCTTCCCGACAAGGAGTGCATTTACCGCAGGATTCATAATCAAAAAACTCTGCACATCTTTTGGCTAAATCCACCATACAATGAGTATCATTTATCACAATTACTGCGGCTGAACCTAACATACTTCCTGCCTTCTTAATACTATGATAATCCATTGCTACATCCAAATCTCGCGAGGTTAATAGGCTGCTGGACACTCCACCCGGTAAAATCGCTTTCAACCTCCCCTGAACACCATTGCCATATTTTTCTATTAACTCCCGTAAAGAAATCCCGGTCGGAATCTCATAGACCCCTGGTGTATTGACATCCCCGGAAAGACAATACAGTTTTGTTCCCGGAGAAAGCTCTGAGCCAATCTGGGAAAACCACTCACCCCCCTTTAAGATAATCTCCGGAATGTTGGCAAATGTTTCTACATTATTCAACACGGTCGGCTTATTGTTAAAACCGACAAAGGTGGGGAAAGGCGGCTTTACCCGGGATTGGCCTCTTTTGCCTTCAAGAGAATCCAGGAGAGCAGTTTCTTCTCCGCATACATAGGCTCCGGCTCCACGGTAGAGGTCGATTTCAAATGAAAAACCAGAAGCTAAAATATTTTCTCCTAAGAGATTATATCTCTGGGCTTCATCAATTGCTTTTTGCAAAATTTCATAGGCCTGGAAATATTCGCCTCGAATATAAATAAATCCCTTTTCGGCTCCAATTGTAAATCCACAAATAATCATTGCTTCTATTAAAAGATGAGGGTCTTTTTTTAAAATAAGACTGTCTTTAAAAGTCCCTGGCTCTCCTTCATCCGCATTGCAAACTACGTATTTGGGAAACTCTTTGCTCTTACTGGCAAACTCCCATTTCAACCCCGTAGGAAAGGCTGCCCCACCCCTGCCAACTAGCTTGGATTTCTTTATCTCGGATAGGATTTTTTCCGGATTCATCTTTAAGGCTTGCTTCAAGGCCTTATAACCTCCTTGAGTAATATAACTATCTATATTCGGCAGATAACCTTCTTTTTCTATGTTCTTCAAAATTATTTTCATTTCGCCTCTCTGTATTTTTGAATTATTTCTTTTACTTTCTGAGGAGTCAAATTTCCATATACCTTTTCATTAATCATTATTGCAGGCGCTATGTCACAAAGATCCAAACAAGAAACCGACTCTATAGTAAATTTTCCATCGGCAGTAGTTTGGTATACCTCAATATTTAATTCCCTCTTTATGGTCTCTAAGGTTTCTCTTGAACTCTTAAGATAGCGTGGCAAAGAGACGCAAACGCGAATGATAAATTTTCCTTGTTCTTCAAGTGTAAACATAGAATAAAACGTAACTACACTATAAACTTCCACTTTAGGCAAGCCTAGTTTTTGTGCTAAAAATGAAATAACTTCTTCCGTCAAATACCCGCATTTTCCCTGAACAAGATGAAGACAGGGAAGAAGTGCCTGATTTTTATCAGGATACTTTTTGAATATTTCCTCAAATTCTTGCTGGTATTCTTCTTTAAACTCTCTCATTTTGCATTTTTATGGTGTCAGGTTTTAACAAATTGGCTCAATCTTGGCCAGTTTAGTTAATTTCCTGTTATTTGCCAATTTCTCTTTAAATCGTGCTGATACCTTGCTAATAGCACTATAATGTATCCTTCTAAATAATCTAGCAATTTCTTTATTCTTCAGACCACAATATCTATGCACAAAAAGACATTTTGACACCTTTCCTGCCTTTTCGTGACAAAAGGGCAATTTTCTTTTTAAAAATTTTCTCTCCCAATTTTTTATCTCAAAATACTCTTTTCATCCAAATTTTTTTGCTACCTCCTGAGAGGCTAATACCAGCGGATATATTGTAGGAGCAGGAGTCAAGCAAGGATGAGTTGCTATTTGTAAAGTTTCAAGTTCTGAGAATGAAACTCTTTTCTGAATTGCTACTCCAATAGTATTAATTAACTCTCCACAGGAACCACCGCCGGCAACTTGTCCTCCCATAATAATTCCTGAGTGTTTTGAAAATATTAATTTTAATTTGATTTTCTTTGTTCCAGGAATAGTAGGAGGATGTTTATCCACCCCTTCAAAGTTACCAATCACCACTTCAAATCCTTCATCTTTTGCCGTTTTCTCTGTCAGTCCTGCCGAGCCTAAAACTAACCCATCAATGTAGGTAGAATAAATTCCCACAGTTCCTTTATTTTCTCTTACTATCTTAACCTGATATAAATTTGCTCCGGCAATTCTTGCCTCTGATGTAGCAATTGAGGCAAGCAAAACAGGGGTATCTTTCCTTGTAAAAAAATCTCTTTTTCCTGCACAATCTCCTACAGCAAAAATATCTTTATCTTCGGTTCGGGTGTATTCATCTACCCAGATACCCTTCCCTTTCCCTAAGGAAAGTCCACACTCTCTTGCCAAATCAGTATTAGGAAAGGCACCGATTCCTAAAATTACACAATCTATATTAAGAGTTTCTCCACTGGAAAATTTTACTCTTTCTACTTTCTCTTCTCCTATAAATTCTACAACTTTTCTATTAGTTAAAATATTTACCTTCTTTTCCTTTAACTTTTCTTCAGCAAGATGAGAGAATTCTTCATCAAAAGAGTTTGATAAAAGATGAGGAAGAAACTCCACAAGATAGACATTTTTTCCTTCCCACTTAGAAATCTCATCAGCAAATTCTATTCCGATAAATCCTCCTCCTAAAACTAATATATTTTTTGCTTCTTTTACTCTTTCTACCATCATCTTAAGATAATCTAAATCCTTATAAATAGGGAAAATATTCTCTTTTTCAATTCCCAGAATAGGAGGTCTTATCGGTTTTGAGCCTAAAGCTAAAACTAATTTTTCATAACTATATATGTCACCGCTCCGGGTAAAAATTTTCTTCTCTCTACGTTCTATCTTTACTACCTTATCCATAATTACTTCAATCCCCATATCTTCCAATTTCTTGACAGAAAGAATATTCTCTTGAGGGTTTTTTAAGCTAAAAATCATATAAGGAATCCCACAGGGAATTACTCCCTTTTCTTTTTCTCTTATAATGGTTACTTTTTTATCAGGATAGTATTTTTTAGCTGTAGAAGCACATACTATCCCTGCCGGTCCTGCTCCAATTATTAAGATTTCTTTTTGCATCATCCTCCTCCCCTTAAAAACAGAGCACAACTCTTTTTGCACTCTTTAGGTTAATATTATT
>CAZWON010000051.1:0-5082 GCA_964635565.1 uncultured Planctomycetia bacterium
TGAGGGAGCTATTAACTTTAATTCAAGATATAGAAATGATTTCCTTAATTTATGAAGGAGGATATTCACTCCTGACATTATCAAGAACTTCTGAATTATATGAAACAAGTGGTGAAGATGTTTTAGCTTATTCTCTTGTGGATACTGCTACACGGCTCATGTGGATAACCAAAAAAACAATGGTAAAGCAGATAATGTGCGACTGTAACAGGTTTATGTACTTTATTTACGATCTTGAAGGTTGCGTATTGGTTATAAAAATCGTTAAGAGAAAAACAAAGCTAGGTTTTCTTCGACTAGTTATTAGTTCTTACATAGATAAAATAAGAGCCATACTACTGGAAGGGAAAGCAAAGCCAACCATACTACCGAAAATAAGTTCGATTGAAAAACTTCAGTTAGCACTTTAAGTACGGTGTTATTATGACAAGAAAACTGTTAAATCAATTGATAACAAACTTAAGTAAGGAAGATTTTTCGCAGCTTTTGAACTGCTTGTTTTTACGCTTTCCTATAATAGTGTTTGGAGAGAATTCAGATACCGTAAATACGTTTGTAGACTTCTTGGCAACTTTACTTCCACATAGGGAACCAATTGTTTATTGGATCGATTTTGTGACAAGGGAGGAGCATCTTCAGTTACTTAGTGCGGAGGAGCGAGATTACGATGTGAGAAGAGTCACCATATTAGTTTATACTCAGTACGCAAAGAGAGCTCTTTCCGAATTTTCTGAGTTTAAGGGATGTATTATAGGGGTGAAATCAACCTCTATGACTTTGGAAGACGTTGTAAAGATAGTTCTTAGTAAAAATGATTATTGTGGCGTTTTTAGCGTTTCTAACTTGTTTAAATTCCAAATGTACGGGAATATTGATATGTACTTTGGGAAGATGCTTTCTGAACAGGTAATAGGAAAAACAAGCGTAGCGATGGAAAGAATTAGGAAAGTATTAATGAAAAAACTAGGTAAAAAACGGCTGAATGAAAATATTTTGAGGATTTTGCTTGATTTTGATGTAGAAGAAGAAGCTATAAAAGAGGAAATACTAAAGGAGGAAATATTGAAATTTGTACATGCTTGTAGAAGAGCTTTGTATCTCCTCTCTAGAATTCGCCTTTTAGAACAATTTCATATCTCTGGTAGAATATCAGGTAAAACACTACTTGAAACAATAGGCTATTTTCAAACACCTCCTGAAGACATAATTTTATTTATTAAAGCAGAGTGGGGTGAGAATTTCGAAAACATATTACAAAAAGGGAGATTATCTCATATAGAGGATTGGTTGAGCAGCTTATGGTGATTACTTTGATTATAGATCGCAAAAATAGAAAAATAAAGACAAAGATAGTTTATTATGGTCCTGCTATGAGCGGAAAAACCACGACTGTAAGGACTCTTTTCAGATTGTTTAACTTAGAAAATAGGATAAAATCTCTTGAAACTTCGACTGGACGCACTCTTTTCTTCGATTTTGGTAATTTAACTTTTAAGGCTGCTGAATGGATAATCGAAGTAAATGTGTGGACCGCTACAGGGCAGAATTACTATATTGAGACAAGACCTACGGTTTTGAGGGGTGTTGATGGAGTAATTTTTGTCGCCGATGGCCAGCGTAATCTTTTGGAAGAGAATCTGAGAAGTTGGAAGGAGTTAAAAAATTTGTTAAGAGATGATATACCAGTAGTTTTTTGCTTAAATAAATGCGATCTAAAAGATATAATCTCTATTGAAGAAATTAAAAGGTATATTGATGCAAACAACGACACCTGTTTTTTAAAAACATCAGCTATTAGCGGAATCAATGTTCTTGAAGCTTTTAGACTGCTGATGAAAAAAATTTTTTACAAAAAATAGTTTGACAGTTTTTCTAGGAGTTTTTATTGCTGACCTTTCAACTTAATTAGTGAGGGAATAGAGATGTTCGATTATCTTCTTGCTACGTTAAGTATTTCCTTAACAGGATTTTCAGCTTGCGTACTACTTAATTCAGGTTTAAAATACAAAAAAGTGGAGAACGTTACTCTATATTTCAGTATTTACTATCTTCTTGGGTATATAGGTCTAATAGATATGACACTTTGGTTCTTGGAAATCATAAATAGCAAAATTTTTGCGATTATTTGGTTTTGGCTAGGTATATTTACTGGTGCAATCGGCTGGACTTTTCTAGCACAATTTATGCATTCGGAAAAACTAAGGAAAATCGTTAAGTTTTACATTTTATTCTCCGTTGTAGCTATTTTGGCTTTAATTGCCACTTTAGGCGTTGATATTATTGAAGCAGAGATTTTAAACGTAGGAAAAACCCCTATCTTGTTTTCACTAATAATGAAAACCTATGTTATAATAGGAGGGGTTCTTATGCTTCTACTGATGTTCGCTTCCGCTATTAAGACTAAAAGTAGGAGAATATCTCTCTTTACGTCATGCCTACTTGTATGGGCTATCGCTGATTATCTCTTACTTAACTATTATACTCTCACACTATACCTAGCTCTTTATGCAGCAGTATCGCTTCTTCTGCTTATCTCGATAAAAATGTAACTAAATAATTCGTAAGAAACAGACTACGCCCAAAAGAAGGAAAAAGCAAAGATCTGCCTTACGTTAGCTTAAAGTGGTGTTCTTTTCTTCCTTTCCTCTTTACTTCTAATTTTTACAACTCCATAATGAACCGCGCATCTTATACAGAGATATTGTGTAACAGCACTTCTTGGTATTATCGCGCCCTGTTTTCTAAGTTCTCTAGCAAGCATAGGGTCAACTAAGCTTCTATAACGTGTAACTTTTTTAGCTTTGTCTCTCGGTATACGTTGGCCACATTTAGCGCATTGAACGAGTTCTGTTCTACCTTTACCACCTTTAGAACGCCCACCACTTTTTCTTTTCTTAGGCAATACTATCACCCGGTGTTTAACAATCTTCTAGGAGAATTGTAGATTAATATGTTTAAAAGGTTTCGGAACCTTAATTCAAGTTGGATCGCAAAACCATATATGTGGAATATTTTGAATTCTTTTGCAAATATTTTTATATCTCTCTTTTGAGATAGAAAACTTTAGTTTATTAACTTAATTTAACATTACAATACATCCTGATAGGATCATTTCAAGATACCAAATTGTGTAGATGGGAGTGGCATAGTTGAAAGAAAAGAAAATTAAGGCTGTACAACGTTTGAAAAATAAACTTACTAAGGAAAACTTATGGTTGTATGTTTTAAGGCTACTTCAAGAAGGCCCTAAGTATGGATACGAGCTTAGAAAGCAGATTAAGGAGAGGTTTGATTTTTCTCCAGGAAAGGTTACGAGTTATACTGTGCTTTATTTATTAAGGCGTGAAGGTTTAGTTAGGGTGAGAAAAGAAGAGAAAGAGGAAGGAAAACCAGCTAGAAAATATTACGAGATAACAGAAAAGGGAAGAGAAGCAATGAAAATGGCAAAAGAAGTTATAAATGAGCTTTTATCGAAGGTTTTTGATCTCACCTAAGATTCTTCCAAACGTAATGTATTCTCTGAATTACAGTAAAGTGTGATAGTGCAACTAAGAGAATTACAGCGTAATATATCGCTTTAGAGAAAAATACTTCCAAAAATGTGGCTAAGGCTAATATAATTAACCTCTCCGGTCTTTCGGCAATTCCGATGGACATTTTCTTAATTCCGGCAGCTTCGCCACGGGCTCTGCAATAGCTTACTAAAAAACAACCTATAATTGCTAAAATGCCCCAGAATATATCGCATAGTCCACTTAGAATAATGGAGGTAAGAATTATAGCATCACTGTATCTATCTGCAACGGAATCAAAGAATCCTCCAAATGCTGTTGTTTTTCCTGATAATCTTGCTACAGCTCCATCTAGTGCGTCTAATAATCCCGAGACAAGTACTAGTATTCCGGCATAGAGGATATATTTAAAATAGTAAAGGATGCCGGAAAATATCGAGAATAATAGTCCTAGGAAAGTTAATAAATTTGGAGCGAATCCCATGTTAACTAAGATTTTAGCTGGTAAATTGAATAGTTTGCTGACTTTATTTTTTATTTTATTTAGCAATAAAAGGCCTCCTGATAGACTAACTTAAATGTACATCCATATTCTTAATATTTACGCTCACTCAGTCAACCCTTTAATCCCTGCATATAGGTGCCATAAAGTTGTAGAAGTGTTTTATCTTAAGCGTATATGAAGGATGTTAAATTTAATAATACTTACCTTTGTATTTGCTCTATGATAAAGAAATTTTCATTGAGAAATCTTGACCAACTGATAAATATGTGGGGATTTTGATGAGAAGTAGGGAGAGAAAAATTTCAAGTACGGAAATGGCTATTATTGATGAGAATTCTGAGTGGCTTGGGGTTCCAAGGCTACTTCTTATGGAAAATGCAGGTAAAGCACTTGCTACAGAGATTTCAAAGAAAATTGATGTTAATGGTAAGAAAGTTGTTATATTGGCTGGATTAGGGAATAATGGTGGAGATAGTTTTGTAGCTGCAAGACATTTAGCACCTTTAGGAGCTAATGTCTATGTTTTTCTATTGGGAAAATCTAAAGATATTAGAACAGACGAAGCTAGGAAAAATTGGGAAGCATTGAAGAAAATGATTTTAACAGTTAAGACTGTTGAAATAAGGTACGTTGAGGAATTAAAGAAATTTGAAAACGAGATAAAATCAGCAGATGTTATAATAGATGGCATGTTAGGTACTGGTGTAAGAGGAGAGTTGAGAGACCCATATCGTACAGCGGTTGAAATCTTTAACAAATCAAGTGGGTTAAAAGTTGCTGTGGATATTCCAACTGGTTTAAATCCAGATACTGGAGAAGTTCATGGAACTGCCGTGAAAGCTGATTTAACGGTGACTTTTCACGCTTTTAAAAAGGGTTTAGATGGTAAAAGAGAATATACTGGAGATGTGATAGTTGCAAATATAGGAGTACCACCAGAAGCTGAGGTAATTGTTGGTCCGGGCGACCTCCGCGCAGCTGTAAAACCTAGAAGACCTGAAGCAAAGAAGGGAGATTTTGGCAGAGTTTTGATTGTTGGTGGGAGTAATCTTTATACTGGTGCCC
>CAZWON010000052.1:0-4922 GCA_964635565.1 uncultured Planctomycetia bacterium
TGAGATAAACAAGTTTGATTTATCTGAAGGGAAACTTTATGCTAAGATAGAAAAGATAAAGGCTGGGGCAACGTTTGAAGTGGCTACTCCCAGTGCTATTGCAGGTGTGCGAGGCACTGCCTGGAGTGTAGAAAGTAATGCTGACAGAGACATTGTGTCTGTATTTGAATCTTCAGTTTTTGTCAAAGTATTTGATAAAATGAAGAGACTGATTTCTGAGATTACCGTTCCGGAAGGATTTAAGACATTTATTGAGAGGTTTGGACCACCAGGAAAACTCTTACCCCTAACAGACAAAGAACGTGGTTCGTGGAAGAAGATAAAGAAGCGTTTCCTTAGCTCTCTGGGAGTAAAAGGTGGTGACCTTGGTGAGCTGGGAGATTTATCTGATAGAGCAGCTGAATTGCAAGATAAGATGGAGGATATCCAGGAACAGATAGAAGACCAAAATATTCAGAAGACAATCGAACAACGGACAAGTGGATGCAAAGATGAGCATGAAGAAGAGTACGAGTATTAGGGGCCGGAGCCATAATTTCATACAAATACAAAAGTAGAAAAAACATCTTTATGAGTAAAATAAAAATTATATTTGTCAATAAAAAATTAGTAGAGGAGGTAAGATGAAAAACTCATATAAACTGATTATATTTATTGTGGGTTTAAGCTTTATTCTTCTTTCTTCTTTTGCCCAAGGGTTAAATGAAGAAGTTCCCCCACGTTATGGCGAGTCGTCTTTTATTGGAGCAATAAAGTCTTTCTTCTCGCAAGGAGAGATAAAAAATTTTCTTTCTGTAACTTTAGGCTATGATAGCAATATATACCTTGATGACAAAAAAAGAGAAGGAGATCCTTTCACGCAGATAGTTTATCAAACTACCTTTACATCTTCTTTAACAGATAAGACTGATGGTATCTTAGAATATGAACTTATGAGTTTATTGTATCCTGATGCAGGACCACTTGATATGGTAAGTAATTATCTCCGTATGGGGGCGAACTTTAAGCTTAACGAAGAGGCAACCCTGTATGCAGGATATCACTTTGGGAGTGTCGATTATGTAAATACAGGAGACGATGATTTCTTAGACCACAGTCTTAAAATAAAGGTGAAACAGAAATTACCTGAGAAATTTTTTCATAGTCTTTCTTATACTTTTCGTTTCAAAGACTATAGTGAGCAAAAAGTAACTCTTGTTTCGTTACTTCCTACGACAAAAACACGTGAAGATGTACGTAATTCAGTGGCGTATGAAATAGGTAAATATTTTAAGCGTGATGTGGTTAAAATAAAGTTTGAATATTACTACAATAATTCCAATTATCCATATCTGGCTTATTATGACTATGATTCATACAGGCTAACTCTATCCTGCACTCACCTTTTTAACAAAAAGCTATTTGGTCATTTTTCTTTCTCCCGTCAGATGCGTGATTACACAGGGCGTCTTCTTACTGTAGATTTAGGTTCTAAAGAATGGGATAGGACCTATGTGATTTCTTCTGGTTTCTACTATATTTTAAACAAGAGTTTGACCATCGGCATTAACTATACGTATCGTCAGAACTGGTCAAACGAGCCAACTTCACGTTACTCAGGTTCTGTTATCTCTGTAGGGACTTACTGGCGGTTTTAATTAATTCAGCAGGCAAATTGACTATTTTTGATTTATTCATCTGAGAGATGATATTTTCTTATCTATGCTTAACAAGATTTCTCTTTTATAATGTCCAAAGAGTTACTAAGGAAATTAACAGTAAGCTGGGTATTTACTGTTCTGTTTGTTTTTCTTTTTATATTCCTTTCGTATACAAAAACTTACCGAATATTAGAGCTTAAAGCATTTGATTTAATTTTCTCTCTTAAAAAAGAAAGACCTTCAAAGAATCCTATTTTGCATATAGACATTGATGACAGAAGTTTGCAGGAACTCGGTAGATGGCCGTGGCCCCGGCGTTATCATGCGCAACTCGTTGATATCTTAACTGAATGCGGAGCGCGCGAGGTAATTATGGATATTCTTTTTACCGAAGAGTATCGTGATAATCCTAAAGAAGATACGCAGTTTGCTTCTTGTATTGCTAAAGGAATTCCTGTATATTTCCCTTTTTATTTTACTGAAGAAGAGCACAAACCGTCCAAAGAACTATACGATATTTTATTGAAAGACGTAACAGTATCATTAGAGGATTCCGCTGGAATATTAAAGAAAAATCCTGATTCTTTCCGGAGAGAATTCTTTATGGCAAAAAAATATGTTCTTGACGAAGCAATTCGCGCAGTAATTAAGGATAACCCCACTCTTTCTTCCGATGATGTTCTTTCATCTATTGAAAAAAGATATAACTGGTTTCTTTTCCCAGAAGAAGAAGGATACATAAAGAAACACGTTGGTTATCATAAAGAGCTATATGCTTTTCTTAACCGCTTTGGAAGAGATTATAAAGGTAAAATACCTCTTGTTTTGCGAGAGGGTATTGACATGAAGATTCCTCTTAGTTTGTTTTGTAAGAACATAAAAGGAACAGGGTTTATTAATGCAGCGCCCGATGAGGATGGGGTTTTAAGAAGAGTTCCTGTTTTTATAAAATACGAAGATAAGCTTTTTACCTATGTGTCTATCGCCGCCATTCTTGATTTATTAAAAGTAAAAGGAGTAAAGATTACTTCCCATACCATAATATTTAAGAAAGCTCATATTAACGGTAAAGTGAAAGACATTGTCATTCCTGTTGATGAGAGGGGAAGGATGCTTATCAATTGGCGAGGTAGATGGCAGAAGGCATTCCATCATATTTCCTATTATTCTATAATAAAGCTTAGCCAGCTACGTAAAGAGATTTTAGATAAAATAAAAGAAACTGAAAAGAAGAATAAAATTTCATTTCAGGATAAAGCGATGGTACAGTATCTTAAGAGTACCGAGGAAGTCTTAAAGAAAAAGCTCATTAGTACTTTAAGAGGAAAAATCTGTATAGTAGGGTTAACTGCTACAGGAACTCATGATATGGGGCCAATTCCTCTTCAGACCGATTATCCTTTTGTAGGGACTCATTCTAACCTTATTGATACTATTTTGATTCAAAAATTCTTAAAAAGAGCGGATAATGCCGTGATAGTTGGAATTTTTCTCTTTACTGCTTTAATTATGGGATTTGTTTCGCTTATGCGACTATGGAAGGGGATAGTTTTTGTTCTTTTTTACGCTGGGGCATATCTTAGTTTAGTTTTCTTCTTTTTGCACATATTAGGATTGTGGATAGGGGTTATGGGAACTTTAGGTATTGTTGTTTTTAGTTTTGCAGGAATTATGAGCATAAGATTTTTTACTGAAGAAAAAGAAAAGGCTTGGATTAAAAAAGCATTCAGTCACTACATGGCTCCTGATGTCATGAATGAGCTTTTAAAAGACCCTTCTAAGTTACGTCTGGGAGGCGAACGAAGGGTGCTTACCGTCCTTTTTAGTGATATAAAAGGATTTACATCTTATTCAGAGAAACGCAAGCCTGAGGAAGTAGTAAAAATTCTTAATGAATATCTTGACGCTATGACCAGAGTTATTTTTGAAAATAAAGGGACTCTTGATAAATACGTAGGAGATGAGATTATGGCAATATTTGGTGCTCCTCGTTATGAGCCTCCAGAAGTTAGTGCTAAACAAGCTGTTAAAACAGCTATTGATATGATGGAAAGGCTTTCTCAGCTTCAGGATAAGTGGGCGCAAGAAGGGTATGAAGCATTAGATATAGGGATTGGTATTAATACAGGGGAGATGGTTGTGGGGAATATGGGTTCTTCTTTAGTTATGGATTATACTGTTATAGGTGATGCAGTAAATCTGGGGGCAAGAATCGAGACACTTACCCGTAAATACAACAATAATATTATAATCTCAGAGTTTACTTATCAGTATGTTAAAGATATAGTGGAAGTTAATCCCCTTGAGCCTATAAAAGTAAAAGGGAAAGATATTCCAGTAATGATGTATGAGGTTGTGCGTCTGAAGGAGGGAATCAAGAAGGAAGAGTAAGAATGGATTATTGCTGAAAGTAAGGTGTATGGAGGATAAAATAGAAAACCATTCCAGTAATAATTGCTATTATCCAGCTATAGAATATCTCTGAGGTTTCTTTGAATCTCTCTTCGGGTTTTATTTTTCTGCAGATAGTATGGCATGTCAAGGGGCGTAACAGAAAGACAACAGGAAGAAATAAGAGAAATTTCCATCCCGTAAAGAATAGTGACAAAATAATCCCACGTTCAATAATTCCAAACCATTTATCAAAAGGTTTATACATTCCATTTGTTTTTAAAAAAGTTTTCTTAAAGTTTGTTATCATGTAAAGCCCATTGTAAGAGGCGATGATAAGAGCCATAAGATAAAGAATAAGAGTATTGTTATTATACAAAGTGATTAAAAAATTACCATTTGCCACCGGAGGAGGAAGGTTTTTTAAGTTAGTTTTAAACAACAAAGAAATTGCTCCTATATGAAGAAGCTGGTCAAGAACATAGAACCAGAAATAGTTTCCTGGCCTTATTATTCCTATTCTTACCTTAAGCCAGTCCTGGATGAGATGGATTGTCCCTAAGAACAGAATAAATTCCCATAAAAGAGGCTGATTAAGATATGGCCAAGAAAAGATAATAAAACAAGACGTAACTATAAGAGCATGAGGAATTACTCCTATTAGCCCTCGAAACTTAAGGGCATAAATTTTATTAATTTGCAATGGGTAGTCGCCAATAAAATGGGCCAACAACAGCCGTAAGAAAATAAACATTACTTTTCTCCTTTTTATGGCTCTATAGCCTTACTTTATATTCTAAACTTTTATAGTACATTTTGCAACACATTTAGAATAGTGATACCGTAAACTATTTTTCGCAAATTCCTAAGAGAGGAGATTGACAGGTAAAT
>CAZWON010000053.1:0-4842 GCA_964635565.1 uncultured Planctomycetia bacterium
GGGTAGTTATTCAGTTGGTATCTTAAATTTAAATATTACCTACAATAGATTAATGATTTTCTGGAATGTCCTAATTAAATCTTTTCTTTGTGTTCTTATTATGATTTTGCTTATTTCTACTACTAAACTTTCTTACTTTTTAAAGGCACTGGAAAAGATGAAAATACCTTCGGTTTTTATTATGGTTCTGTCTTTTATGTATCGTTATATATTTGTAGTTAGTGATGAATTGATGAGGATGAAGCAGGCAAAAGAAGCGCGTTCTATAGGAAGATCGAAATGGTTAGATAATAGAATTTTTGCCAATATGATAGGAGTACTTTTTGTAAAGTCATATGAAAGAGCAGAGAATGTATATCTTGCTATGTGTTCAAGAGGTTTTGACGGAAAGATACGCACGATAGATAATTGTTTCCTTGAAAAGAGAGATATTTATTTTTTGATAATTATAGTTAGTGTGTTATTCTTTATAAGATTTATAGTGTGATATGAAATTAGGAAGAAAAGCAATAGAAATCAGAGATCTTAGCTACGCTTATCCTGACGGAACAGTTGCTTTGTCGGATATTAATTTAGACGTTATTGAAGGGGAGTCAATAGGAATCATTGGCCCCAATGGTGCAGGAAAGTCTACTTTACTTCTCCATCTAAATGGTCTCCTGCAAAATAATAGTGGAATTAAAATATTTGGTGAAAAAATCATACAGAGTAATTTACCTCAGATAAGAAGAAAAGTTGGATTGGTCTTCCAGGATCCGGATAATCAGCTTTTTATGCCTACTGTTTTTGATGATGTTGCTTTTGGTCCCATTAATATGTCTTTTTCAAAAGAAGAGATAAATAATCTCGTTGATGAAGCATTAAAAAAAGTTGATATGTTAAAGTTTAAAAATCATCCTTCCCACCATTTAAGTTTTGGAGAGAAGAAAAGGATTTCTCTTGCTACAGTCTTATCTATGAAGCCAGAGATTCTTGTTTTGGATGAACCAGCAAGTAATTTAGACCCTCGTAGCCGTCGTCAGTTAATACAGTTTCTCAATAGGCTCACCATTACTAAAATAATAGCTACTCATGATTTGGACTTAGTATTAGAGACGTGTGGGAGAGTAATTTTACTTCATGGGGGAAGATTAGTTTCAGAAGGTGATACTTTAGATATTCTTAAAGATAAAGATCTTTTAGAAAAGCATAGCCTAGAGGTTCCTCCTTCTATTTATAAGATAAAAGAGGAAATTTCTGATTCTAAAAGCATAAAAATATTTAGATAAAAAATTAGAGATTAATTAAAAATTATTTAAATTTTTTAAGATAAGCTATTACTTCGTTGATGGTATAATTGGGAGTAGGTGCTCCTGCGGTTATTCCTATATTTTTAATATTTTTTAACCAGCATTTTTTAATCTCTTTGGGTGATTCAACCCAATAACTTTTTTTATTTATAGATTTTGCTATCTCATAGAGTCTTTTGTATTAGCGCTGTTTTTAGAGCCAACAATAATGACAAGATTGTTTCTTTTAGCTAAGTGATTTAATTCATTCTGTTTTATCATTGTAGTTTTGCATATTGTATTGAAGAATTTTAAATTCTTTCTATATTTTTTTATTATTTTATAAATTCTTACTGCCTTATCTAAATTTTGTGTAGACTGGGTTATTAAGGTAGCTTTTTTATTTTCTTTATTGTATTAAAAGGTATATTATTTTTGCTTTCTATAATCAGAGGTTTTGCTTTCAACTGGCCAATAATTCCTCTTATTTCCGCATGGTTTTTGTCGCCGATTATTATTATTTTTCGCTTTTTTTCTCGGCATCTTGGGTCCTTTTGTGTATTTCATATACTTTAGGACAAGTATCATCAATTATTTTGCATCCTAAGGCTCTTGCTCTTTTTAAGATTCCATAAGGTATACCATGGGCCCTTATGAGAAGAACTTTATTCTTTCCTTTCTTAAGATGAGTGATTTTTCTGATTCCTATATTTTCTAAATCTTTTGCAACCTCTTTATTATGGGCCATATCTTCCATAATTTCAATCTTAGGATATATCTTTGCTGCTTCTCGGGCAATTTTTATTGCTCTTTTTACCCCAAAACAGAATCCTGCAGATTTAGCAAGATTAATCTTCATAAGACAGCCTTCTAAGTATATATTTAATCCTTTTTTCTTTTATATTTTATTATATATTAAAAGTAAGTAAACTAATTATTTTATTGTCAAGGATGGTTTAAAGAGATAAAATTTATTAAATAGATTATAAGAATAGCTATGGCAAAAAAAATATTAGTAGTAGATGACGAACCTGACATAGTAGCAGTAATGAAGTTTACTTTAGAAAATAGAGGTTTTGAAGTAATAACTGCTTATGATGGGAAAGAAGGTTTAAATAAAGCAAAGAGATTTAATCCTGATCTCATTATCCTTGATGTTCTTATGCCTCAGATGTATGGTAATACTTTAGTAGCAGAATTAGAAGAAAATCCTCAAACAAAGGGCATCCCTATTATTTTCTTAAGTTGTTTGGTAAATAAAAGTGGCGAAGGAGTTAAACAGGATATGTGGGGCCGTCTTCTTCTATCTAAATCCTGCAGTGAAGAGGAGTTATTAGATGCAATAGATAAAATGCTGGGAGAGACACGCAATAATAATGGAATATAAATTTACGAAGCATTAGAAGATTAAAATGATATGAGATGTGGATTAATCTTAAGAGGCAATAATTTTTTAAGAGAGATTATTATGTAGAGTTTTTAGATATGTCAGAGAAGAGAAAATTTGCAAGATTACCCATTAAGATACTTGTGAGATGGAAAAAGTTGACTTCAGATAAACAGTGGGATAGTATAGATGTATTAAGGAATATTTCCCGAGGGGGTATTTGTATAACTACTTCTTGTCTCTTAAAGAAAGGAGAGGTTATTGATTTGGAGATAAGATTGCCTACAAGAGAAACTGTTAAATCTCAAGGAAAAGTAAATTGGGTAAAAGAAGCAAATCTTTATGATTTAAGCAAAAATTTGGAGTTTGAGACAGGAATTGAATTTTTAGATATAAAACCAGAGGATAGAGAAAGATTAAGTAAGTTTATTTTAGAGTTTTTCAACCCTCGATAGTTTCAATCTTTCTAGTAAAATCAACAATCTTTAAAAAACCATTAATAGAGACAAGCCAGCTCTTAACGGTCTATTTGTGCCAATTGGGAGGCACAAAAATATACTATATCCAATTTCACGTAACATTTTCAACCTCTCTTTGATATTTTAAAAAGTATTGGTAAGGAATTAGATTTCTTAGGGCCTGATGAGCTCTGTTTGGAATAATAACGTTTGAAAAATAATATCTTACAAAAATTTCTAATTTTTTAAATTTCTACAAATTTCGCAAAGCATATTTCAATAAATTTCGTGGACATAGTATTACCGTTCTAACCTACGCGGTTAGAAAAAGGTGCTACATTTTTAAGCCAGACTTACTAGTGTATTAATAGTGTAGCACATATTCTTGCAATAATATCTTACAGGAATTTCTAATTTTTACAAATTTCTATCTATTTCTATATATTTCGTGGCCAAAGACCACATATTTCGCGGTCAAAGACCGCATATTTCTATAAATTTCTAATTAGAAAATTGTTTCATTGATAATTTAATGAAAATTGAAAATTAGAAATTAGAAATTTCTCTTAGAATCAGATGTGTAACTTATAATGTTACATTTTAAGCATTGCTTATTTTGTAACATAAGCCTATCCGTATTCTTGTTTAACTTCATTGATAATTTAATAAAAATTAGAAATTAAAAATTAAAAATTTCCCCAAAATCTTCCCTTACAATCGGGCTTGTGGGTCGTATTCTAAGGAGGCGTCTCTTATTTCTTTGAGCTTTTTTAATAAATATTTCTCATTATTAACACTGTTACCTGTCTTTTTGTATAATACGATTTTGGGGATACAAAAATAATTTGACAAAATAGGTGATTATATGTTATATTTTAATCAGAAAATAGAAAAATAAGAAAATATGATAATATGAAAAAGGAGGGAAAATGGAAATACTAAGAGTAGGTCCGAGAGGACAGATTACCCTTCCAATTCTGGTTAGAAAAAGGATTTTGAAGGGGAAATATGTAGGATTAGAAATTTCTTCTAATGGAAGAATAATGTTGTTTCCTGTAAAGATAGAGGAGGAGAAGATTGACTATACAAAAGAGGAGTTGGAAAAGATAAAGAAATTATCTAAAGCAAAAGGAAGAAAAATCTACAAGGGTTCTAAGGCGGCCAAGAATTATATAAAATCATTATAAATGATAAATATCTCTTTAAAAAATCATTTGATAAGCTAATAAAAACCTGCCTTTAAAACAGAAAGAAAGGATAAAAGAAATTTGCATTGAGATTATAGAAGTTTTGGGGGGTAATAAGAGACTACGGAAAGGGTTGAGATTTAAGCGCTTATATGAAGATATTTATGAAATAAGCGAGGGAATGAAACTAAGAGTAATATTTAGATGGGAGAGGGAGTATGTAACTTTTATCCTAGCAGGAAATCACGATCAGATTAAGAAATTCCTAAAAGAAAATGTATAAATTTCTATATCATAAAAAATTTTTTGCAAGAATTTATCTATATACCAGTCACACTTTTATTTGATATATAAGCTGTTTTCCTAATTTTTCTATTTCCAATTAAATTATCTTATTTTTTAGTATACATTTTAAAAGATAGGTTACATATTTATTTTATAAAAAGAAAGAAGTAAGACTTTTTAGCTTTAATCATTTTTCTCTTTTTTCATTCAGTCTACAATATTTTTCTTGAAGGATTTTTAAGAAAGAGGTAGAATTT
>CAZWON010000054.1:0-4457 GCA_964635565.1 uncultured Planctomycetia bacterium
ATCAGAACTAGATAAATATCTATGTTCCGACTACCTAAAGATTTTCCTTCTAAGCCTGCAGGAAGAGAAGTAAACTGAAACCATGAAAAATTACCAGTAAAAAAGTTATAAACTCCATAGATAGATAAGATAAGAATTACTAAACAGAATAATTTTAATAATGTTCTCAGTTGCAATGGAGATAATTTAATTGTTTGAGTCAAAAAAAAACAGAAAATAGTATAGAACAGAATCTCTAAAAAATTTCTCCAAGAAGAATAAAGCGTAAAACTTACCGAAACGAAAGAACAGATTAAAAAGAGAAACAATAATAAGGATAAAAAAATATCTCTTCGAAACAATATTTTTCTACGATTGCTACTATCATGCAAAATAACTAATAATTTTATATAAACAAATATTGCAAAAATTATTATAGGCAAAGGAATAAAGTATTTAACAATATTAAGTCTAATAAATGGTAAAGTTAAAAAAGAAAGCACATAAAAGAAAAAAAAGATATAATCTATTTTATTTCTTGATAAGGAAGCTACAAGAGACATATTCTCACCTGAGTTTTATCGTAATGTGTATTATCTACAGATACCCAAGTTCTCTTAACCTTTTCTCAATACAATGATTATTATCTACAATTTTTTCCTCATCCATGTTAGAAGTTAGATTTCCAAGACATTCTTCATCAACTTCAGTAGTTACTTTATCATTCTTGCTTAAAGGTGACTCATCTAAAAGAACACATATTATCCTAAATATATCTGTTAAACTGAAGAGGTTAAAATTTATACTACTATTATCTTTGGCAGGAAGATCTTTTATTATTATAACGCCCTCCATTCTATGACTTCCTGTTTTATTTCTGGCTATAGGCTTACGAAATATAGGACCTCTTGAGAAAAAAGGAACAACCTCAGTCATATTGTCATCAATCATAAATAAGATATCTGGTAGTCTATCTAAAAATTTTCCTCTATAGAGAGTCTCTTTGGTAAATAATTGAAGCTTTTTATTAGCACTCCTACAAAAATTCTTTAATTTATTAATAATTGACGATTTCACTTCCTCATACATTGTTTCAACATCAGGATTTATATATATATTACCGACACCACAGTGCTCCAAGGCAAATGCTTTAGATAAGCGCAAATCAATATCCTCTACCACCCCATAACGATTTCTATGCCTCTTAAATAAATTATAAAGTAAATACTCCACAGATTCGGGCATAACCTTAACTAATACATCGAACAAAAATTTTAGCCGTAACTTTACTCCTCTCCTACTAAGGAAACTACCGAATTTATTATAAGAAAATTTTTTTACGAGATAGCCCTCTCTTTCCAACCATTCATTTATCAAAAAAATTTCTTTTAACTCACCCATGCCATGGTCAGAAATTATCATTACATTGCCATTGCCCCATTTCTCAATCATCAGCCCAATTAATCTATCTATTCTCTTCCAAATATATTTAAAAACACTACAGTATCTTGAAGATTTACCCCTCCACCATTTCCAACCGTAATGCAATAAAAAATCGGAAGCAGAAATGACAAAGATAAAAAAGTCATAAGTTTCATCTATTAAATAGTCAGCTAATTTATAATTATACTCTATTAAATTTGTAATATCTTTAACAAATACCTTGGGATTATTATATTTGATACGCCGAAAAGGAACATATATTCTATGCCTACCTATTACTTCTCTTATCTTATTTTTTAACTCCTTAGGATAGAAAATATCACCATTTTCAGAAGCGCCCAGACCGCTTATCATTACTCCATTTACTTCATACGGAGGATAAAGCATGGGATAATTTACAATTCCTACCTTTCTGCCTTTATTGCTTAGAAAATCCCAAATTGCTCCATTCCTTTTATAGTCCCAGGATGTAATAGGTCTTAATTTCCACTTTTTCTTATCTTCTAAAACCAAGAAGTCAAAAATACCTGTTTCTCCGGGATTCTTCCCTGTAGCAATAGACATCCAGGCAGAACCAGTAATAGGAGGGAAATTACTCCGCAAAATTCCTGAGGATCCTCTTTCTTTTAAATTTTTAAGATGAGGTAAATACCCTTCTTCTATTAATGGATTAAGGATATCCCAAGTAGCCCCATCTAAACCAATTATCAACAATCGTCTTCTATGCATATTTGGTCCCCCTCAGTTTTCTCTTAATGGATTAAAAAACTACCAAAAATACATAATCAAAGATACCCATCTGTAAAAATTATACCTCTCTATCTGGCAAATAAAATTTACTGAGACCTATTTTTCCCTCACCTTTTCCTTTTAGAACCCTTTCCTGAAGTTGAAAATAAATTTGGCAATTAAAAAATATAAGCAAGAAAGTCTCTATTTACGATGAAGTTACTTCCACATAATAATTATATTCTCCATCTATCAATATCTTATCCCTCAATTTTCTTTTTGGTTTTACTAGTCTTTCATTTCATATGGTTAGTTCTCTATTTTTTTAACTCTAAGGTTAATTCTAATGTAATGATTATCCCAAAAGATCTATCCCCAACTTATTCCTCTCTTCTATCTGTCTGTTGTATAATTATAGTCTATTCCTATCATTTACTAGTATGTATATGGACCACCCTCCCCTCCTATAGATTTCTTGAATCCCTTCATGCTTATCATCTAAGTTGCTTTGATAAGATAGGAAACCCTTTGCTTTATAAATAGAGAAGATATTCCACCATATGTTATTTTTCTTAAGGGCATTATAGAATCTCTTAACATCACCTAAACGTTGCTCTTGCGAAAGCGTATTCTCTAAAAACTTTTTGAAATGAATTCGAGGGCGATCTACATAAGGGACATTTAAACCCGTATCCCAGGCGAAATATTTGGAAATTTCTGGTGGGACAATTATCGTTGTGGGGAAACTGAAAACATTTCTCAAACCTTCAAATCGAAATATCCCTGTTGGAAAATAACGGCTTATAAAATTTCTAAAGCCGCCCTTAGGGAAATACCGCCTTATTCCTCTATCAGGCATCCTTTGATACCAACTTCTTTTAAAATGAGTATAAGTAGTATATTGTCCTCCACAGAATAATAAAGTAATTATCAACCCAATAAAGAAATGTTTTAATTTTTGATATTTCTTAGTTCCTAAAGAGTAAAGACACTCTAGCCCAAAGGCTCCAACAAGAATAAAAAATATATTCAATATGTGGCCAAAGCGGCGTATTCGAAAGACAGTCCAATTATCTCTAAAGTTGGGGAAGAAACTTAAAATAGCCATTATAACGGCTAAAAACATCACCATTAGAAAAGAAATTTTCGCCCATAATTTATAACCTTCTTTTTTCTTAACCCCTGCATAAAGTCCCATAATACCTAAGAAAAGAAAAGGATTTATAAATATCTTTCGCATTAATTTTAAATTAATTACATAATCTCTTACTCTAACATCTACTTTCAATCCCCCAAAATAGATAATATTGCCAATGAGTGGAAGATAATGTAAACAACTAAAAGCACCCCCTATGAGCATTGGTAAGAAAGTATAGAAAGAAATATTCTTGCGGCATATATCAATAATCAACCCTACTCCTAACAATGCAATACTTACCATAAAACATTGAGGATGTGTCAAACCCATCAAACCTACAATAATACCTAAACTAATCAAATATGGATAAAAATACATTCTATCCTGGTAAATCTTAAACCACAACGATAGAAAAATTACAAATAATAAAATATTAATTGCCCGTGGAATAATAGGTTTCGCGAATATTACAGCGGTGGGACAAAATCTATAGTAGAATGTAAGTCCTCCGTAAAGACTAATAGCTCCTGCAAGAAAAAAAGTAGTGATATGGCTTAGACGTAAATTTCTAGCCAAACAATAACAGGCATAAGGGGTAACAAAGGCAACCAAAGATACCACCAGAAAATAACTGCGATGCACACTTAAGCCTGTAAGCCTAGACATCATTGCTATAGCAGTATGAGCTAAAGGAGGATAATAAGTAGGTGCGCCTTCGTAATACATATGACTTTCTGGGAAGCCGTTCAATAATTGTAATACAAACATCTTATGAATACGATAATCACCAGAAAATCCTCTGTTTCTGCCTAACCAAACATAAATAACCATAAACAGAGACAGCGCACTTATAAATATCCAGGTATGATATCGGCTCTTTCCGGATTCAAGGCGCATCCAAGGCCATCTTTCGATAGAAAATACACAGAAAAAGATAAGAAAAAAAGTCCATGTATATAGTGTGCTTCGTAGAATATATCCTCCAGTAAATTTATGCACCTGATATATAGCCGTTAGAGACAATAAAACAACTATTATTGCATTATACAAAGTAAATTTTCTATTAATCTTCAATCTCTCTATGAAACGCATTACCTATCTCTTTATTCTTCCAAAGAAAATTACAGTCATAATCTTACCTTTTACAATATCACCTTTTTTCGGGATT
>CAZWON010000055.1:0-4217 GCA_964635565.1 uncultured Planctomycetia bacterium
GTCTTTCTATATAGGCAACATGAAGACCGGTCTCCGAAGCCACTCTCAAAGATATTTCTGGAGGCACTATTAGGCTAACTCGTGGGTTATCAATTTTTAGCCGTAAATTCTCAATACTGCTAGCTGGAAAAAGGGCGTACATTTTTCCTTCTTTAAGTTCAACAAAAACTTTCTTAAATTTATACTTATAACGATAAAGGTTACTTAAGTATATATATGCGGTAAAATGGCCAATCACAACTACAGGAATCATTATAATAATTCCCATGTGCTTTATTCTTTTCCAAGAATTGATTATATTTTCAACACCTCGGGTGGCAAATAATGAAAGGAAAATGAACAGATAGGGACCGAATCTGTGGAGACGGAAGATATTCCATTGGTCAATTGAAAGAAAAAAACCTAGAATAAGTCTCACTACCCCAATAGTCCCTATCATCAACAGAGATAGCCAGAACCATCCTTTTATATTTTTCCTGCCCCTCAATCCATACACCCATAGAGGAATAAGGGGTCCATATAACCAAATCATGCTAGGAAAAACTTCTTTTGCTTTTTCAACCGGGGTTGCTCCTCCATACTGAAACATATTAATAAATACTGGAAGGTAGTAAAAAGAGGCTATGACAAAAGCGATAAATAGAGAAGTTATAAAATGTAAAAAAATACTTTTTGAAAAACACCGAAGCTTAAACTTAATCAGATAGGATATCGCAAGAAAGAGTAAGCTCATTAAAAACCCCTGAGGATGAGATAAAGCCATTAACCCAATTAGAATACCAATATTTATTGAAATTTTCCGATCCGGCTCCTCTAATCGATACAGCCTAAAACATAAGATTAAAAACAAAATAAAAATAAATAAACATAAGTTCCTAGAGATAAAGGGCATTGAGATTTGAATAGCCGGTAAGTATAAATGAAACATCCGTCTTATTACCTTTAAAAAACCTCCATAAAGGCTGATTAGAGCCGAAAAAAACAAACTTAAATTCGGAGCAAAACCAAGCTGAATCGCCAGTCTATAAGTTAAAAGGGGAATTGAAAAGGAAAGTGCTAGTGATATAAAGAGATAAGAATAATGTACTTTTAATCCGGTAATGTTGGTAAGAATAGCTAAAAGAGCATGGACAAGATAAGGATAATATGTTGGGGTATTTTTATAGAAAAAATGAGTTTGGGAATTTCCATTCAATAGCTGAAGAGAAAATTGCTTATGAACAAGATAGTCACCGCCAAAAGTTTTTGTCCCCATCCAAACAGTTAATGATAAAAACACAGCCAAGATACTTATAAGGAGTGGCCTCTTCCAGCTAATATTTCTGAGAATATCCGAACCTAATCCCATCCAAGGCCAAATTTTCAGAGAGAAAACCGCCAGAAAAATAAAGAAAACAAAGAATGTTAAACAACGCGAAGAAAAAACAATTCCTGAACTAAAACGATGCACCTCATAAGATACTGCTACCGAAAGGAAAATAGCGATGGTTATACCAAAAATTGATACCCCGCTAAAAATTCTCTGTCTCATAAAGAAAAGATAAGACTACTAATGGAAAAGCTAGAAAACATATTCTGTCTCAATATCATCAAGAATAAAATCACCCAAAATAACCTAAATCTTTTAAGGCTTTTTTAACCGAATTAACCTCTTCGTCTGAATAATCATATTTAGAATTAGAGAGCTCCCCTTCTGAAGACCTAAAATTGAAAGATTGATATATAGGTTTTTTTGACTGCAAAAACTCTGATTCATAAATATCCTCTAAAACTACACCATCCATATCTTTGTCTATAGGTAAGTTATAGTAAAAAAGCAAGTTAACTACTACATCAACAATCCTAGCTTCTTGTATTTTAAAATTTTTCTTAATACCTTCTCCCTTGATGATAAAAATACCTTCCATTCTATGATTTCCAGTACTTCCAAAACATAATTCCACTGGCTTATTGGAAACAAAAGCAGAGGTTCCGAGAGCAAAATATTCTAACTTCCAAGGCATAAAAATAATATCGGCAGATAAATCTCTATAGGGGCCCTTATATATTTGGTCGGGGTCTAAGATTTTCTCTACCATGCACTTATTTTTATCCTGTAACTGTAAGAGTTTCTCTTCAATTTCTCTCTTTAAGGAATGAAATTTCTCCTCTCCAACAATACCTTGAGGCTCCCTCCCTCTCTTATTAATAAAGATCTGACCCACATGGCCACGGGAATAAGCCTGGGTTCTTTTCCAATCTATATCATCCCAAGAAAGAAAAAAATAGCTAATTAATTTGTCCCTCTGTTCAAAAGAAATGTTGGATTTAGAGAACCCCAAATAAAGCAAGACCCTGTATATATTTGATGGAGTAAAACCTATATCAAAAAGCATCTTTCTTATCCTTGTCAAAAAACTCTTTTTGAGCTTAAGATACCCCTCTTTTAAGAGCCAAACATTTAAATGAATCCATTTATATAAAGGCCCCATGCCATGGTCTGACATAACTATTATCAATGTATCTTTACTGCAAAATTTATTGATAATTAAACCCAACTCTTCATCAACTTTTATAAAATAATCTTTTATAAAATGCTCATTTTTTCTGGCTTCCCGACGATTATAGTAAGGATGGTTAGGGTCTATAAAATGGTAAAGCTCATGAATAATTCTATCTGTACCCCCAATTACAAACATATTTAAATCTGTAGGATATTTATCCAACAAATATTGGATTGTTTTGGACTTAACTTTTAAATCTCTGAGAAGGTCTTCATACAACTCCTTAGCCTTCCCCTTCCTATAAGCAACCCGAGGATGGATTGAATATTTACCCACTTTCTCCTCTATCTCAAATTTGAGTGTCTCCGGATAGGTATAATTTACTCTATCTAAATTATGGCTCCGAGGAGTCATTATACCAGTAATCATATACCCTTTAATCTCTCCCGGCGGATAAGTCATAGGAACATTTATTAATCCAGTAGAAAAACCATACTGATTAAATATTTGCCAAAAATCAAAAGCTCTTCTAGTCAAACGATTATTTGGCCTAGATGTATATTTTCCTTCTTCCCGATACAGAAAATCATAAATACCATGCTTGCCAGGGTTCTTTCCCGTTAAGAAGGAAGACCAAGCACAAGCAGTAATAGGAGGAAACTCTGTTCTAAGAACGCCATATGCACCTTCTTCCATAAGCCTCTTAAGTGTTCTAAGTGACCCATCTTCAATCCAAGGGCCAATTAAATCAAAAGTTGCTCCATCTAATCCAATTATTAAACATCTCAGTTTCTTCATATCTTGCGCCACCAACTTTTAATGATAGTCTTAACAAATCCTAATCCATATTTCCAATCTTTACCTTTTTTGCTTTTACCATACTTCCTTTCTAAAATGGTTATAGGCACTTCGCCAATACGTAAACCTTTTTTTACGGCCTCTATAATAACCTCGGCAGATTGAAATTGATCCTCTGTTAACTTAAGCCTTCTCATTTTATCCATATTGAAAGCCTTAAAACCACTTGAGCAATCAGTGAGCGCTAAGCCAGTTAACATATTAATGATTTTTGTTAGGAAAGATACACCTATCTTCCTCAATTTAGTAGTCTTTTCTGACTTACCTAAAACTCTAGACCCAATAATAAGATCATATTTACCTTCCAAAATTGGTTTTACTAGCTTTGATATCTCTTGAGGATTATGCTGGCCATCAGCATCCATAGTAACACCAACTTTAACATTATTGCGAACTAACACGTCGTATCCCAACCTAGAAGCAGCTCCTTGGCCCCGATTAAATCTGTTTTGGACGAGAAAACACCTGTTCTTTAAAACTATTTCGCCTGTATCATCAATACTTCCATCATCAACAATTAAGACACCTACCTTTCTTCCTTCTATGCTGTGGGGAAATTTTCGTAATAACTCTCTTAGTGAATCTGCCTCATTATAGGCAGGGATTATTATTACTATATCCTTATTCCTTATTTCTTCACCTAACATATGCTTTACCTCACCATACCCTAAACTTCTAACTAAAAGGTCAAATTGATGTTTATAATCATCTAATTTTGTCTTTAAGTATATAAATACAAACCATAATAATATATTTGAACCAATCAAAAGGACTAGAATACGGCCCCTTTGCTGACGTTCTAATCTTAACATTTGAGCAGTAGTATTTAATAAATTAGGATTAAGGGAAACCGCAATAAGAGAAAGACTGAACAAT
>CAZWON010000056.1:0-3990 GCA_964635565.1 uncultured Planctomycetia bacterium
TTTTCCACCAGAGGTGGATCTCCGATTGGACACCAGGAATTACTATTTCTGAAAGTTATACTTTCTAACTTGACATAGTTTCTTACTATGTGGTATACTCTAAGTGGGGGGTGATGGAAAGATGATAATAACTCGGCTTAAAGAAAAAAACCAACTTACACTACCTAAAAAGATTGTGGAAAGACTCCATCTTAAAAAAGATGAGCTTTTTGAGGTTAAGATTGAGAAGAACTATATTGTACTAATTCCTGTTGAACTTAAGCCTAAATATACTCCTCAAGAGTTAGAAAAAATTAATAAGCTCATTACTAAAGAAAAGAAAAAAGCAAAAACTATAAAAGCAGGCAAAAAATTTCTTTCCTACATCAATAATATAAAATAATATGCGAATAATCAAAGTTCTCCCATCATTTGAGAGCTCTTGGGAAACTTTCCATAAAAGATAAAGAAAAATTAAAGAAGTCTTTATATCAGTTGAATAATCTTCTTACAACCGGAATTCTGCCAAAAGGATTAGGTCTTAAGAAATTGACCGATGATTTATATGAATTGAGAGTTGATATACGTTTAAGAGTAATACTTAAAATGGGAAAAGATACAGTATTTTTAGCTCTGGCAGGTTCACATAATGATATTAAACAATACTTAAAAAAGTTTAAATAAAAAAGATAAATCTGTAAATAATCTCTTTCCCCTAATCAATTTTATTTTTTTATCTCTTATTTCTCAAAATCCAGCAATTTTGAAAGGGAAATATTAAAAGCTTTGGCAAGTTTTTCTAAGGTATCTATTTTAATATTGGGAGGATTTTTACCTTCTATACGTTGGAGATATTTATAATCAATATCTGCCAGCTGAGAAAGCCTTTCCTGAGTATAGCCATATTTCTTCCTTAATTTTTTAATCCTCTTTGCTAACTTCATTCTTATTACCTTCCCCATATGTAATTAATCTTACTTCAAATTTAAATCCTTGACACCTAACTGCAGTTAGGTGTATAATTTTTCAATGATTATAGATGCTTCTTTTTATATGTGGAATAAAGATCCGCCTTTTCTACTTTTCTACTTTTTCAATTAGAAATAGGTTGATATACTCAAAATCAATTAAATTAATAAACGAGGGGGTAAAAGATGATAAGAAGAACAGGGGTATTAGTAATCTGTATTATATTTGTAGGAATGATAAGTGTTTCTGCACAGACTTTACCAAAACATATTTGGGAATTAGGAACTGAAATATCACATATCAAATATGAAGAGCCCGGTGTAATGGAAGAAGAAGGTATGATGTATGGAATAGCAGGGTCTTATACCTATCGTAATAGTATTATGTTGAAAGTAGAAGGGAGATTTGCTTATGGGCAGGTAGATTATAAGAATTCAGGGACGCTGGATAATATAGACGATTATATTTTAGAATTTAGAGGCTTAGGAGGTCATGATTTCTCTATATTCACAGCGTCTACACTCACACCTTATATAGGAATTGGATATAGATATTTAAATGATGATATGAGTGGAAGGATTACTTCAACAGGAGCTCTTGGCTATGAAAGAGAATCAAATTATATCTATAGCCCAATAGGCGTTGAAATTATTACCCCTCTAAAGAATGGTTGGTCTGTTGGAGCAATGTTAGAATATGATATTTTCTGGTGGGGGAAACAAATATCTCATCTTACCGATGTTCCTGGTTATCTTGAAGACGCTGAAAATCGTCAGAAGAGAGGTTATGGTGTAAGAGGTTGCATAAAATTCCAGAAGAAAGGCGAAAAGTTAGATTTTGTAATAGAGCCCTTTATTAGATACTGGAATATTAAAAAGTCAGAAGAGACACAAGTAAGCCACATATTAGGTACCGTTACTGTTTACGAACCAAAAAATAATTCTACAGAATACGGGATCAGATTTACCCTAAAATTTTAAGGAAAATTAGAAGTTCTGAAGATAGGAACTATGAGAGAAGAAGATATAAAGAGAATTGCTATCTGCTTAATAAACCATAGACCTTTCTATCACCCTCAAGTTTATCCTGAGATTATTGGAAGTTTAGATTATGATATCTTTAAAGATTGCTGGTATGAGAATATAAGAGAAAATGAAATTGTATTTTTTGAGAATTTAAAAAGATGGGGCATTTATCATTCTCCCTCTGAAAATTTAGTTGTTCTCAAGCCTGATAATCAAATTTTAAAGAGAGAATTAATAAATACTTTTTATAATTTCAAAAATAGATGTAGAGATAGAAGTAAATTTTTAAAATATCTGCATGAAGTTGAAGTAAAGGAGAACAGTGAATTATTTAGAAAAGCCTTAATATTTCTATGTAGGAGCAGAGCAAGATATGATAGCAAAGGAGTAAGAATAGATGATTCAGATTGCTCTTTATTAAAGGTAGATGAGAGCGAGTTAAAAAGCATTCTTTCTCGCTTTGTAGCTAAATATGGTTTAGCTATTTTTGAAAGACAACCTTACGAGGGTATCTATAAATTACCTTTATTTGTAGATTTTCATTATATCTCCGATTTTTTATGTTCTTATGAAGGAGAAGAGCTAATGGATTTTATTAAGAATTTACCGGAGAAAGAATTAAATGTCTTTAATGTTATATTTGAAGACCAGCTAAAATGGAAGAAACTGTTAGATGAAAAAGAAGAAATATGGCATTAAAAGAAGAAGAAAAAGAAGGAGCAAAGATAGAGAAGTTAGAAAATAAAGTAAAAGGGATAGATGAGGAAATAAGAAAGGTTAAAGAAGAGTTAAAGAAGAAGCTGAAAACTCCTGCTCAGAAAAGATTTATTACCAATACAGAAAGAATAGCTGAAATTCTTAATATCTCTAAAGGAGAATGTTCGGATATTGTTTTAAATCTTAAATTAAAAGGTCTTTTTGCTACACCAAATTATTCTTCAGAAGGCTTAAATTGGTGTGAAGTATCTCCAAGAGTGATGCAGAAATGCGAAAAAGAGATGTCATGAGGAAGGGAAAAAGATGAGAAGCCAAATTTTATTATTGGCAATATCCCTATTTCTTCTTAATGGATGTGCGGTAGTAATGTCAGCTAGAAAACAAGGAACAAGCCTAACTGCTATTCAAAGATGTAAGACAAGAGGATGTATATTATCTAAGCCTGGTGTTGAAATATTATCAACTAAAGAAGAAAATGACCAATTAATTGAAGAGTATAAAATTAATGTGGAAAGATTCGGAGTTCTTCGGGCGATTGGACATGGAGTTTTAGATGTGGGAACATGGGGGTTATGGGAGGTGATTGGAACGCCCACAGAAGGAGCAATAGATACTAAATATGTTACTATAAGAGTTTATTATTCTAAAGAAGGAAGCATACAGAAAATAGAAAAGATAGAGTAGCATGAGGTTTATTTTAATTTTCTTAATATTCTTTATTAATGGATGTGCCACCATTTCTTATCTACCATCTACTTCTCAGAAATTTCTACCTACCCAATCAGTAGAAATTCTTTGGGAAAAACCGCAAAGGCCTTATATTGAGCTTGGTCAAATAAGTGTAGAAAGTGCAGATTATTCAGAGGAAACTTTATTTAAGAAACTCAAACAAAAAGCTATGGAGATAGGTGCGGATGCCGTTATTATCCGTTCTACAAAGCCATATACAAAAACAATGGGAAGTTGGCTATTTGTAGGTAGCTCTACTATCCGAAGGATAGAAGCCTTAGCAATAAAGTGGGAGTCTGAAGAGATCAATAAATAAAAAATAATTTTCCTTGCATTTTTTAAAACCTGTAGTATAAATAAAGTAGAAGGCGGGGATTTGATGGTCAGCTTGCCCCGGCTTTACAGGGTGCTAAAGAGGCCAAAGTTAAACTTATTTTAACATCTTAAGTTCTCTGTTTTAAGGTTTTTTATTTAAAGGCTTGCTATCAAATCCCTCCAAAAATATAAAAAATATTTTGGGATAAAAACAAAAATAAATTCCAGTTTAATCCTTCTTTAAGCACAATGAGAG
>CAZWON010000057.1:0-3755 GCA_964635565.1 uncultured Planctomycetia bacterium
CTTTTGACAGTCTTAAACGTTATATAAAGCGCTATGGTATACCCAAAAGCCTGTATTTAAACAAGCATACTGCCTATAAATCAACACAAACCTACAATTGAGGATGAATTAAACAACAGAAAACACCTAAGCCAGCTTGAGAGAGCAGTCCACCAGTTAAGTATAGAGATAATACACGCCAATTCTCCCCAGGCAAAAGGTAGAGCAGAGCGTTCATTTAAAACATACCAGGACAGACTGATAAAAGAAATGCACTTAAGAGGCATAAGTACAATAAAAGAAGCAAATAAATTTTTAAAAGAGTTTTTGCCTAAGCATAATAAAAGATTCAGTATTAAGCCTATAAAAAGCAACTTACATAGACCTTGATGCGATTTTATGTATAAAGACAGAGCATCCGGTAAGAGGAGATTTTACTATAGTCCACAACAAAAAGCTCTACCAGATACTAGATAAGACCATTGCCAGAAAAGTAACAGTCCAGGAAAGAATAAATGGAAAGATGTATATTGTCTATAAAGGCAGGAGGTTAAAATATAAAGCAATAGTTGCAAGACCACCAAAAGAAAAATCCGAACCTAAACCAAGAAAGACTTATAGGCCTTCTATGGAGCATCCCTGGAAGAGATCATTGTATGAGAGAAGATTGACAAAAGAAAAGGCTTTTTTACAAAGCAAAAAGGACAGAGAAAAATTAGCATTAGTTAAAGCCTAAAACCGGACATTTTTAAATTGGTTTGACATAACTTTATATTTTTCTTGACAAGCAATTTTATAGTATTACAATTTTAAAAAAGGTGCTATCGTGAAGAGAGTAAAAAGATTTGGTGTATCTATAGAAGAAGATTTACTTAAAGTAGTAGATGATTTTATTAAAAAGCATAAGTTTCCTAACAGGTCTTGTGCCCTTCGTTTTCTAATAAGAAAAAATTTAGTAGAAGAAAAATGGCAACAAAATAAAGAAGTTGCTGCGTGTCTTGTATTAGTTTATGACCATCATAGAAGAGGTTTAGTTAGCAAAGCCATAGAGATTCAACATAAATATCCGAGTTTAGTATTATCTACACAACATATCCATCTTGACCACCATAATTGTTTGGAGATGATTGCTTTAAAGGGAAAAGCAGAGCTATTAAGAGAATTAGCAGATAGATTGATTGGTTTAAAAGGAATAAAACATGGTAGGCTTGTAGCTACTGCTATAGATTAATTTTTTTTTATATTTGGTAACACGATTATTAAATAAGTAACAATAAAAACTTAGCCATAAGAATAAAAAGGGGGTTTTATGCAGAAGGCCTGGAAAAGACTGATAACGTGTGTTTTTTTATTCTTTACTTTTATTGCTTTTTGTGAGGATATTAAAGAGGAGATTAATATCTTGAAGGAAAAAGTTATAGAGTTGGAAGAAAAGATTGAAAATCAAAAAAATAATACAGATAGTTTAGCGAAAATAGAGGATATTCTCGAGGGAATAAATATAGAAGGAGCACTTACTTTTGTAATTCAAGGAGCTTCTTATGCCAACGCAGATAATTTATCTAGCAGTAAGGAGAGCATAACAGATGCATCCTATTCATTTGATTTGGTGCTGGAAAAAGGACTTTCTGTTTGTAGTAAAGTATATCTTCATTTTGAAAGTGGAAGTGGAGATGGGGTTACAGATGAACTAAAAGTATTTAGTAATGTAAATGCTGATGCTACAGGAAATGAAAATTTTAATCTAATTGAAGCGTGGTATGAATATTGTTCTAAACGGTTTCCTTTAACTTTAACATTAGGTAAAATTGATGCTACTTCCTATATTGATACTAATGAATATGCTAATGATGAGACTACTCAATTTTTAGGAGGGATTTTTAAGAATTCTCCTGTATTAGAATTTCCTGATAGTAATTCAGCAGGAATAAGAGTATATTTTGATCCCATAGATATTTTAGATGTTAATTTTGTAGCAATAGACGCAGATTCTGATTGGGAGGATATATTTGAAAATATATTTGTTGCCATTCAGTTTAATTTTAAACCACAGTTGTTAAATAGGGCAAGTAACTATAGAATCTATGTATGGTTGAATGATAAAAATCATATTAGGTGGAGCAATGTCAATAATACCAAGAAAAAAGGATATGGTTTCGGGATAAGTATTGATCAGGAGTTGGTAGATAATTTAGGAGCTTTTATGCGCTATGGCTGGCAAAATCCTAAGGTTTATGTGGAAGGTGGAAACTTTTCTTTGGAACATTTCTATAGTTTAGGTTTTCAGCTTAAGGGAGCTTTATGGAATAGAAGTGACGACACTTTCGCTTTTGTTTTTGGCCAAGTTTTTGCTTCTTCCGATTACAAGGATGCGAATGCTTTAAAAGCAAAATCAGAGAAGCATCTGGAGATTTATTATAGTTTTAAAGTAAATAACCATTTAACTTTAACTCTTGATTTCCAGGCTATTAAAGACCCCTATGGTAGTGACGCTATAAATGGTAGTGAGACTATTTTTGTGGGTGGTTTGAGGACACAGATTGATTTGTAAAAAAGGAGGAGATATAATGCATATACCAGACGGTTTTCTAACGGTAAATACATGGGGGCCTTGTTGGTTGGTTTCTTTTTTTGGTTTGGGCTATTGCATAAAGAAGACGAAGGAAGTATTAAGAGACAGAATGGTTCCTCTTATGGGAATAATGGCAGCTTTTATTTTTTCTGCACAGATGCTTAATTTTCCCATCGCAGGAGGTACTTCCGGGCATCTTTTAGGAGGAGTTTTGGCGGCTATTTTACTAGGCCCCTACGCAGGAGCAATTGTTATTGCTGTTGTATTAACTGCACAGTGTTTTATTTTTCAAGATGGAGGAGTTACTGCGCTGGGAGCAAATATTTTTAATATGTCTTTCATTCCTGCTTTTTTTGGGTATTTTATTTATAATATTACAAAAAATATTGTAAAAAAAGATAAGGGAATTGTTATTGGTGCTGGTGTAGCTTCCTGGCTTTCTGTTGTTATTGCTTCTGGTGTGTGTGCTTTAGAATTAGCAATCTCAGAAACCTCTCCTTTAAAAATTGCATTGCCTGCGATGGTTAGTGTTCATGTCCTTATTGGCATAGGAGAAGCAATAATTACATGTTTAGTTATTGGCTTCGTCTTAAAGGTAAGGCCCGATTTAATATATAATAAATAAGGGGGGTTAAGATGACAAAGAGAGATATATTTTATGGGTTGATGATAGCTCTTTTTCTTGCTATAGTAGTTTCTCCATTTGCTTCACCATGGCCTGACGGATTAGAAAAAGTTGCTCAGAGCAAAGGATTTATGGATAAAGAAAGAGAGCATCCTCTTATTTTATCACCATTTTCTGATTATCTCTGGCCCAATTTGGACAATGAAAAAATAGCCACTGCGTTAGCAGGGGGAGTAGGGGCTCTTTTTGTTTTTATTGCTGGTTATGGAATGGGAATGTTAATTAAGTTACTTAAAAGAAAGTGAAACATTCTTATATTGATAAGTATAGCACTTTAAATAGCATCATTCATCAATTATATCCCTCTGTTAAAATTGTGTATTCTTTCATCTTTATATTTTTTATAATTTTTACTCCTCCCGTATTATTTCTTTCATTTTTTTTATATACTTTGCTAATTTTTGGACTTGTTTTTTTATCCAGGGTCCCTTTGAGTTTTATCCTCAAACGTTCTTTAGTAATTATTCCTTTTGTTTTATTTATTGCTATTTTTATTCCTTTCTTAAAAGAAACAAATAT
>CAZWON010000058.1:0-3720 GCA_964635565.1 uncultured Planctomycetia bacterium
TTCCTTATCTTAGGAGGGTATAGCCTCTTTATTTATCCTGTCAAGAATTTACACATAATATTTTACAGTGCCAGATACACTGCCTTTTATAAAATAGTAAGGTTAAAGTCGAGGGAAGTTGCTGGGATTACCTTTTAAAAAGGTATCAATATGATAAGCTGCATAGCGTACTTCGGCTACTGCTCGTACAACAAAGGATTGACCACAACGCATATCACCGCAAGAGAAGATTTTTCTTTTATTTGTATGATATGAGGCAGTAGTTTTGACGCTGTTTCTTGAGTCGTATTCAATTCCTAAATCTTCAAGCAGAGGTGAATGTTCAGGGCCAAGAAATCCCACAGTAATAATAACTAAATCGGCAGGTATTATGAATCTCGTATTGAGAGTTTCTTTTATAATCATTCTATTCTATTCTTTTCTAAAACTTACCCTAACATATTCCAGACCTTTTACTTTTCCCTTATCGCCAATAAATTTTTTTGTAAAAACTGACCATAATCTACGCCCTCCTTCTTTATGGCTGGATGATATTTTTAAAAGAAAAGGATAGGTTGGTCAAGGACATTCAAAGAGGAAGTTTTTAGGGGGTTTAGGAAGAAGTTCAATCTGCGTTACGCTTTTTGCACCTTGTCTATGTGCTAAACCTAAGCAATCTGTCCCAGTATCTCCTCCACCAATAATTACAACTTTTTTGCCTTTTTCGGATCTGCTCCTACAGCGCCTCAGTGTGCAAGACGTTTAAACACCTCGAGGGCGTCTTTGACAATTTTGTTATTTTCTTCTCCTTTAATGTTACAGAGAAATCCTACACCGCAGGAAGCATATTCAAAGTAAAGGTCATATAGCCCTTTGTTTTTGTAAATTTGTATATTTCTTTTCATGATTTTTCAAAAAAGCCCTTACCCACTTTTTCTATACGTAGGTAAGGGCTCCCTTGCCTTCTTTAACCTCGTTGTTGTTCTTTTATATCATATATAAAATTGCCTATCAATCTATAAAATAGGCAGGTATGTATTTATCTCGTACTTATGAACTCTTCTTCTATATTCATCCCATTCAATTCTTTTTGCCATAATAAGATTATTAAAGATATGTTCGCCAAGGAATTCTTTAAGAAGTGAGCTGTTCTCAGCTATCTCAATCGCTTCAATTAAACTTCCTGGCAAGCATTTCACATTAAACTCTTTCATCTCTTCAGGAGTAAGATTATAGACATCGCGTTCTAAAGGGTCGGGTAAAGTATAGTTTTCTTCAATACCCTTTAACCCTGCAGTTAACATAGAAGCAAAGGCAAGATAAGGATTACACGCCGGGTCTGGTGAACGAAACTCAATTCGCGTTGCTTTTTCTTTACCGAGTTTATACATTGGCACCCTTACCAGAGCACTTCTATTACGTTGTGCCCAGCACACATATACCGGTGCTTCATAACCCGGGACAAGCCTTTTATAGGAATTTACCCACTGGTTACAGATGAAAGTAATTTCAGGGGCATGTTTTAATATTCCCGCAATATATGCTTTTGCTTCCCCAGAAAGATAATGAACGTCATTAGCGTCAAAAAACGCATTTGTATCTCCTTTAAACAGCGACTGGTGGGTATGCATTCCACTTCCATTTACGCCAAATATTGGTTTGGGCATAAAAGTGGCATAGAGGCCGTATTTCTGGGAAATTTCTTTTACTACCATACGGTAGACCATTACTGTATCCGCCATAGTGAGAGCATCAGTATAGCGCAAATCAATTTCGTGCTGTGAAGGGGCAACTTCATGATGGGAATATTCAACGGCAATACCCATTTGTTCTAAGGTAAGAATGATTTCTCGTCTTACTTCATTGCCAGCATCAAGAGTGGTTATATCAAAATACCCTCCTTCGTCAATAATTTGAGTTGATTTCCCATCTTTAAAAATAAAAAATTCAAGTTCTGGCCCTATATAAAAATCATAACCCTTGCTTTTTGCACTCTGCAAAGCCTTTTTTAATGCATAGCGCGAATCTCCCTGATAAGGTGTCCGGTCTGGATTCAATATATCACAGAGCATTCCCGCTACTGCCTTTTCTTTAGGTCGGTAGGGAAGAAGCATAAACGTTGAAGGATCAGGCATAGCAATCATATCTGACTCATCTATTCTTGCAAATCCTTTTATTGAAGAACCATCAAACCCCATCCCGTCATTAAGGGCCCCTTCAAGTTCTTCTTTGGTAATCGCAAAACCTTTCATCTGGCCTGTTATATCAGCAAACCACAGGCGGATAAATTTTACATCGCGCTCTTTCACAATTTTTAAAACTTCTTTTTTAGAAAGTTTGTTGTTCACTTTTTCCTCCTTTTTACATTCCGTTTATTTTAAAAGGATTTTTGGAAATCAACAGGTTAAGCCGACTTCGGGTGGTACTCACTTTGTACGAAATAAAAAATAACCTTGTTTTAATGTAGTATCTTTACCGAGGTTTTTCTTTTTTAAAAGAGAATACTATAATAGCCGTTTTTCCTTAATTGTCAATATTTTTTTCAGTGGAGCATTATATTAATGGGGCTATTATGTAAAGCAAACCTCACCCAATCTAATCCTTTTGTAGAGACACCATCTAATTCTAAGGGAGTTTTGCCATTTTTATATCGGTGGTAGTTTCTACAATCGGTATAAGGTTTAAAACATTGATAGATACCCATCAGGTTAGGATAACCTTCGGTAGCTTTTAGATTATTTCCAAAGCCTTCTATAGTCTTTAATTCTCTTTCATATTGCTTTATAAGGTTTTCTAATTGGTTGTTGGTGTAAGGAAGATAAGGTATCTTTAGGTGAGCAAAGATATTATTTTTGTATTTAATAAGGTGCCTATGAGTTTGTAAATTTTCTTTTTATGTTTGAATTTATTTTTTAGCCTTTTTTATCTTCTTGAGACGGGTTTCTAGTTTCTGGAAACTGTTGCTTAAGAGGTAAACTCTTAGATACCTGTGTAAGGTTAAGATATCTTTATGTTTTCTTTTTAAATCAGCAATCTTACCCTGAGTGACTCTTAATTCTCTTAAAAGAGTTTTTTTAGAATAGTAAGGATAGATAAACAGGGATTTTAGTCTTCTTAGTTTCCTGGTGAGTTTAAATAATTGGTTATGGAGAGACCGTATTTTTAAGACTCTGTCTATTCCTCTTAAGATGTGAGTTTTGCAGAATTGATGAGGAATTTTGGGTATAATTTGAACTACAGCCTGTATTATTTCCTCTTTCATATCAGAAATAATTCCTTTGGAGGGATAGTTTAGTTTTTCTTTTATTTCATTTAAGAAGTTAATAATATCCAGTTTGTTTTCTCCTTGGATTAATTTTTGATGGATGGGCAATCCTTGAGAGTCTTGGGCGATAAAGAGGGTGGACTCCCATTTATGTTTACCTTTGAGTTTAATCCCTTTGCCATCTAAATGAAGAAAGCCTGAAAAGTCTGGTCTTAACTTCTTTATGAGCTCAATTAAAGGTTTGCAACTTAAAGAAGCTCTGTTTACTGCATTATATACAGTGAAAGTAGAAATATGAAAATGAGTTGTTTCTCTTAGCCTTTTAGCATGACCCTTAAACTGGTTCTATCTTCTATATGGCGTTTAATCATCTCAATAAATAAATCATAAGAATATTTGCTTCTCTTTCTCTTCCTAAGTGTAAAAGACTTTCCGCAGTCTTTACAATAAAATCGTTGAGTAAACTTTTTAAGATT
>CAZWON010000059.1:0-3543 GCA_964635565.1 uncultured Planctomycetia bacterium
CCATAAAATTTAACCGGCGTGGGCAAGCAACACCCAGAACAATCGGGTCTAAGAAGCTGGCGTGGTTGCTGGCTAATATAAAGCCGCCGACTCTGGGAATGTTACTTCTGCCTTTAACCTCTAAGCGTAGAAGAATCTTAGCCAGCACTTTTACCAGAAACTTTGAGATACTATAGAGCGTCATAGTTACTAATTTAATGGACATTTATCCATTTTATTAGTTTGAACATTTCCAGCGACCATAGGCTGCTGGGTTAAATAGGACTTAAGAATATTTTTAGATGCATTCAAATCAGCATCCTGTGTGTAGCCACAATTCCTACACAAAAATATCTCGCCATTCCTATTTAACTTGTGAACAAACCCACAAATATTGCAGGTTTGCGATGTAAAAGTAGGCTCAACTGTGGAGAAACGGACGCCGTTTAACTCACACAATTGATTTATCCTATTAAACAACCGTGCATAAGTCCATCTTTGAAATTTAGACCTGAACTCTTTTCGTAATCTTTTATGTTTTTTTGTTTCCTTTTTTATATCCTTAATATTTTCCATTACAATTGCCTTTAATTTATCAAAAGGCAATTGTTTAATTTCTTTATTTATATAGTAGTCCCTTTCTTTTAATGCTCTTTTAAATGCTTTTGAACCCTGTTTTTTCCTTTGAATTTTATCCATTAAATTTTCTATTCCCTCACCATATCTGTTGTTATTTGAAGAAGTCATAAGTTTCTTAATTCCTATATCTATGCCGATAATATCCCCGCTTTCTTTTGGAATTGGAGTTTTTCTCTCAAATGTTAATATCAAAAAGGTTTTATTATCTTTTATCTCTATTCTTCCGCCATTTACTAATTTCCAATTTTTAAAATATTCATTGGCATAGTTGTATGATTTAATTGGAATTAAAGCAGGTTCGCCTTTATTTAAAGTAGCAATTTTCACCCAATAATCAAATGATGTATTCTTTGCTTTCTCTATATTAATAAACCGTTGGTCTAAAATGATAGCTCCTTCAAAAACAGGTAAATTACCTTTCTTTTTTTTCCTTCTCCAGGATTTCCCGATTTTAATTGCCTGCCTTTTAGCGCATTGCTTATAACGATAAGATAATGGAGAATTAAATGACTTAACCTCTTTTTCAGTCAAAATATATTTATTGTTGGAAGAAAGTATAGAAACATAATGATTAACTGCTTTTTTGTATTCATCAATTAATCGTTTAATATCCAAGCCTTTGTTCGTATTGGCAATGTAGACTAAATTTAAGACTTCTTCTCATTTTTTAGTTCTTTGATTATTTTTTCAGTTTTTCTTTTACTTTTTCTTAACCCATATAATCTTGCACAAAAATTCGTTATAATTGAAATCAAATCTTGCATTAAATCTTCTTTGCTATCAGATGATTCATTAACTATTTCTATATCTTTTCCAATTTCATTAAATAAGACTTTAATATAATTAAACCCAAATCTGGTCAATCTATCCTTATGCTCAATAATTAAAAGTCTATAATTTTTATCCTTTAATAGTTTATTCAATTGTTTTCTCTGGTCATTAACTCCACTACCAATTTCTTCAACAATTTTATATATCTGATAACCCTTAGCAATAGAATAGCTTTTCAATCTTTCTGATTGTCTCTTGAGATTATCTTTATTTTCACTACTTGAAACTCTGGCGTAAATACAAACTTTGTCAGGTAATTTATCCCTGTTTTTGCTCATTTACTATAATTGTTTCCGTGGGTAATTGAAAGGCATTTAATTTGCCTGCCTTCCATAAACGCCAAACAGTCTTATATCCTACACCTATTTTTTAGCGTAATCTGATAATTTCATAATAATAATATTCCATAAAAATCCATATTTGTTAATAGAATAATTAAAGTTTTATGATACGCCGATGAAGCTCTTGCCGAACGCAAGCAACTTTTTAGAGCGGACGAGGTTTTTTGCTTCGGCATAGATTCGCACTAAAGGCTCAGTGCCTGAGCGGCGCAGCATAAGCCAGCTCTCGTCTTCGCAAATCAATTTCACTCCGTCGAAATCCTTTACCTGAATTATCTTTTTGCCTAACAATTCTCTCTTTGACTTAAACCTATTTATTTTCGAAGATAAGACAGTAGCTCCTCTCGACTTAAAGCCGGTAAGATGAACATCCTCTCTTAGATAATAATATCTCCCAAATTCCCTTTCCATTTCATTCAGTATCTTGAGCATCGGTTTTTTATGATAAGCCATCATTTCCAAAAGCAGAAGCCCTGCAAGACTTCCGTCTCTTTCCGGGATATAACCCTTAAAACCTATACCGCCTGCTTCCTCCCCTCCGACCAGAATATTCTCTTTTTCCATTAGTTCGGATATATATTTAAACCCGACCGGGGTTTCATAGAGTTTGAGGCCCAAACGTCCGGCAATCTTATCGATTAGCGTTGTGCCTACGATTGTCTTAACCACGCCTCCTCTCATCCCGCGATTACGCACGAGGTGCAAGATTAACAAACCCAGAATCTTCTGCGGATGGATGAATTCCCCCCGCCCGGCAAAAGCCGCAATTCTGTCTGCGTCACCATCCAGAACAAGACATAAATCGTATCTGCGATTCTTCAATTCTTCTACCGTCGGGCTGAGATTTTCCAAAACCGGTTCGGGCCTTAATCCCCCAAAAGAGGGATTAATTTGATTGCGGATAAAATTTAATTTGATTTTAGTGCCGTCTAGCACGCCGGCAATAAATCCGTTTCCGCTTCCGTACATTGCATCAATGAGAAGGCGAAAACTTGTCTTTTTAAGCAGGGATAAATTAATGTATGAACGCAGGAATTTTATATATTCAGCGGTTAAATCTTTCTTGACTATCGAGTTAAGGTAACGGGTAACGGGTAAGGGGTAACGGGGTAATAATTTTTCTACCTCTTGCGTGACCTCAGGAGGAGCTGCTCCGCCGGAAGCAGTCTTAATCTTTATTCCGTTGTATGAAGCAGGATTATGGCTGGCCGTAATCATCACCCCGGCAGTTAAACGCTTATGTTTAACCGCGAAACTTAACGCCGGCGTAGGAATTGCCCTGTCAGAGAGAATCACACCAATACCCTTGCTGGCTAAAACCTCGCTGACTATGCGGGCATAGACATCTGATAAAAAGCGGGTATCATAACCAACGGCTATCTTTACCGTTTTTGCGTTATTGCGTTTTTGCGTTATTGCGTTAAAATAGTCTGCGATAGCTGCTGCGACGCGCCTGACGTTATCAAAGGTAAAATTATCGCTGATTACTCCACGCCAGCCGTCCGTTCCGAACTTTATTCCGGACACCTAAACCTCCTTATTGTTCTCAGTTGTTCTCAGGGACACCCTTTCACCCAATCGGGGGACACCCTTTAAGTCAATCGGGAGGGTGTCCCCAATTTTAACAAATTATTCGAAATTGCAATTTAGGGGACACCCTTGTATTCAGCGCAAAGGGTGTCCCTATTTCCCGTCAGTTTTCGAATCGCAGCCTTAGGGTTGCGGGCCTTAAATATATATGTGCCGCAAGCCA
>CAZWON010000060.1:0-3532 GCA_964635565.1 uncultured Planctomycetia bacterium
TTTGTTTTTTAGTCATAACCAGATCAGTCTACCATAGCCAGATAATTTTGTCAAAATTCAACTGCACCTTTATTTTTATTGCATAAATTATAGAAAAAGGAAATGTTTTACTCGCATATTTCTCTCATATGAAGGATAGAAAAAGATAGATTGCACGATTAGAATTATTGTTGTATTCTTAAGTTTACAGAAATACATAGTAGGGATATTTTAAATATACGAAATCAACTATGGGTAGGAAAGTAGCTGTAATTATTGGGGCGGGTCCAGCAGGATTAACAGCTGCCTATGAACTCTTGAAAAGAACTGCCATAAAACCCATTGTTTTTGAAGCAGAAGATTCTACAGGAGGGATATCAAAAACTATCCCCTTTTTCGGTAATCGTATAGATATAGGTCCTCATAGATTCTTTTCCAAATCAGATAGAGTCCTAAATTTCTGGAAAGAAATAATTCCTACTCAGCGAGAAGTAAAAAGAGGCAGTATATATTCTCTGTATAACAATATCTGTATTTCTGAGCGTAACAAACCGGAGATGTTAATATGCAAAAGAATTACACACATTCTATTTCAACATAAGTTTTTTGATTATCCTATATCTCTTAATTGGGAAACTATAAATAATTTGGGTATAGAAAGAATAATAAAGTCAGGCCTTAGTTATCTTCATGCTTGTATTATTGGCAAGAAACATAAAAATAATACGTTAGAAGACTTTTTTATCAGCCGGTTTGGGAAGGAATTCTACTACCTGTTTTTTAAAGACTACACAGAAAAAGTGTGGGGTGTTTCTTGTCGCGAAATAAGTCCTGATTGGGGGATACAGAGAGTAAAGGGGCTTTCTGTAACCAAACTATTACACGATGTCATTAAAAATTCTAAGCTTTCTTTTCTAGTTTCTAAAGAAACTGAACGTTCCTTAATTAGAGAGTTTATGTATCCTAAATTAGGAGCAGGACAAATGTGGGAGGAAACCGCGGCTAAAATTGTTCGATTAGGAGGCGCGATATACACTCAGCATCAAATAGTAACTCTTAAAGTAGATTTAACATGGTCGAAAGTAACAGAGGTGTTAGTATATGATAAAAAACACAAAAAAATATGGAATATATCGGCCGACTATGTTTTTTCTACTATGCCCGTAAAAGATTTAATATATGCTTTATTTCCTCCAGTACCCACTAGAATTAAAGATATCTCATCTCGTCTTACTTATCGCAGTTTGATTACTGTAGGATTGTTAATAACTGATACACACATTAGAAATAATACAAAGATAAAGACTTATAAGGAGATAATTCCTGACAACTGGATATATATTCAAGACAAGCATATAAAGATGGGTAGAGTTATTATATTTAATAATTGGAGTCCTTGTTTACTAGAAGATATTAACAAAGTGTTAGTAGGAGTTGATTATTTTTGTAGTGAAGGTGACGATTTGTGGATGAGATCAAATAGAGAAATAATTACACTATGTATCGAGGAATTGAAATTAATAGAGTTAATAAAAAATGCGAGTGAGGTAGAAAAAACAATAGTAGTAAGAACTCCTAAAGCTTATCCAGCTTACTTTGGTGGGTATAAACACTTTGGTCTAATTAGAGAGTTTACAGATCAGATAAAAAATCTCTTCCTTATCGGCCGTAATGGTATGCATCGTTATAACAATCAAGACCACTCTATGCTTAGCGCTATGGTTGCTGTTGATAATATAGTAAATGGCCTTAAGAGTAAAGATAACATTTGGTCTGTTAATACTGACAGCAGTTATCATGAAGAGAAGAGCTAAAAGATAAAAAGTATTTTCTCTATGCAGAAAAAGAGTTTAGCATTATATCTATTGATTTGCTTGATATTTCTGCCAAAGTTCTTTTACTGCATTGATGCAGATTCTATATCTTATATAGATATAGCTCGTAGTTATCTGCAAGGACATTGGTATTATGCAATCAATGGTTATTGGGGTCCGCTTCTGTCTTGGCTCTTAATCCCTCTCTTAGCTGTAAAGATTCATCCCCTCATAGCTATGAGGATTGTATTTATTTTTTCAGGCGGGTTCTTGTTATTTTCCGCCAATAGGCTTTTATTTTTATCACCCCATAATAAATACATAAAGAGAACTGTTCCCTATTTGTTATCGTTGATTATAGCTAAACTGGCTTTATTTGCGACTACGCCGGATATTATTCTGGCAGGAGCGATTGTATTTTATCTTACTGTTATTTTCAAAGATGACTATCTCTATAAATCTAAAAAAGCTGTAATCTGTGGTTTCTGGGGAGCTGTATGCTATTTTGCTAAAGGGTACGGGCTCCCCTTTTTTATTGTTCATTTCACTATTGTCAATATACTCTTTATCTTAAAAGAAAAAACTACAGAGAAGCAAAATAGAATTAAGAAAAATTACATCTTAGGAATGGCAACATTTACAGTCATAGTCTCTTTATGGATTGGGGCTGTTAGTAGTAAGTATGGAAAATTAGTGGTAAATAGTGCTGGGAGTTATAATTGGGCCTTAATCAATCACAGTTACTATCCTAGAAGGAGTTATTATTTAAACCATCCTATGCACCGTGTGGGCTTCTTACCACCTCCTCATCCCGATGCTATAAGCGTTTGGGATGATCCTACCTATCTAATACCCCCCTCTTATAGAAAGAGTAATTTAGCAAAGATACTTTTCTATGAAGGGGCAAATGTATTTTCCAATCTTAGAAAGATCCTATTTTTTACAAGCGGATATTCATTCTTATCTATCTGTCTTCTGATTATTCTTGTTGGGTACTTGTTAGAAGATTGGCACAGGTTGTTAGAAAATAATATCTTTTATATTTTTCTTACTATGCTTATTTTTTCGGTCGGTTATTCTTTAATTATCGTTGAGCCTCGTTATGCATTATTAAATTATATTCTCTTAGTTATATTGGGAGCAGAATTGATAGATGCATTTTTTGTCCAGAATAAGTACCGTCATAATATAGTCCTTAGATATGCTTTAATAGTTTTTATTAGCAGTTTCTTAATTCTTCCCTTTAGACTTCTTAATACCTATAATGATTTTTTCTACAAAGACATCATGACAAAAGCACAATATTTGCGTTCTTTACATATTGCAGGTAGAATAGCATCTAATGCTCAATGGCACTATATGCTTTATTTGTCTTTTTATAACCATTGGCAGTACTGGGGTGAGGAAGGAGATTTGGAAGAAGATAAAGTGGAAGAGAAATTAAAAAAGGATGGCATTAACTACTATTTCGTCTGGATAGATAAAAAAGGAAAAATAAACTGCGATTGGTGTTATAAATATACAGATGTAACTAAAGGTAGATTGAAATCATTGCGTATATATAAAATTCAATAACGAAAAATCTTTTATTAGTAGTTTACTCAGAATAAGGCATTTTTATACAGCATGGTGTATTGTAAATGATAGAAAAGTATAAATGGATATTACTAAAACTAAAGCCGTCCTTCTTAAGAAAATATTAGAAGAGAAATTTTTGTCGGTTATCTTTGCCGGCTTTG
>CAZWON010000061.1:0-3472 GCA_964635565.1 uncultured Planctomycetia bacterium
TCAATGGAATAAGCACTGAGACTATAAGTTCCCGGTAAATCCACAACTTCTACCTCTTTATCTTGATAGATAAAATATCCCTGCTTTTTCTCAACTGTAGTTCCAGGCCAATTTCCAATCTTTTCTCTTGCTCCGCATAAAAGATTAAATACTGTAGTTTTTCCTGAATTGGGATTTCCTGCTAAAGCAATTTTATAACCCATTTTTATCCCTTCTTTACATACTCAACAAAAATTCTAAAAGAAGCGCCTCTGCCTAAAGCTATCCTTGAATTGCCTACGGAAATTAAAACGGGGCCTCTCGTATTATTTAATACCTTTATAATTTCTCCCTCATTTATTCCCATATTCATAAGTCTTGATACAAAACCTCTTCCTCCAATTATTCTTACAATTCTTACTAATCTTTTTTCCTCTACCATTGATAAAGGCATCATAAAACCTCAACAATCACTTTTTCTGCTTCTTCTTTTCTTAAACTTATATGGGTATTTTTTATTAAAACGTCTACAGGAGAACCTAAAGGAGCAACTTTTTCTATTTTGAGTATCTCACCCTTTACAAAGCCTAAACCTAAAAGTTTACTTTTTAAAATACCGGTATCAGTTATTTTTGATATTTTTGCTTTGGCACCAACTTTTAAATCACTTAATTTAACTATGTTATTTTGGGAATTTCCTCCCAAAAATTTAGCCTTACATTCAGGAGGTCTTTTTTTATGTTGAACAAAATAATAAAAGTTGTTTAACCACTCAGGCTCACCCTGTGGACAGGTCTCAATAAAATCTATAAACTTAATGATTCTCTCAAGAGTCTCTTTGCTTAAATAATGCTCAATCCTGCAGGCATCAGTTTCAGCAATTTTCTCATCTATCCCTAAAATCTGGTGAAGAAATTTTTTAAGCATAATATGCCTTCCATAAACTGCCTTTGCTTTGTTGATACCTTCCTGAGTTAATTCAATGTATCCGTAGTATTCATGCACTATTAAATTCTTCTCTTTAAGTTTTCTTAAAACCTCAACCACTGAAGGAGCCTTAACCTTTAAATGTCTGGCTAAATCTTTAACTCTCACTGTCTGCTTTTTTTGTTTAATTACAAAAATACTCTCCAGATAATCTTCTAATGAAGGGCTAATAGCTAAAACATTCCTTGCCATCTTTTCACCTCCTTAGTTAAGGAGACCTAATTATATTAGGCATCCCTAACTTTGTCAAGCATTTTTGAGAATATTTATTGAATAGGGTTTTTTAAAAATATTGGAAGGTTTAAAAGAGGATGTTTATACTATGGAAAGGGAATGGCTCCAGATTTAAAATCCCTGCAAACTGTCCCTATAATTTTACCAAATTCTATTCATCAATTGAAAAGAAGAAATCTAAAGAAATAAACCCCACCCAGCAGTCTCGGTGCTCGGGGCTGAGCCTGTAGTCTCAGCCAGCCTGCGCGGAGTTTATCCGCCTAAGGCGGAAGCCTGCTTACTCTTTTGGGCTGACGAAAGCACTTGCCTTGAGGAGGCTTTAATCAAAAGAATCTTCTCTTAAAAACTCATCCCATATAAAGACCTCGCCGAGGATAAATACATTTTTCTTCCTTATTCCTTAAAAACAAAATCTGTCTTGCATAAGCAAGGCAAAAGCCGACGATACGCAAGTGCTTGAGGAAGCTATCCAAAAGGGAAACAAACTTCCCGACGAAATGCCGGGATAAACTCCACACAGAAGTCCGCCTGTCCCGATGAGCGGGGAGTGCGTAATTTTATAAAACTCTCCATTTTGGATGATGAGATGAAGATGAAGTTTCTATTGATGGCGGAAAATATTGAAAATGTCTTTGATATTTTTTTCTATGCGGGGAAGTTTTACAGGAGAATTTACTCTTAAGGTAACGGATTTTTCGTTATTATCTTCGTTTAACTCTTTGATTAAATTCCTTCTATCCACCCTTACGCTGACTGTATAACTTCCTCCAAGAAGTCCTATAAGGGGTGCAGAGACATTTTTGGCCTGGCCGCTTTTAAGTTCATCTATTACATTAACAAAGAATGTCTTACCATTAACATCAAATGATACGGCTACAGCATAGGCAGTATCTTTACCTAAATTTTTAACCCGGGCAGTAGCCTTAGTGGTCTCTCCTGCCTTTAAAGTAGATTTGCCCAGCCTTAAACTCATTACTGCTAAATCTACCTGAGGCAGAGCAATTAAAGACTCCTCCTCTATGCCTAATTTTATTTCTTTATAATTATTATTTTCATTGATTTCTTTTATCTTATTATAAGGGTCAACTACTGCCCGCACAACGAATATCCCTTCTTTATCTGCTTCTGCCTGAGGAGTTACTGTAAAGCTTGTATTTGCACCCATACTTGGTATTTTGCCCTCAGCTACCTTATTGTTGTTGGAATAGACTGCCCACTCTATATTCTTAAGAGGAATCTTGGAATAATTATGAACAACAAATCCTCCGGTTATAACTTCTCCCACATTGGGAGTTTTATTATCTATCCAGATATCTGTAACAGCTAAATCCAGTTTAGCTGAAGAAACACCTATCACTTCTCCGCTTGCCTCTTCCATTGAAGCCTCAACTCCAAAATACTTTAACAGAGAATCATTAGATTTATCAGCATCTTTTTGCCATATTTTCCAATCCTTAAATCTTATAGAACCAACTTTAGCAATTATCTCATATATTCCTTTTCTTACCGGGGTATAATCAATATAAACGGAAGTCTTTGTCCCAGCATTTATCGGTGCTATGTGCTTTTTATAGCTTCTCCAGCCCAATTCTGGATGAGGCCTTCCTGAACCTTTGGGCCTGATAACACAGTCTATATTGGCTTCTTTAATATCTATACCGCTTACATTCTTGATAACTATCTGAAATGTTCTTGTCTTTCCTATTTTAAGGGGTGGTTTGAGATTCCTAATATCTACAATTGCTAAATCAGGCTTTTTCTTAAGTTCTTCCTGTCTCTGTCCTTCTGATTCTTTTATCTGCCTTGCTACGCCATCAAAATCTCCTATTTTAAATACCGCTGTATTATTAGAAAGGTTCTTATCCTGAGTCTTTATCTCAATTATTATTTTAAGATGCCTGCTAAAGATAAATCCTTTTTCATCTAAATTTTTATAATTAAACTTAAACAACTTTGATATACCGCCTTTTACTTCTCCGCTAAGATTACCTAATATTTTTGTTTTTATACAGCACCTTCCCTTAGCGTCTGTCTCTATCCAGTAACCAGTAAATTGAAGCCAGGCATTTGCTTTATCCTTTCCTAAGTTTTTTACCCACACCCCCAGGTAATTACTGCCGATTAGATTCTTCCCGTCTAAGAATACACTGCCATCATCTATAGCTAAGTCTACTCCTTCAACAAGTGCGTGTCCTTCAACTGGCTGTTCAGCGGCTTCCCTTTTCTTCACTCTAATTCCTCGCATTGCCTGATGAACATTTTGGCTTTCATC
>CAZWON010000062.1:0-3455 GCA_964635565.1 uncultured Planctomycetia bacterium
GCGCGAAAGAAACTCTTAAAAGGAAAAGAACTAACATCAAGCCATCCCTTTCCTTTAAATATACCGTCATAAATACGTGAGTTAAAAGATACGGATTTAAAATATCTATCCCTTAAGTTAATAATGGAATGGAAATTGCTTAAAGAGATATTGTAGACATCACCTCCTGTGTGATATTCAATTTCTGCTTTATCAAACTCAGCATTGAACTCTTTTTCCCCCAAAGGGAATAAAGATAAATCGTTAATCTCAACCTCTAAACTGTCAACTACCTCTTTAGTGGGCTTCCTTCTTATAAACTTAAGCAAGACCTTACCGTTAAAGTCACCTTTTTTATATTTCCCTTTTATATGTAATAATGTCTTCTTGGGGTTAACAGACTTTAACGAAAAAGATTGGCGAGGATAGGAAGATAACATTACCTCTATTTCGGCAGTCTCTTTTAAAGATACTATACCCTCTAAATGAAAAGGAATATTGTTAAGGGAAAAATCTACATTTTTTGCAGTGATTTTATTAGGTAAAACCTCTAAGTCCACATAGAGGTCGTAAATATTAAAAGAATCTTTGGAGCTACCCATTATGCTTACAGAACTACTCTTCCGTTTATGCCAGAAACCCTTAATCATTTTAAGCAAAGATTTTTTCTTTAAAGAAGAGACAAACTCAGGGTTGTTTAAAATCATCCCATGTAGTTTGATTATGTATTTATTAATATCACCCCATAATTTTGCATATATCTGCTCATAAGAAACCTCTAAACTTTCTATACTAAATTTTTCTTCCTTAAGGAATCCCTCTATTTTATACAACAGAGGCTCAAAAGAATGCACATATTTTCCATTATGATAATGGCCTATAGTAACTTCTCCTTCGCTATAGATATTTTTTCTTATATCCACATAAATATTACTATCTAAACCCACCGCAGAAGAAACACCTTCATACGGAGGGAAAATAAACAAAGCATTCTTCATACTGATTTTTGCTTCTTTACCCTCTATAATATTAGCCAGGGTCCTGATAATCTTTTTAAGGTCAACACTTAAAATCATATAATAAGACAAATCGAGACGAAAACTCTCCAGGCTAACATTAGAAACATAAACCTTCCTTCTTAAGAATAAATCCCCTAAAGATAAAGATAGTGTTACAGTTTTGGCAAAAAAAGGAGATTCCTCCTTCTTAGAAGCTAACGCGCCAAAGGAAATGTCTCTAAAGACAAATTTATTAGGAAACACAAAATATATACCCCCTACATAGACATCTCCTTTTGTATAACTGGCTAATACACTCTCAATGCTACTCTTTTTCTGACTTAAGAATATGTTCAACAATATAAAAGGTGAAGAAATTATGACAATAATTAAGAAAAAATTAGTGACTTGTTTAAAAAGAGGCTTTGAAAAATTTCTCACCATCAATATACACCTCAACGTGGTCGATAAAGTACACTGCTCTGTATTTCTTCTGAAGGGGCGATGAGTAAGTAATCTCGCGGGAATCTCTAAAGAGAAGGGTTATTTGTCTAAAAGTCAATATACTTTTTATGTATTGGTTTCTTATATCTTTATCTTTATTTAACATTTGAGAGAGTTTAAAAAGATATACGTAGGAAAAAAGCTTTCTTTTACTAAGTTCCTTAGAGGCCGCAATCTTTTTAAATACAGAATATGCATCATTGTAATCACAAATAGAAAAATAATACTCCCCTTTAGCGAAAAGTGCGTCTTCGAAAAATGCTGAAGAAGAAAACTCTCTTGTAAGCTCATCAAAAAGCATAAAGGCAAAGTCCAAACTCCCTCTTTTAGCATAACTTATGCCTTCATAATATAAGGCCTTATCGCCAGAGGCATAAGATACGCTAATAAAACTAAAAAATGCTACAAGTAGAATGAATACACGCACACTCCTGCACATAAACTTACGTCTTATTAATATTAACTCTCTTAAAAGATTTCAGCTTGGCCTTAAGACAAGATTTCTTTTCCCTTAGGAGACGAGAAATGTTCTTCTGCCTGCGGGTAACCTTTTCTTTTGGCATAATAGTTTAAACTACTCTAATCAAAGATAACCGTTTTATTGTTGTAAACCAGTATCTTTCTTTCCAGATGCCACCTCACTGCTCTTCCCAAAACCATCTTTTCCAAATCTTCGCCTTTACGTACTAAATCATCTAAAGAATCACGGTGGCTTATCCGTACTGTATCCTGCTCAATGATAGGACCGCTGTCCAGCTCTTCTGTTACATAATGACTTGTAGCGCCAATAATCTTTACCCCTCTTCTGTAAGCCTGCCGGTAAGGATTTTTCCCTGCAAAAGCAGGCAAGAAAGAGTGGTGAATGTTAATTATTCTATTGGGAAATTTCTGGACAAACTCTTTGCTTAAAATCTGCATATAACGTGCTAGCACAATCAAATCTATATTCTCCTCCTTAAGGATATTTATCTCTTCTCTTTCCTGCGCCTTTTTATTATTCCCTTCTATAGGAAACTCTAAAAATTTTATATTAAAAAAATCTGCTATCCTTTTGGCATCGGAATGATTACTTATCACAAAAGGAATCTCACAGTTTAGCTGTTTTGACTGATAACGCAAAAGAAGGTCATAAAGACAATGCAAATGCTTTGATACAAAAATAGCAACACGTGGCACACGAGACGTAAAATAAAGGTCGTAATGCATATCAAACTCATTGATAAGAGGTTTTAGACTTTCTGGTATATCTTTGGGGGCAATAGTAAAATCTTTTAAAGACCATTCAATACGCATAAAGAACGTGTTAGTATAATTATCTATATGCTGGTCGGAATGTTCGATATTTCCGTTGTGGGAATATATGAAATTAGATATCTTAGCAATGATTCCTTTTTTGTCTGGACATGAAATTAAAAGAATGGCGTTATCCATTTCTTTCTCATTATATTATTCTATTTGTATTAAATCAACTTTTTCTTAGATAATCTAAAGGTAAGGTTTAATAGCGGCGTATATTCTTTGTGCAATAATTTTGTACCCTTTACTGTTAGGATGAATATAATCTGACTTAAGTTTGAGGTTGTTGATAATCCCCTCTAAAAGATGCGGAATAAAAACTGCCCCATGCTTTCTTGCTATCTTTCCTAAATGCACTGAGTATCCTCTCATAATAAAACCTGTGCTTACATCGCATAAAACAACTATCGCTCCTTTTCCTTGAATATGTGTAATTATCTCTTCTAAATTCCTCAGCGTTTCCTTTAATGGCATTTTTCTTAGAAAATCGTTACCTCCCAATTCTACTATTACAAGATAAGGGTTCTTATCTAAAACATCTCTCTTAATACGTCTAAGAGCACTCATTGTTGTATCGCCTGAAACACCTGCGTTAATTACATTACGCTCTATCATCTGCGCCAAGTAAAAAGGGTAATTTTTACCTTCCTCTGCACCAACACCGTAAGTAATGCTGTC
>CAZWON010000063.1:0-3316 GCA_964635565.1 uncultured Planctomycetia bacterium
GGGGCTCTGCCCCTTCTGACACTACGTTCGTAAGATTATCAAAGATGTCAAGCTCACTACGTTGTCATCCCTGAAGAATATCACTGAAGATAAATCGGTTATACAACAAAGACATTAAAGATTCTGTTTTTTGACATTAAATCATAAGCACTCAAGAAGAAAAACTACCTCCTTGATACCCTGAAGTATCTAGTAACCAGCCCATTTCTATTTATTTTGCACGTTAAAGGAGTTTGTTTTTATCTATTTTGTGAAACCTATTTATTATAAAGTATATTTCTCTCTAATCTTACGGTATTTAGAATCTCTTCTTTCTAAAAAACTCTTTCATAATCTGAGAGCAGTCCTTTTCTAAGATGCCTTTTTTAACCTTTATCTTATGATTAAGTCTTAATCTATTAATATCTAATTTTGAACCGAAAGCCCCTGTCTTGGGGTCGCCTGAGCCATAAACCACTCTCTCAATCCGGGAAAGAACCAATGCCCCTGCACACATACTGCAAGGCTCAATGGTAACATAAAGAGTGCAATTCTTCAACCATTTTGATTTTAAATAACTTGCTGCAGAAGTTATAGCAATCATCTCTGCATGAGCAGTAGGATCATTTAGTAATTCTACTTGATTATATCCTCTCCCAATGACTCTATTATCACATACAACAATTGCCCCTATGGGAACTTCATCTTTTTCAAAAGCTAAAAAAGCAAGTTTTAAAGCTTCCTGCATAAACTTTATATCATCTCTTATCATTTTACCAAGAGAATTCCTATAATAATAAGAACTGTTCCTAATATTCTTAGAACCGTTACCTCTTCTTTCAAAAAAACCATTCCTAAAAGTACTGCTACTAAAGGATATGTTGCTGCCAGAGGAACAATTTTAGAAGAAGGATTTATCTTCAATACTCGATAATAAAAGTACATTCCCAAAAATCCTGCTAAAATTCCACTTATTGCAAAAAGAAACATGCTCTTAAGAGAAAGATTATAAACATTTTTTAACCTCCCCGTAAATATAAAAAAGAATAAAAATACAAAAAAGGCAACTGCATTTCTTATAAAAAGACCGCTCAAAGGATTTGCTCCTTTTAAAGCACTCTTCTCTAAAATAGGGGTAGTCCCCCATGCTAAAATCGTTAAAATAAGAAAAAACCAACTTAGAGCATTCATAAGAGTTTCATTGTATCAAAAATAATTGCACAAGAAAACAAAAAATATTATAATAAAAACAAATGTCAATTCTTGAGAAACTTTTTTCCATTCAATCTTCAGGGTCCAATTTAAAAAGGGAAATTATTGGGGGCATTACTACTTTTATGACAATGTCTTATATCATCTTTGTCCAACCAGCAGTATTATCAGCCTCAGGAATGAATAAAGACGCCGTTATTGTTGCTACTTGTATTTCATCGGCAATTGCTACTTTTCTAATGGCTTTTTTAGCAAATTATCCCATTGCCTTAGCACCAGCAATGGGACATAATTTCTACTTCGCCTATGTAGTATGTTTGGGGATGGGTATAAGTTGGCAAATTGCCTTAGGGGCTAATTTTATTTCAGGAGTAATTTTTATAACTCTTGCATTCTTTGGATTAAGAGAAAAATTGGTAAATTCTGTACCCTTATCTCTAAAAAATGCTATTGCTGTAGGAATCGGGCTTCTAATTGCCCTTATTGGTCTTGAGTGGTCAGGAATTATTGTTCAGGCTCCTGGCACTCTTATTGGTTTAGGAAACTTAAAAAGTCCTTATGCTCTTCTTTCTTTAATAGGGGTTCTAACAATTTCTATACTATTAAGCATGCGCATCAGAGGAGCAATTCTTTTAGGAATTATCATTAATACTATTATAGCTCTTATATGGGGACTAATTCACTTTCAAGGTATTTTAGGCAAACCGCCGTCTATATCTCCTACTTTTTTAAAATTAGATGTTTTGGGTGCACTTAATATCAAGATGCTTGGAGTAATATTCACTTTATTTTTCTTAGACTTATTTGATACTGTAGGAACGCTTATCGGAATTGGAGAAGAAGCAGGGTTTGTAAAAAACGGTAAATTCCCTCGGGCAAGAGGCGCCCTTTTAAGTGACGCTATAGGCACAGTTACAGGAACATGTTTAGGAACATCAACAGTAACAAGCTATATAGAAAGTTCTACAGGAGTAGCAGAAGGAGCAAGGACTGGTTTAGCAAACATTATAACTGGCCTCCTTTTTATTCTTGCGCTATTTTTTTATCCTTTGATAAAAATGATATCTTCGGGTATAAATGTAGATAAATTAACTCTTTACCCTATTTTATCTCCTGCTTTAATTATTGTAGGAATCCTTATGATGGGAAATGTAAAAAAGATTGACTGGGAAGATTATACAGAAGCAATCCCTTCTTTTCTAACTATTATAATTATGTCATTCTCTTTTAGTATTACCGAAGGAATTGCTTTTGGTTTTATCTCCTATACAATTCTAAAATTTATAAAAGGGCGTTTTAAAGAAGTACCTCTTCTTATATCTATTTTCTCCATACTTTTCCTCCTCCGATATATCTTTTTAAAATAATTTTCTTTTTAAATTTAAAAAATAAGGAAAAATGAATAATGAAAACGTTTTCACAATATAGTTGTTATCCCCTAAAAAAAAATGGAATTATATGTTATGTTTAAGAAGGAAGTTATGAAGAAGAACAATCATAAAATAACAAAAGAGCGACGCAAATTCCCCCGTCATAAAACATCTCTAAAAGTTGCCCTGTGCCCCTCACAATATCTTTTAGAAAAAGATTTACTTACTAAGGATATATCGGAGGATGGAATTTGCTTACTTAGCCCTTACAAAATAGATATCGGGGAAGAGATAGAATTAGGGATATATCTTCCTGAATTCAAAAAACCTATAATTACTAAAGGAAAAATATTACGGAGAAACGAAACTAATGATATAAAATATCCTTTTATTTTAGGAATACAGTTTACAGAAATAGATAAAGAAGTCTATCAACAAATCTTAAAACATATAAGATATTATTTTTTAGAAAGTAAACCTGTCTCTTTTTGATTCTTCCTGTAGAATCTAGCCCTTTTTCACCTCTCAAAAATATTTATACATAGTAAGTAGCGGTTCACTCATAGTTTATAGATAAAGAAGCTAAGAACATTTACTCCTTAATTCCTCCCGTTCATTAACTAAACGCTAACCGCTATTCGCTATACGCTTTTAATATAACGATAAGCTCTTTAAGAAACACAGCAAGAATTAGTATCTATGGCAGAAAGAAACTCGTATGTGCTTATCTTCTAGTGTAAGCCAGAGATACTTAC
>CAZWON010000064.1:0-3177 GCA_964635565.1 uncultured Planctomycetia bacterium
GTTTTATTTTTAGAGATAGACGCTGTCGCCGGGATGGCGGAACTGGCAGACGCGCCGGTCTCAAAAACCGGTGGCCGCAAGGCCATGTGGGTTCGACTCCCACTCCCGGCACCAAGTTGTAAGGTTGACCATAAAGCTCCTCTCCTGAAGGAAGATAAAACCTGCCAAAATATAAACAATTCATCAAATTAAGACACCTAATAGAGAGAAAATTTGCTTAAAGTCCAAAAAAGGGCATAATCTTTTCAGGGCAAGATACAAGAGTTTAAAGAAAGCCACAATAGAAGTTATAATGACCTTTATAGTAATAAATATAAAAAGGATGATAAAATTAATTGATAAGATGAGACTAAGAAGGAAGTTAAGATACGCATAAATGAAGGAGGTAAGGAAAGAGAAAAAAAGAAATTTGAGAAGAAAAAACAATTATAAAAAGAAAAATAGCACAGATTATTAAGAAGATGTTTAGTTAATTTTTCAGAGGTCTCTTCACAATCTTCTTGACACTATGCATTGGCAAAAATAGTAGAAAGAATATCAAGAGATTGGTACAATAAAATTGGATTAAGATTTCTGAATCGTATGTAGCTTTGTGAGATTATTTTTAATATGAGAGGAAGTAAAAAAGTTATGCTGCGTTTTCCATTCCAAAAAACATTAGGTATTGTTATTTTTATCATTTGTCTTACAAGTATAAAAATCCAAGCAGAGGAAGGTGCAGACTCTATCTTTGGGGTTGGTTATGCAGTAGAAGGATATGCCAAGATAGTATCTAAAATGGGAGCAAAGTGGGTTAAAATTCCTTTAGTGCCTTGGGGGGTAATAGAACCAAAACCTCCTCAAAATGGAAGACGTTTTTATCAGTGGAAGCGTTTAGATAAATTGGTTAAAGAATATGAAGACGCGGGCTTGCATGTTCAGATAGTCATTAAAGCAGCTTGCTGCTGGGGAGCAAAACATTTTGCCCGTCCGCCTGAGAGCTGGCGCAAAAGTTATCCTCCCAAAGAGGAACACTGGGATGATTATTATCAGTTTGTTTATAATCTGATGGAAAGATATGATGGTGATGGATATAAAGATATGCCCAGTCTACGTTATCCTATTAGATATTATGAAATTGAATCTGAAGCCGAACATCCAATCTTTTGGGCTGGGACTATAGAAGAATATGAACGTTTGTTAAAAACGGCTTATAAAGCAGCTAAAAAAGCTCATCCAGAAACAAAAATTATTTTATCTGGTATAAATTTAGGAAAATTATTTGATGATAATCTTTCTCTGCAAGAACTAAGACAGAAAATCAAACATTTACCCAGAAGATATAAAAAAGTGCTGCTTTTTATTCGGAAAACACTGGCCATGGGAGATTATTACGATGTGATAGACTACCATTATAACCGTGATTACACAGGCGTCTACGGCGCGGTGAAATGGATAAGGCAAGAGTTGGTAAGGCACGGTTATCAAAAGGAAATATGGGCAGGAGATACAGCGAGTGTGCCCTGGGTTACAGATAAAGAGCATAGAGATATTCTTACTATTTTGACAAATCCCTTGCATCCTCGCCATCAAAAGATAATGAGCTGGTTTAGAGCTGAACAAGCTAAATTGTCGGTTAAAAAATTTATTGTGGCGGCTGAGCTGGGTATTAAAAAAGTTTTCTTAGAATCCATACGCGATTTTCCTAAACATGCCTATAAAGGCGCAGCTAAAGAAAGTTGGTTTTTAGCAGGAATCCTCAATGAGGATAAAACTCCTAGACCTGTTTTTTATGCTTATACCCAACTAACGAAAAAACTTGATAATTTTCAAAAAATAGAACGTTTGCCAAGGAAAGGGATATATCTTTATAAAGTCTCTTTTCTGGACAAAGAACCTATATACATTGCCTGGTGTGAAAAAAGACCACAAAGAATTAGGCTTAAGCTAAAGAAGATTAGTTCTTATTTAAGATTAGAAAAGGTTATTATTACCGCAAACGAAAAACCTATTGTGAAAACAATAAAAATAAAAAGAAATAAATTGACTTTTACCTTAGATGATACACCTGTATTTATAGAGTTTACCACCGCACCGAGAGAAAAACTCAAAGGATAATGGATTAACCCCCTATTTTTGGACAAATTCTCTTTTTTTAATTAAACAATATTTTTTATTCATATCCATACCAATTCGCTTTCTTTAACGGGAGTGTATAATCTAGTGTGTCTGAAGGAATAGAAAAAGCACCGGCAACCCCTTTCTTACAAAAGTTGATAATATTTATATCCCTTAAATATTTTAAGGGGTTGCCGGTGCAAGTAGATTATAGCGCAATATTGGAAAAGAGTGTACCTGATTATTACAGTATAAAAAGAACGGCACAATGGATGAAGTCTTGCGCATTGTAATGGAAGCATTGCTTAAAGCAGGGCAGAAAGGACTCTTAGGATATGCCAACGGGATAGAAAGAATAAAAGGCAAGGGAATAAGTGTAATGAGTATAGAGAGTCTGGATTGTTAAAGATAATTGTTAAAGATATAAGTATAATTGTGGAAGAGATATACGGTAAAAAGGTAAGTTCTACTCAAGTTTCAATAATAACCATAACTTTGAGAAGGAAATAAAAGGATGGTTGGATAAACCATGGGAGGAAAAGTATTATTGACGTACTACGGATACCGGTAAGGAGAGATACTGTAAGTAAAGAAGCATTTTTTATAATATTAGGCTTAAGAAGAGATTTAGGGCGGGAAATCATACCACAGGAATTTGATTATGTTCTAGATATGAATAATCCTTATCACAATCAAAAACAAGCTTTAAAAAGATTAGATTAGTTTATCAACAAGTGGTCTAGAATGTATCCTTCTATAGGAAGGATGTTTATACGAAAACAAGAATATTTTTACACATTTACAACTGGGTTGAAAGTTTAAACAATAATATTAAAAGAACCATAAAAATCAGAAACGGTTTCCCTAATCCCAGAAGTGCTATGAAATTAGTTATGTTTAAATGTATAGAGATAGAAGAGCATTATATGAAATATCCCCTATTACTTCATTGTTACCATTTAAGGATAAACTGGATGCTATGTTAGATAGAAATAGGCCGGTGCTTCAGGCGCACCAATCTTGGCAGGCTCTTTCTTCTGCCTTCAAAGAGTGAATATCAACACCGCATTTTCTCGAAGA
>CAZWON010000065.1:0-3097 GCA_964635565.1 uncultured Planctomycetia bacterium
GGTGACCTGGTGACCTTGTTCTGTATGACGCGAGGCGCAGCCGAGCATATGACAAAGAGTTTGACATATATATATAAATATTGTATAATTTAATACAAGAGGTTGAATTAATATATACAAATTATTGTATGTAAACATACAAATATACTTATGGAATATCGGGTAAGAAAACAGGGGTTATTGGATACAATGCGCGGATGGGATAGCCTTTTAAAGAAAAAAGTGCACCTTATTGCCTGTGGCGGCACAGCCTTGACTCTTTTAGGAGTAAAAGAATCCACTAAAGATATAGATTTAATTGTTCCGAATGTGAGTGAATACATTTATCTCGTAAAAATCCTTGAAGAGGTTGGGTATAAATGTGTTACTGGAGCAGGATGGTCAAAAGGAGATGGGTTTATTTTTGATTTATTTCGAGGCAATAAAGTTCATACTACAGAATTGTTAGAGTCTCCGTTAGAGGAAAAGAACCATGTTCTTATAAAAGAGTTCAGTTTTATATATCTTGGAGCGCTTAATTATTACGATATCATAATTTCTAAATTATTCAGGGGGACCGCTGTGGATATAGAGGATTGCCTTGCGTTGATGGACTCTAAAAAGGATGAGATAGATATAGACTTATTAACCAGCCGTTTCAAAGAGACCGCCTCTTTTGATGTCTCTGAAGAGAGAGTGAATAAGAATTTTTCTTATTTTCTTTCTCTTGCCAATAAGAGGAGGGAGGCTGATGGTAAATAAGAGTTTGCTTGAGCAATTGAGATTGTTAGGGTTGCCATTTTTTGAGGTTGAGGAATCTGTGAATGCTAATTCAGTGTTGGCAGATGTGGTTAAGAGCCGTAACATACGTTTTTGGGAAGGGTTCCCTGTTTTACTAACAAACAGCGCCAGTCGAGGTATGTTCGATTATCCAAGGGTAAAGAGTGGGTTGAAGAATCCTTCGGATAGAAAAGCATTTATTTCTCTTGTGCTTGTTTCTCTTGCGCTTTATAAGTTTATGGGATTGAAATTCTTATGGGCGGATAAGTTGTATAAATCTCTTTCATTAAAAGAGAAGAAAGTATTAAGAAGGTACTGGGAAAATATTAAAAGCGGTTCTAGTTTATATATAGGTGATAAATCTCTCTCTGGGGAGAGGATGACTGCTATCTTTAACAGTTATTTTCAACGAACAGAGGAAGAGTTGAGTGATTTGATTTCCGTAAAAGATGAATTCAGTTTTGAGAGAGCACTTTCTTGCTTATTTTCTTCTAAACAGAAGGAGTTGTTTCTTAAGAAAATCAAGCGGGAGAAGTTAACCAAGACAGAAAGAGAATATTACTCACGTGTGGTGAAGAAGAAAGTTATGGCTCTTGCGAATGAGCGTCTTCACCGGCTGGCTCAAAAGTTGTTGGAAGAGTAGATGGTGTATAGCGGTTAGCGGATAGCGGATAGGGGATAGTTATATGCAACATTTATGTCCAGAAGGATTATGTTGCATAAGGGCTAAATAGCGGCTATTTGGTTAAAAAAATGAGATTTTGGTGTTGATTTATGGTTTCCTTTATGATACCATTTTACTATGAAAGTGGTATCGTAAAGGAGGTGCTTATGAATAAAGAAGTTTTAAAACAGGTTATTAGAGAGTCGCAGGAAATTGTGTTTCCCCGGATGGCTCCGCGGGAGATAGAGGTTCCGTTGTCTTTGCGAAAAATAGTTGCTATCACTGGTCCGCGGCGCAGTGGCAAGACATTTTATCTATATCTATTATGTAAAAAGTTGATTGCGAAGGGTGTAAGGAGAGAACGGATTGTTTATATTAATTTTGATGACCCTCGCCTTTTGCCTGCTAATGCCAGGGATATAGAAGATATTTTGGAAAGTTACCGCCAGTTGTATCCTGAATTAAAAAATAAGGTGAACTTTATTTTTCTTGATGAGGTACAGAATGTTGATGGATGGGAATTAGGAGTTCGCAGAATCCATGATACTAACAGATTTAATATTTTCTTAACCGGCTCATCATCAAAGCTATTAAGTAAAGAAATATCCACTCATTTAAGAGGTAGAGCGGTTAATTTTGAGATTTTCCCTTTTTCTTTTCGGGAAATCCTTAGGGCGAAAGGAATTAAATTAGATAAAAATACAGTATATTCTCAGGAGCGTTTTTCTATAACCAACTTGTTAAAATCTTATTTAGAAATGGGTGGTTTCCCGGAGATAGTGTTAGAAAGAAATGCAGGATTACGAATGCGTATTCTTAAAGAGTATATAGAAACTATGTTTTTTAAAGATTTGGTTGAGCGGTATAAAATTAAGAATCAGCCTCTTATAAGAGAGTTAATCAAGTATCTATCCGCTAACACCGCCAACCTTTTTTCTCTTAATGCTTTTTATAAATGGATAAAACAGACATATCCGGTTACAAAAAGGACATTAATAAATTATACAGCAGCTTTAGAAGATATAGGACTGTTCTTCTTGGTAAGAAAATTTTCTTATTCTTTAAAAGAGCAGGTTCAGACTCCACGGAAATGCTACATAGTAGATAATGGGTTTAGTAATGTGTATGGTTTTAGGTTTACCGAAAACACAGGCAGAATTTTAGAAAATACTGTATTTCTTGAGTTAAAACACAGGCAGGCGAAGGATCCCCTTATGAACATATTCTACTGGCAGGATTATGCTAAAAGAGAAGTGGATTTTGTGATTATGCGGGGAAAAGATATTAAAACACTTATACAGATTTGTGCGAATGTGGATGATTTCAGGGTAAAAGAAAGGGAAACCGTTGCATTGTTAAAGGCTGCGGAGGAGTTAAAATGCAAAGATTTAATAGTGATAACATTTGATTATGAAAAAGAGGAGAGAATCAAGAATAAAAAAGTGGTTTTTAAACCCCTCTGGAAATGGTTAATTCGTGTTTAACGTATCTTTGTTATGTAGCGATAGAGGTATTAGCTCATAGTTGAAAAGCGATTAGCGGTTAGCGAATAGAATTAGGGTGTAGGGTATAGGGTGTAGGGTGTAGTGTATAGCGGTTAGCGGATAGGGGATAGCGGATAGTATGACTATAGACAATTGGCTATCGACTATTGACGGGTGACTTGGCGACTTT
>CAZWON010000066.1:0-3087 GCA_964635565.1 uncultured Planctomycetia bacterium
AAGAAATTTGTTACTCCGGAAGTGGTAAAGATAAGAAGTGGTTTAGCCCAGATGATATTATAGGTTCACATTCTATTTATGAGTATAACAAAAGAGGACAAAAGAGCCGAGTCGTTAAGTATAATCCACAAGGGGATATAATTCAATATATGATATTCATCGATGATAAGAAAGGAAATCTAGTAAAGGATGTTGATTATCGCAATCCCGGCAAGGACAGGCGTTGGTTTACCGATGACGATGTTGTGGAGAAGTATCATGTTTTTCAATATTACAAAGATGGTCGGTTAAAGAATGCTAGAGAGTTCCATCGTGAACACAACGGCAAAGGCAAAGACGGACTCTGGTTTACTGATGATGATGTTGTTTCTTCTGCTAAAGAGTTCTTGTATAATAAAGATAAACTGCATATTAAAGATAGAAAGTATATTGGTCCTGGCGAAGATGGTATATGGTTCACTACTGATGATGTGATTCAATACTATGTTATCTGTCACTATATGAAGGTTAGATATTAAGGGTGTTTTTTTAAAAGGTGTGGTTTTATATTAAAGAAAGGAAATTGAATATGCGGAAAAAGGTAATGTGTGTATTTTTGATTTTTGTTTTTCTCTCCGGTAATTATCACAATTTTATTCTTGCTCAGGATGAGGACAGTGATAAGCGAGAGACTTTAGAGAAGATGCTACGGGAAAAACTTAAGAAGCCGGCACCTTTAAGAATAAAAGAAAAAATAACACAAATTATTCCTCGTCCTAAACTCCCTTTAGAAATGATTTATGTAAGTAAGTTCAATGTAACAGGAGCAACGATTGTTTCTAAGTCAGATATAGATAAGGTGCTGGTGCTTTTTAAGAATAAGAAAGTTGCCGGTACAAAGTTGCAGGAATGTGCTGATAAGATTACAAGGCTTTACTGGGAAAAGGGTTATATTACTTCCTACTCCTATATCACTAACGTAAATATAAAAGAGGGTATAGTTAATATAAAAGTAGTAGAAGGGAAAATAGGTAAGATTATTGTGAAAGGAAATAAGTATTATAGTTTAGACTTGCTTAAGAAGCGTCTGGGGGTAAAGAGCGGTGAAATTTTTGACGTGAATGTTTTAAAACAGAATTTGTTCGTAATAAACAAACATCCTGATAGGCGGGTTAAACTTAAGATTGATTTTACTAAAGAAGAAGGTGTTGTAGATATTGTCCTTTTGGTAAAAGACAGGCTACCTTTTCATGTTACCTTTGACGGAGATAACTATGGCTCTCACTACATTTTCTATCGGCGTTATCGGACTCTTTTTAATTTTAACAACTTAACAGGAAGGGATGATACTTTACAGATTAAGTTTCAAATTGCTGAAGCTAATGCGCATAAACTTGCTGATATTGATTACAGGATACCATTAAGCAACGATTTATTGTTTCAACTTTATCTTTTGCCTGATAAACGGGAGGATTATTACTATGAGCGTGAGCCGACGAATATGCATAAACGGGCACGCAAGTGGTATTTTTATTTTTATAAAGATTTGATTAACCGTCCTGGTTGTACTCTTACTGCCAATATTGGCTTTATTTATATGGACATTTTCTGGTATGCCTATGGTCACAATGTGCGTTCGGATAGGTTTAGGATTATTACTGGAGGTATTGACTTGCTTAAAAAGGATAAAAAGAGTACCACTTTAATATCTCATATTTGGGAGGTAGGTATTCCTCGTATGTGGGGTGGAGCAGCAGGCAAAGACCCTAATTGTTCTGTCCCGGGAGCAGGAGGTGATTATAAAAAGACAGAGTTGATAGTTGCTCGCCGGCAGAAGCTTTTTGCTGACATAGAGTATTTTGTAAAGACCCATCTTCAGCTTGCTTCACACACTCTTACGGGTGTAAATGCTTTTAGTATTGGTGGTTACTTTGGGATTATTGATATGCGGGGTTATCCCCGAGCGCAGTATTTTGGGGATAACGGTATTTCAATAAATACTGGCTTTTCTTTCCCGCCATTTTTCCTTCATCGTAATGCGGTAGTGCCATTTTCTAAAGGAGCAAAATGGTATGATGCTTTGCGTCTATTTATATTCTTTGATTGTGCCCAAGCGTGGAAAAAAAATCCCAAGACTGCACAAGAGAAAGCAAGCAATCCTCTTTTGGCATTAAACCTTCAGGATGACGAAGGGAGGGAGACTTTGCGTTCTGCAGGGTGCGGTTTTATATTTAGCATACCTAAGAGAGGGTTGTCTGTGCGGGTTGATTTAGGCTGGCCGTTAACAGGGAAGACCCCCATGGATGAAAATCATTTCCATAAGTGGATTAGAATAACTAAAGTTTTCTAAAAAGTGACTATGAATAACTTTTTCAAAAAAATATTCTTTGGCAATGTTTCTGTAGCTGGTGAAGATATAGAAAGTGGATATAAAGAACAGTTGGACTATTTAAAGAAAGTATGGGAAGATACAACTTATGGGGTGGAACGCATAGTGCGTCTTGTTATATGTATAGTTCAGTTTATTTATCCTACCATACTCATAAGAAGCATTTTTGGCGTTTTAGGAGCACGGGCAAGAAAAGTTGCTGTGGAGGGATACATTATTTTAAAATTGATATTTCCTTTGATTGTTCTATCTACAGGGCTTTATCAACATATGTTGGTGGTGGCAATAATAATTTATCTGGTTACTGAGACAATCTTTCATATTCTTGGTCTTATATTCTTATCTGACTTACATCCTTTTTCTATTTCTTACCGGCGGTCAATTCTTCTATTATTTCTCCACTATTTTGAGGTTGTTTTTGATTTTTCTGTAGTATACACTGCGTTTGACCTTTTGAACAAAAAGTTATCTCCTTTATCAGCACTGTATTTCAGTTTTGTGACTAATACCACCTTAGGTTACGGTGATATTTATCCAAAAAGTACAGCCGGTCAAATCGCTGTTATAGCCCAGCTTGTGATTTTCATTATGTTTGTTATTCTTTTTATTGATTATTTTTCTTCAAAGAACAAATAGGTACAGAAGAAGTTTTATATTGACAAGTGGAGAATAAATAGATAAGATAATGCCTGTGAGATTGAAGAACCCACCGTCAGAAA
>CAZWON010000067.1:0-3064 GCA_964635565.1 uncultured Planctomycetia bacterium
TTTCCTGTCAAAATTTCAGACGCATCCAAAATTTCTATAGAAGAATAGAGAGAGATTTTAATGTAACTGCAATATTCTTAATCTGTATTCCCCTCATCTTATCTCCTCGTCTACTTATTGGTATCTTCTCCATACAGAACAACTTTATTTCTACCTGTCTGCTTTGCTTGATAAAGAGCAGAGTCTGCTTGGTTTATTAAATCTTTATCTTCTAAGGCATCTGTAGGAAAAGAACTTATTCCTGCGCTAACCGTCACTTTTGTAGTCTTACCTTCATAGGAAAAAATAATCGTTTCAATATTTTTGCGGATCCTTTCTGCTAAAACAAAAGCTCCTTCCCTGTTTGTTTCAGGTAAAATTATAGTAAACTCATCGCCTCCCCAACGGCAGGGTATATCTTCATTTTTCCGGATAGACGAACTAATAACAGAAGCTATTTTCTTTAAAATAAAATTACCCATTAAGTGGCCTAACCGGTCATTACACTCTTTAAAGCGGTCTATATCTATTATAACTACAGAAACAAAAGAAGAATAACGCCGTGCTCGGGAAATTTCTTCTTTAAGGCGCTGGTCAAAATACCTGTGTACAAAAAAACCTGTCAAACCATCAGTGATGGCCAACTCATATAAGCGGGCATTAAGCACAATCATAATTAATTGTCCTGTCAAACTCAAAAATAAATTTACATTTTCTTCCGTTAAGGTTTCTCCTATCTTTTTAGTCAATCCCACAGCACCAACAATATTCTCCTTCTGGATAAACACTACACGATAAAACCAATAATACTTATTCCCAACTTCATCTAAAAATAAATCTCTTTCTTGTGGTAGACTATCTTTAGGATAAAAAAAGGCTAATTTGTCAGAGATTGAATGAAGTGCCCGGTTTACCATTCCATCTGTATCTTTCCCTTTTAAAATAATTTCTTTTCTTTTCTCATCTAATTCGCGGGAGACAAAAAAGAGTACAGACTTATTTTCTCTTAAGATAATTATAAAACCTGAGAATGCTCCAAGCATCTTAATTAAAATCCCTAATACCATATCTAAAAGAATCTCTGCTTCTAAACCAGAATTTATTGCTGCCGTTATTTCATTAAAAACTGTAAGCTCCTCTACATGCCTCTGTAATTTTTTAAAGAAATTAGCATTCTCTATAGCTACTCCTGCTTGATTAGCAAAAGCAAAAAGTAAACTTTTATCTTCTGCTGAATACATCTCTTGATTAAGCTTCCTACCTATCAAATATACCCCTCTTAACTCCTTCCTTAAAAACATAGGAACAACCAGTTCTATATTTAAAGCGGTTAATTCTTTTTTGATCTCTACATCTTCAATCTCCCCAACAAAAAAACCGTCTTTTTTTTCTTTTACTGCAGGATAAATTTTTTCCAACTTAAACTTTATTTTCTCTATCTTCTCCTTAAATCCTTCGTCTTCTCCTGCTACATATACAGGCTTATCACCATCAAAGATAATCAAAGCTAATTTTTCCGTTAAAAAAAGACCTGTTACTGCATAGCTAAAGACCTCTATAATCTTTTCTGTATCTAAGTCTAAACTTAAATTTAAATCCTTTAACACATCACTTAAGGTCAATAACTCAATGAGTTTGCGCTTAAATTTTTTTTCAAAGTCGTTTGTCTGCATTCTTTCCTTACTCCTATTTGGTCTCAGAGATAGCTTCATCTAAAGTACTGTATATAGGGATAATCCTGTTTACGCCTAAAACCTCTAAAACTTCTCTCACATATTCATTAACCGCAACCAATTTAAGAAATCCCCCTTTCTTCTTCGTTTTATTAAAACAATGCAAAAGACTACAAACGCCGGAGCTATTAATATATTCTAAATTACTTAAATCAGCGATCAAAAAGAAGTTCCCTTCTTCAAATAGGGAGTTTACTCGTCCCATCAGTTTTTTACTCCCCAGAATATCCAGCTCTCCTTTTAATTTTATTAATTTTAAAGAAGCATGGTGGGGAAGATTATTTATCTCGATTTCTATTCCCATTTCCTTCGCCTGGCTTTGGTGCTTTCTGTGGCTTTGATGCTTTTTTAAGAATAATCACGGTAGTATCATGGGGGGTAGTTTTAATATCTAATTTATCAACTAACTTCTGCACAATAATAAAACCTCTCCCCCTACGGAAAGGGTCAATTTTTCCTGAGGAAATCTCCTCTTGAAATAATCTCACATTGCGCTCGAATACCTCTCTGATGTCAAACTTTCTTCCTATGGCATTTTTTACCATTAATTCCATTCTGCCTTTCTGGAATTTACAATTAAGGATTACCTTTTTATCTTCTCCTGGCTTGCCATGCTCTATAGCATTATTACATACTTCATCTACCACTGTTTCTATCTGATAAGTTTCCCGATCATTAAAACCAAAATGAGAGGCAATACGGGCAATGCAAATCCTTACCCCCGGGACAAAGATATAATCCACTGGAATCTGTATCTTTATTTCTTTTACTCGTGCCACCTTTCCTCCTATGTTAATTGTCAATAACTACCCCTTCCTCTGGAAAATCACTTAAAATTACTGCTCAAGGGTTGTTTCTTGTTCTACTTCTGGGGTATAAATACTATCTATTGCCTCTTCTATCTCCTTATATACCTCTAATAATTTAAGCGCACCGCTAATTTCCATTATCTCATAGACAGTCTTAGTGAGATTAACTATTTTAAACCCACCATTTTTCCTTTTAGCCTTTATATGGTATCTTAGAAGCAAAACAACCCCTACAGTATTTATATAGCTTAATTTACTGCAATCAATAATGATAAATCCCTCTTCACTCTCAATTAAAGGATTTAAAACCTTTTCTGTTTCGGCAATTGCCAATGTATCAAGTGCACCTTCTATCTCCACTAATGTCATCTTTTTTGCACCGGATATGTCCTTTGTCCTTATTTTTACCATTTTTACCTCACAGTTTTAAAAAATATAAACAAAAAAATTATATAGGAGTATAGATAAAATGTCAAGGAGAGTAGTATTTTGGAGTTTCCCCAAAATTTTTAAGTCAGTAAGGGGAAGAGGAAGAGCTGTTTT
>CAZWON010000068.1:0-2856 GCA_964635565.1 uncultured Planctomycetia bacterium
AGTAAAATAAATAAATGATTGAATTTATTCTATTTAGCTTAAAGGGAATTTTTCTTTTATTTTTATTATATGTGGTAATTAGAATAGCTTCTGTAGCTTTATTTAGAAGCTATTTTGAATTAAAAAAACAATTAGAAAAGGAGGAAGATAATGAGTCTTAGAGAAAAATTCAGGCAACAAAAGAGGGAATTGCTTAAAAAGCATAAGCATGTAATAGAGAATAGAGAAACTTATGGATATAGTTCTATTATTAATAAAGATAAACTGCCAAAAGGAATAGGAATATGGAGTTGTGGAGAAGGTAAACATATAATTGATATTATTCCTTATGAAGTAGGAAAAATAAACCCTCATAGAAACGAAGGAGAAATATGGCACTATTTAGAATTATGGGTACATAGAAATGTTGGCCCCAGAAAAGAGCATTTTGTTTGTCCCTCTGCTAATCCAAAAATCAGAAAACCTTGCCCTATATGTGAATATCAAGACAAGATGAGGAGAGAGGGAAAGCTAAGTAGTGATGAGATAAAAGAATTATATCCAAAAAGGAGAGTAATTTATTTAATCTGGTGTCATGATAGTGAAAAAGAAGAAAAGAAAGGAATTCAAGTGTGGGAAGTGGCTCATTGGTTTATGCAGGATAAATTAGATGAACTTGCAGAGTCTCCACGAGGAGGAGGACTTATACATTATTTTGATCCTGATAAAGGTAAAAGTATTTCTTTTAAAAGAAAGGGGACAGGGCAAGGAAACACAGCATTTACTGCTCATTCCTTTCTTGATAGAGAGGAAGTTATTCCAGATAAGATATTAGAGCAGACTTTTCCTTTAGAAGATGTAGTTAAAATTCCTTCTTATGATGAAATAGCAGAAGCTTTTTTTGGAAAAGAAGGAGAGGAAACAAGTGAAACAGAGGAAGAAGAAATAGAAGAACCTTCTATTGATGAAAAGAAAGAAAATGAGGAAGATATCCCTGATGAGATAGTAGGTAAAGAGGAAAAGGGCGAGTGTCCTTATGGGCATAAATTTGGAGAGGATGCTGATGAATATGAAGATTGTTTAGAATGTGATAAATGGGATGATTGTTTTTCTTACAAAGAAGGGAAGTAAATGAACTTATTAAAAGGAAATTTTGATTTTTTAGTTTCTACAGGCTCAACTTTACTTGACCTTGCTATAAGTGGAGGGAAAGTAAAAGAGGGAGGTATTCCAGGAGGGATAATTGTAGAAGTTTTTGGACCCCCTGGTGTAGGAAAGACAGCAATTCTTTCTGAAACTTGTGGAAATGCTCAAAGAAAAGGAGGCTCTATTAAATTCCTTGACCCTGAAGGTAGATTAGATGCTGAATATTCCAGAATATATGGAATGAATTTAGAAAAAGAGAATTATGCTCGTCCTAATACTGTATCAGAATTATTTGATGAACATATACTTAATTGGAAACCAGATAACAAAAAAGCTATTAATATAATTGCAGCCGATTCCTTAGCTGCCTTAACAACTGAACTTGAATTAGAAAAAGGAGATAAAATGGGAATGAAGAGGGGAAAGGAATTTAGTCAAGGATTAAGAAAGACATGCAGATTGATAAGAAATAACAATTGGATTATTTTATGTTCTAATCAAATAAGGCAAGGAGAATATGGAGAATTCACACCAGGCGGTTTTGGAATTCCTTTTTATTCCTCTCTAAGAATAAAACTTAAACCACATAAGACAGGAAAGCACATAACAAGAAAAATTAAATTTAAAGGAAAGGATTATGAAAAGATAATAGGAATTAAAACCTCCTGCAAAATCGAAAAAAGCATAATAGATGATCCTTATAGAGAAGCTGATATTTATATTATTTTTGGTTATGGTATAGATGATATTAGAGGGAATTTACAGTTTATTAAAGAAACATTAGACGAGACTACTTATGATTGTTTCACAAAGAAATATAAAGGAATTGAAGCAGCAATTAAGTACATTGAGGAAAAAGATTTAGTTGATAAACTAAGAAATAAAACAATTGAGTTATGGCATGAATTAGAGAACAGCTTTAAAGTTAATAGAAAAAATAAAAGATAAATCATGATAATTATTTTGGATGCCAATAATATCTGTCATATAGCCAAGCATACAATTAAAGACTTATCCTATAAAGGAGAGGATGTGGGTATAATATTTGGTTTTTTAAGGCAAATATTTTATTTATCTAATAAATTTAAAACAGATAAATTTATATTTGCTTGGGATAGTGGAAAGTCATTTAGAAAAAGCATATATCCTGAGTATAAAGCAAAAAGAAAAGAAAGGTTAGAAGGAGCGCCTATCGATGAGAAAAGAGCATTTAAACAATTCTTTATTATAAGAAAGGAGGTGTTGCCTGCTATAGGATTTAAGAATAACTTTATACTCACTGGATATGAGGCTGACGATATTATTGGCTCCATTATTAAAAATAATTCATCGATTGAGTTTTTAATTGTGTCAACTGATTCTGATTTATATCAATTATTGAGTTCTCATGTAAGGATTTATAATAGCAGAAAAAAAGAAATCTATACATCTTTAGATTTCTTTAAAGAATGGGAGATCCTTCCTCATCGCTGGATAGAAATAAAAGCTATAAGTGGTTGTAATTCAGATGGAATAGAAGGAATTAAAGGAGTTGGAGAAAAAACAGCCTGTAAGTACTTAAAAGGAGGATTAAATAAAAAATCTAAAATATTCTCCGTTTTAAATACTGAAGAGAGTAAAGCTATTATAGATAAAAATATAAAGTGAGTGCAATTGACTTTCAAAGAAATTAATATGGATATAGATTGGAATGAAAGAAAATCTTTTCATGGTTTTATGAATATATGTAAA
>CAZWON010000069.1:0-2737 GCA_964635565.1 uncultured Planctomycetia bacterium
TATTAAAATACTGATCACAATATTATTATTTCATACTCCTCCCTATTCACCCAAGAAATCAATAAATCTGAAAATTTAATTAATCAATTAAAACGGGATAAAACAAGCTGAAGCTGCTTTTTATAAATTATGGTAATGAGCATCTTAAAACCTTAAAAAATATCTATTTGTTACTCGACAATCAAAATATAATCCTTATTATCAAAAAGCCGTTTACCTACCCCCAGATAAATCTGATCCTATTCCTATTGGTGATGTATATCATCTCATAATCACAAGTATGCTTGACGGAGAAATCCCAAGAATGTATAGATTTTATGAGGGTCAATCGAAAGAAAATATTAGAGACTTTTTAAATAATTATTATTCCTATGATTCCCTAATAATTATGGCAGGATATGCCAATCAATCCAACGGCTTCTAAATTAAGCCAGCCTTGTTAAGGCCTCACCCATTAAGAGAACGATACCTGTATTCGCATTGCTTCTTAAGAATAACAAATGTGTAACCCCAATATGATAATGTCCTATTTAGCCAAAATAAAAATGTCCTCTTTTGAACCTGCTATAATACCCTTCTTGAAAGGAGTCAACTATTTAAAATAAAAAATGACTAATCACCTATTTAAACAGTCTATCTTCCTTAAGCAAGGAATAAACAGTTCTCAAAAGTTTAGTAGAGGTAGCAATAACAGCCTCTTTATAGGATTTCCCTTCAGCTCTTTTCTTAAGGTAATACTCTCTGAATTGAGGACAACTTCTTTTAACACAACCTGCCATAATAAAAGCAATTCTTCTTGTATGGGAATTACCTCGTTTAGATATTTTAAAATGCCCTTTGTAATTGCCCGATTGTTTAATGACCGGGTCAAGTCCACAGAAGCCAATGAGTTTTGCTTTATTAGGAAATCTTCTAATATCAACAACTTCAGCCATAAAATAAATCGCACTTTCTTTAGCAATTCCCGGGATAGAGGTAAGGATTTCTATTTCTCTTCTAAAGAGTTTATCTGCCCCTTTTTTAATTATTTCTTCAATCTCTTTTCTTTCCTCCATAAGGTTTTTAAGTCTTTTTATCTTTATTTTAAGAAGTTTCTCATAGACAGGATAAGAGAAGGATATAGAGTCTTTTGCCAATTTATAAATCTCCTCTTTTCTCATAGAAACTTTTCTTCCTTTACCATTAGGGATATAAACTTGTGCTCTGTTTATAAATTCCTTAAAGGTAAGCTTTCTTATTCTATCTGCAGAGCCAAATTCATAAAGAATATCAAGGATTTCTTTACTGAATATAGAGGTTTTAGCCTCCAGTTCAGGAAAAACCAGAGAGACAATTCTCCTTATTTCTGTTTTTGTTTTAACAATCTGGCGGGTAATTCTTTCTTTTTCTCTTACCAGATACCTCAGATTAAATCTTTCATCCTGTTTTTCTTGCAAAAGAGAAGGATTATTTTTTACTTCCTCTTCAAGAAACTCACTGATTGTTTTGCTATCCTTCCTATCAGTCTTTGTAGGTTTATTACTTCTGAATTTTCTGTCAGAGACAGATTCATCTCAGGTGAAGAAAAACTTAGCCACTCTATAAGGATCAACCACACAACTATTATACCTTCTCTTTTTGAGAAAATTAAACAGATTTTGATGATAAATTCCTGTTGCTTCCATTCCTGCAATAAGATTATCCTTGTAAGAGAGAATAAGCTCTTCAAATCCCCTAAACCCCTCTTTGTCCATAGAAAAGCTCTTATTTTTGATAAGAAATTGCCCATTTTTAACCGCTACAGAAAAAGAATTCTTACTCACATCAATTCCACAAAAATAACGAATTTCCATAACAAAATCACCTCCTTAGCTAATGTTTTAACTTTTGAGGGTTCTGCTCTCAATCTCAACCTCCTGCAAAAGATGTGTAAGGAAAGATTTCCTTACACAATCAACCTATATGAGACCAAGAGAGCAGAAGATACACTCCTTTATGAGCCTTTCTGCTCAGGAAAAATGGTATCTTGCCCTCTTAGTCTCTATTTTATAGATAATCATTGGGGTTTTAAATATAAATTTAATAAATGGTATCATAATTTTAACTAGGAGGGGTATTATGACAGAAAAGGACATTATCACAATGACCCAGAAAGAATTAAAATGTTTGCATATAATAAAACTGGTTTTGGAAAGAAAACTAAAACAAATTGAAGCAGTAGAATTGCTTGGTTTAAGCTCAAGACAGATACGCAGATTAGTTAAGAGGGTAGATAGCCAAGGCGATAAGGAAATAATTCATAGATTTACGAGGCCAACCCTCTCACAAGAGGTTGCCTGAGCAAATAAAGAATAAAGTAATAGCTTTATCCAGAAAAACATACAAAGGATTTGGACCGACGTTAGCAACGGAGAAGCTCTTTGAAATAGATAATATTAAAATAAGCAATGGGACCTTACGTATTTTGCTTATTGAGAAAAAAGAATGGCAGAAACACTGCAAGCGTAAAAAACACAGGAGTTGGCGCCAACGTAAACACTACTTTGGAGAAATGGTACAGATGGATGGCTCACATCACGACTGGTTTGAAGGCAGAGGCTCTAAGTGTGTGCTTATGGGCTATATAGACGATGCTACAAATATAAGATTTGCCCGTTTCTACGCCTACAAAGGCACAATACCTGCTTTTAATAGCCTTAAACATTATATAAAGCGCTATGGTATACCCAAAAGCCTGTATTTAGATAAGCTTACTACC
>CAZWON010000070.1:0-2664 GCA_964635565.1 uncultured Planctomycetia bacterium
ATGAAGAATTTTATAATGCTCTACATAGAGATTTTAATAAATCTATAGTAGCTAACGAATTTGGCAGAGATGAATTATTAGAAGGATATATAATAAGACCTAAAATTTCTTTGTATACTAATAAGGGAAGAGTAATAGGGAAAATTAAACGGACTGATTTTATGACTAAAAACGAATATTATAAATATATGAAAAAGGAGAAATAACTATGAAGTACTTAAATAAAAAATTTTCAGTATTTATGGGTGGTTCTTCAGAGTATGATAAAAATTATGATGCTATTTTTAATAAGAAAAAAATAACTAAAACTAGATGTTGTGACGGAGTACCGTATATTAAAAATGGTGAATGTATCTGTTCTGAATGTGGAAGAAAAATAGAAGAAAATGAAAACTAAATTACTTATAATATTTAAACTAGCTAGACTAGTTATTAAATATCCTGAATTTAGATTTTTGCAACTAATATCTAATATTGTAAGACTAATAACCAAAGATGTCGATCCTTTTTATATAGATGATAAAATGTTTTTGAAAGGAATAGAAAAATATGATAAAATATAAAAAATAGAAAATGGCTAAGATATTAAAAAGGATAGAGGAGGTGTAAGATGTTTAGTAGAGAAAAGTTGCAAGAAATTAGAAGACAAGCTTATGCTTACGCAGATACAAGGGGGTTAAACCCTTCTTGGAAAAGACTATTGTTAGAATTAGGGGACACTGCTGATAGACTTGATGCTTATATTGCAAGAACAGAAGTAAGTAAGAAAGAAGATTTACCTAACGAAGAAGAAATTTTTGTAATCCTTGAAAACTTACAAGCAGAAGGAAAAGGAATAAATGAGTTTGCTAAAGCTATTGCTAAGAGGATAAAGGAGGGGAAATGACTCAGGCAGAAAAAGAAGTTCCGAGTTCGGAGTTGTGTAAGAAATTAAAAAAAGTTGACTTGTTTAAAGCTAAAAGTATTATTAAAGAGCTCCATAATCTTTTATATTGATTTATTTATTTTCAAAAGTAAAGCTCCTTTTCAGTGGATAGAGGAAGATATAAAGGAAATAATGATAAAGATTAGTGCTGTGATAGAGTCTCTGGTAGAAGTGGAAAAAAGAAGAAAAAGGAGAAAAGATGCTTAAAATCCTTCTCGGTTTCTGGCTTATTTTAGATGGCTTTTTCTCGATGGTTTTGGTTATAGACAAGTATTGGAAGTGGCAATTGGCGAGGTTGATTAGGATGGGGATTGGGATAATCATTATTTTGTTATGAAGGTTTTAGTAGCCTGTGAATTTTCAGGAATTGTTAGGAAAGCTTTTCGTAAAAGAGGATTTGATGCTTGGAGTTGCGATTTGTTACCAGCTGAAGATAATAGTCGTTATCATATCCAGGGTGATGTAAGAAATATTTTAAATAATGGATGGGACTTAATGATAGCTCATCCTCCCTGCACTTATTTATGTAATTCAGGGGTAAGATGGTTATATGAAAGACCTGAAAGATGGGAAAAACTAAATGAAGCTATAAATTTTTTTCTAACTTTATTAAATGCTCCTATTCCTCATATTGCTGTTGAGAATCCTGTTATGCATAAATATGCTTATAAAAAAATACCAAAACCCACACAGTATATACAGCCTTATGAATTTGGAGAACCAGTTTCAAAAAAAACTGGACTATGGCTTAAAAATCTTCCTCCATTAAAATCAACGAGAATCATCTCCAGAAAACAGATAAAACAAAAAATCTGGTTGGAACCTCCTTCAAAAGAAAGATGGAAAAATAGAAGCAGAACATTTAGAGGGATAGCAGAAGCGATGGCAGAGCAATGGAGTATTTTTTTAAGCTTGTGAGCAGACTGAGGAGGATAGGGATTGGGGTAATGGTGATGGTAATGTGAAAGAAAGGAGGTAAAATGGAGAATGCACAAAGACCAATAGTTAAAAAATTAGATGAGGTAGATAAGGCGTTGGAATCTTTAAAAGGCGAGTTGTCTATATTAAAAGAAAGAATTTCTTTCTTTAGTTTACCCTCTATAAAAGCTAAAGAAGGTAAAGAAAAGCCTGCCGATGTTAATTTATCTCCTATAGAAAAGAGATTAGACGAATTTGTAGACAGGATAACTTTTCTTACTGAAGGAGTAAGAGAGATGGCGGAAGATGTGAGATGAGATAAAGGAGGAGATAAAACATAAACTACAGCATTTCTGCCTTGTAAAGAGGAGGTTAAATGAAGATTGAAGAAGAGGATATTTATGTAAAGAGTGCGATAGACCTTTGGTAGGAGAGGAGAGAAAGAAAGGGATTTGTGAAGATTGTAGAAAAAAATTAAATGAAAAGGAGGTGTAAAAATGGCTAAAGAAAAAATTTTAGAAAAAATTGAAGAAAAATTAAAAAAACTTCAGGAGAAATTTAATGATCTTAGCAACCAGAAACAAAAACTATTACAAACAGTAAAGAAATTAGATGAAGAACTTCTTAAAACCGCTGCTTCTTATAATACTTTAGCTGAGCTTAAAATACAGGCTAAAGAACCTGAAACTAAAGAAGAAAAGGAAAAAGAGGATAAAGGAGGTAAGAATAATGAATGAAAGTAGAGGAAAATTAGAGGAAATACAGGGTACTAGTGTGTTGATTGATGGAGTATGGTATGATGCTTCTTCAGTAATACAATT
>CAZWON010000071.1:0-2428 GCA_964635565.1 uncultured Planctomycetia bacterium
GGGGCATTTAAGACCTAAAGTATCTAATTGTTTTACCGCCATTCATACCTCCTTGAAAACAGAGTGCAAGCAATCTTTGCACTCTTTAGGTTGATATTATTTTAACTGCCCCCATTTTATTTGAAGGTCCTCTACCAACCTCCCCTTCGGGCCCTTATTTAGACAACACAGGATACAATCTGGTACTCAGTCCCCGTTAGATGAACCATTGAGAGTATTTTTGAAAAAAGTGTGTAAAGCTTCTTTGGGTTGAGAAGTTTTGCTTCTTTTAATATTTTGCCTTCTTTATCCATTACTGTTAGGCAACTAACTTTTCTATGATAATCAACACCTGTGTAATACATCATCGTGCACCTCCTTTTTGCTTCTCCCTTATAAACTATTTTATTCAATCTATTTAGAGGTGCATCTGTTTTCATTGCATCTTCTTTTCAACTTTTTAAAAAGAAAAGGTCACTGTCGCATCTTTTATTCTACTCATAAAGGTGGTAGCTCCTATTATCTCCACCCCTTCTCTAAAATCCTCTTTTTTCAAATCCTTTACCTCCAGAGCAAGCTCACATACATATATTTTTCCTCCCAAATTTCTTATCCCTTCATATAACTCTACTGGGTCAGGCAATCCTTTTTTCCCTCTCATCTCCTCAAGTTTACCTTTTACTAATGCAGGAGCTCCTGAGGGAGTATAAAAGAGGATCACCTCATCACCAGAAGCAGCTGCACTTCCACCTAAAATAAGTGGAGGAAAAACACTTGAAGGTTCAATACCATTACAAACAATCGCTACCTTAGCCATTTAAACCTCCCTGGTATAATCTTCGCCCTATATAACCTATAGAGCGAATAAGTTAATAATGTTACAATATACTTATCTCAAATAAGCTCTTTAATCAGCAAGGAGACACCTCTTTGATAATTAGCTATTTTTTAACTTGACTTCTTATAGGATATCTTTGTCTTACTATAAGGTAACTCTTATCTTTATTGTTGTCAATAATTTTTGTTCTGGTGTTATTGCAACATAAAAATGTCATCTTTTTTGCAAAATAGAAATGTCACCTTGTAAAAGTTTTTCTTCTAAAAAGCGCTCTTTTTCTTTAATGTCTTTAAAAGAGCTCATCTTTCTATATCTTAGTTTCCTTCCTTTGTAAACAATAGATATCCTGCCATTAAGATGTTCTAATACTTTTACTTTTGTTTTGGAATAACTGGCTCTGTAAGGATCTTGCAGTATTTGATATTTTGTCCCTTTATAAGATATAGTATTATCAGGATATACGGCTCTTTCTTCTTTCATACAGAGGATGTAAGATAAATCTATTTCTTTAGGTATTTTTCTGTAAGCAGGTTTTTCTATTTTGGGAGAGCGGGAGAATTTCTTATTCCATTTAGGGATAAATTCTTCTTTCAGATAGTGATTGGCTTCATCAATGGTGGTTATGTTATTAAGTCTTAATTCGTTTATTAGCCTGTCTTGTAAAGTTTGAAAATCTCTTTCTATTCTACCTTTTGCTTGAGGAGAACCTGCATAGATTAGAGTTATACTTAATTCAGACAAGGCTCTTTTTATTTGTGTATCTTTATAGTCTCCTTTAAGGTTATAGTGAATACCCTGGTATCTTGTAGTCTTGAATTTTGAATCTCTGTCTAAATAAATAGCAGAAGGCAGTCCTTTCTTTTTGAAAAACTCCTCTAAAACCTTCATATTTTCAATGGTTGTATTAGATAAAACAAATTTTCCATTCTGTATTTTATTAGTAGCATCATCAATAAGAAGAGTTAAATAAATGTTTCTATCCAAACTATCAAGCCAACGATGTTCTGAGGTATCTAATTGTGAAAGTAATCCTTCTTGTGGCATAGGGTCTCTTCTTATTCTGTGTTTAGGCTGTCTTTTTGGTTTTTTAGTATATATTTGCTCTTTTCTTAACAACTTCCTTACATATTCTCTGGATACTTCTATACCCTCTTCTTCATCAAGATACTCTGTAAAATGGCTGATATTAAAACCAAAGTATTTTTCTTTATATAGACGCTTAATTTCGTCCCCTATATATTGGGAAATCTTTTTAGAAGAAGGCCTACCTCTTAATCTATGTATTATACTTTTACCCCTTCTTCTTTAACCCTCTTTCTTATTCTGTACACTTGCCTTACAGAAATCCCTAACATAAGGCTTGCTTCCTTTATCTTTATTCGCTTCTTTAGGCTCTCTTTGATTACCTCATATCTTGTCTGTTCTTTCATTGTCAGGGTAATTATCTCTTCTTGCATCCTTACCACCTCCTTCCCGGAGGTGGTATTTTACCTTAAACTAAAGCTACCCTGACATTTTTATGTTGCAAAAAGGTGACATTATTATATTGCGGTAACAGAATAATCCCACAAAACTTTATATATCTTTTAATGTGACGGCAAGATAATATTA
>CAZWON010000072.1:0-2196 GCA_964635565.1 uncultured Planctomycetia bacterium
CATAGATATTCAGCATTAAGGAGTTAATATTTTAATGTTTTCATATCCGGAAAAAAATTTGCAATTTTTCTAATGGCGTTAATCCGTCTAATCCCTGGTTTTCTCTTTCATTATTGAAGTAGTAAAGAAAATCTCTGAATTTTTTTCTCAAACTATTAAGGTCCTTAAATGTTTATTTTTGATAGAATTCTTCTTCACAGGTTCTATGAAATCTCTCTATCTTGCCATTTTGAGCGGGTTTACCTTTATCTATTAAAAAATGTTTGATGTTTAAATCCTGACATAAAATATCAAAGGGGTGTAATCTTGGACTTAAAGGATCAGTGCTTTTTAGATAACCAACATACTTATTGGTGAAAACATTATCATTATCTGTTTGAACATTTAAGACATCAAAAGGATAGAATTTAATGACTGATTTTAGAAAGATTAAAGATTCTAAATTAGATCTTAATTCATAAATATTGCCATAGGCAATATTGGTAATGTAATCTATGCCCAAATACTGGTAAAACCAAGAGTCAGAATGAGATTTAAGAGAATATTTGATGTCTAATTGAAGCATTTCTCCTGGTTCGTGTATTCTGCATTTCTTAATTCTTTCTTTTTTATTCTTAACTTTTCTGCTTATCTTCTGACTGATTAATCCTTCTTTATTCAAGAATTTAGCAATACCAGACCTTGATATTTCTAATCCGTATCTATCTTTAATTCTTTTCTTGATAGTTTTAGGCCCTGATACCCTGCGATTACTCTTTTCTAATCTTAATTCCTTAATCTTATCTTTGATATCATCTGAATACTCGTTAGGATGGCTATGAGGCGCTCTTGATTTATCAATAAGCCCCTCTATGCCTTGTTTTAGATATCTTCTTTTCCAGATATACAATGTGTCTTGATGATAACCAGATATCTTGGCTATCTCAGAAATTGATATTTCTTTATCCAAATGAAGTTTAATCCATTTCTCGCGCATATTAGCACGACAATGAGGACATATATTATTGGATATATGGTTTATCTTTTTCATATACCCTCGTTGTATCATTGCTGAATATGTGCGTGGACATTACATAATTTGCTTAATTGCTAACCAAGAAATGAAGAGGGCTGATGAATTCAGCCCTCTTTAAATTATTTCTCGCCATTGAAAAGCGATGGCGAGAAATAATTAAATCAGACCTGCCTCCGAAAGAAGCTGAAAGGCTTCTTTCTCTTCCTCCTGGCTGGTCTTTTTATCTTCTCGGACAGCAATGGTTGCTGCCCGAGAATTCCTCATTTTATCCCAAGAATCTGATAACAGATTCTTGGCCTCCTTCAGACTTTTTCCGGTAAAATCCGGAAGAGTCTCTTTACTCTTTTCAAACGCAAACAAATAACTTGCGAATGAAAAGAGTGTTTCGAGAGTCAAAAACTCTCGGTCTTCTTCGGAGAAGTTTAAAACTCCTCCGGAAAGCTTTTGGCAGGACCAAAGAATTACTTCCTGCCGAAACTTCTCCTCCCACGCCCACTTTAAAACGGCGGGAAGGTTCACACTTATAATCTGTTCTATCCCTTTGACACCAAGGGACAGAACATCTGACGGAGAAATAAACACTTCTCCGTCCACTGAAATTCGAAGGACTCCGGAAGTATTCCTTCCGGACAAATGAAGGCAGGGCTTACCCCCCGCCTCCTCCCATTTTCTCACAAGAAAAAATGGGAGCTCAATTCTCCTCGAGGAGGGAAGCGCAGTGTAGAATACCGAAATAAAATCTCGGTATTCTACACCTCCTTTCCTTTTAGTTTCAGTTGCCCATGAGGGCAACTGAATTTTTTTTACTAGCTTCATTTTCCTCCCTTCTGCCTGCCGAGTTTCACGGTCAGGCACTTTTTTATTTTTTTCTATATTAAGTCCTTTTCCTTTTTTGAGAAAAAAGGACGTTGTAAAGGAACTATATATTTCAACCTCACTTTCTCCGAGCGGTTGCTGGAGCCGCGAGAAGTTCGCGGTTGTGAGGAGAAGAACAAAGATCATTTCTAATCTCCATTCTTCTCCCCACTCCATATCTATTTTTCAAAGTCTTTTCCTTAAATTCAGAAGCTCTCCGCGGGGAAAGTTTCTGGGTCAAATTATTAAAATTACAGCCTTGCTGATTCTCTTGTTAATTTACGTTTGAAGTGCAACACCTCGTATGATAAAAAGATTTCATATGA
>CAZWON010000073.1:0-1968 GCA_964635565.1 uncultured Planctomycetia bacterium
TTTCTCTGGGGTTTCTTTTTACCCCAAATAATCTTCTGTAATCTTTCTACAGTTGAGGGTATGAACATTGAATATGCAATGGCCTCTCTAAATCAGTTCTTCCATAAACTAAACAACTGGGGCCAAACTTATCTTCCGGGTAGTTTTCAATAATTTGCCCATTTTCAATGGCTTCTAAAATTTCTTGACGGGTAATATGTCTTAAAATACTGTTGATCAACAGCATGCAAACTATATTCATACCGCCCTTCTCTAAAAGCTTTCTTTATTTCTTTAATCATATTACCATTGTAATACTATCAAAAATAATACAAAAAATCAAATAACTATTCTCTGGAGTTTCCCCAAAATTTTTAGGTCAATAAGGGAATAAGAAATAAAATACCGCTAATAAAAGAGATACTGTATTCTTTAACCCTGCATAGCTTCTTACTCTTACATCTTCTAAGTTATATTCCTGCTTTAAGAATCTTATACTTTCCTCTACCTTCCAACGAGTTAAATACATCTCTAAAATTATTATTGGGTTCTTATCTACATTGGTTAGAAGCATCACGGGTTTATTTCCAAATCCTTTTATTTCTACTATCCAGAACTCTTCCTTTATCCCAGCTATTTTACTCTCTTTCTACCTAATTCCAGTACTCTCTTCTCCTTAAATCTCTCTCCTATTTTCTCTGCTTGCTTCTTGCAGTTATTTCCTAAAAGGGGCACCTCCTTGTTTTTGGGGAAGCTTTGTCCATTTTTCTCCTAAAAATATTATAAAAGCTTATTTTTTGGGGAATATCCAAGGGTTAGGAAGTGTTTTTTAGTTTTAAAAATCAAATAGCGTTAATTGAGGATTTCTTTCTTTAAGATATTTTTTTACAGAACTCCAATATTCCTTAGCAATCTCCAATATTCCTTCAGCCTCGCTTTTTGATATAAAAGTTAGCGGCTGATAAATTGCTCTATTTCTTTTAACTCGGCATCTATCTATCCTTTCAACTAATTCTTTAAGTTCTTTACCGAGAATAATACCGGCTACCATAAAGGTAGTCTTGTGTTGTTCCCCATCATCAGGGCGATATCCATTTAAAAGCAAAATCACCCGCGATATTTGCAATAATCCATCATATACCGATTTAAAAGCCGTTTCATAAAATTCTCCTTCTAAATTGTACTTTGCTGACAATAAATTCTGCCGGGCTGAATTAAGCAGATTATTTAAATAACTGATATCAGTAGCCTGCCGTTTAATTTTGCCCTCTTTTAATAGGCTATTTAATAAATTTCTCAAACTCATTTTGGTTTCCAATCACGAGTATAAAATTTTTGAGAATTTCTTTATGAAAAAACGATTCCCTTATTTTTTTCTGAAATTCCCCCCTTGTTGCTAAATGATAACTTATCTCCCGATATATTTTTTCCTCAACTTTCCTTATTAGCTGATAAAGTTTTTTCTCGCTTATATCACCTATAACATACAAATCTATATCGGAATCAGGGCTAAAATCGCCTTTAACATAGGAACCAAATAAAAAAGCAAAATCTATGCCCCTTACCTTTTCCAATTCTTCTTTCAGGATATTTTTTAATCCAATAGTTTTATCTACAATATTTTTGAAGTCATTAAATAAAGGGTTTTTTTTGTTTATTTTAAAGTATACTAAATTTCCTTTTCTTTCTTTTGTTAAAAGCCCACTATCTTTTAGTTTCTTCAATTCTTGTTGAGCATTGCCCGCTGATACTCCAATTAAACGAGATATCTGGCGAAGATAATAGGATTTATCAGGATTATACATAAATAGAAGTATAATCTTTTTTCTTACTGTTGATTTTGTAATTAAATCTAACATAGTTGTTTTTAATTTTAAGTACGATTGTACTTAAAGTCAAGAACATTTAGATTATCTTCCATATGCAGATTGATTTTTATTTCCATTTTTCTTTAATAAATATCTTTGCAATATTCTTAGCATCGTCTAA
>CAZWON010000074.1:0-1781 GCA_964635565.1 uncultured Planctomycetia bacterium
TCGCGGTTATCCAACCATTGATAAGGCGGGGTATAGACATAATAAGCGAGGGGATAAAGGATAGTGCCTTCGGGGATTGTTTCCCTTTCGCCATCCGCAGTTTCTAAAGTCCAGTTTCCTATGTCCACGCTATCATTTGAGGGATTGTAAAGGGTAACCCATTCATTACCCCCATCCCTCCCCGCAGGGTTCTGGTCAAAGGCGTATATTACTACATCTGAAGAAGCGGATGAGTTAGTTGATGTTGCTAAAGGTATGCCTGTGAATAGAAGTATTAAAGCGATTCCAATTAATAGGGCTTGTTTTTTGTTCATCTTTTCTTAAGAAGATTAAGATTATATAAACTTTTAATAAATAACAAACTTATTTTTTTATCAAAGCTATAAACTCTTCTTTAGACAAACCCGAATGTTTTATAATGTTCATAAGTGTCCCTTTCTTAATTTCTTTTTTGAGAGGTACTGAAATAATTTTAGGAGAAGTTGCATTCTTATTTATAAGTACAACATGATCACCTTTGATATTATCAATAACAAAACCTGCTTTTTTGAATACCTTGATAACCTTTTCCCCTGATATTATAGGTAACTTCGCCATTCCTCATACTTTCACGATTTTCGTCATTTGTTTTAATTCGCTGATTTCAATTTTATTTTTCTTTATGCATTCCATATACGCTGTTATAGCTTCCTTTATGTTCTTGATAGCTTCTTCCTCAGTTTCCCCTTGAGATACACACCCTGGTAACTCGGGGCATTCTACACTAAAACCTCCTTCTTCTTCCTCATTCAAAATAACATTAGAACCAAAATATTCAGCCTTAGGGAGTTGAACTATATCCTGTTCTTCTTCACTTTCAAAAACATCGTCTACAAATGAAAATGGATATTCATTTTCAAAAATATCTAATAATATCCTGATAAACACTTCCCCCTCTTTGTCTTTAATTCTCTCTTTAATCTTCCTTATTTCACTGGGTACTGAGATTTTTCTTTTTTTGTCAAGAAGTATGTATTCACTCATTGTTGTATCAATTTATATTCTCTTAAAATATGGAAAGCTTTCTCAAATTTATCTCTACTAACAAATACCTTTCTGCTTAGTTCGTTAAATAATTCTTCTTTTTTAAAGTTTGGGTATCTCTTTCTCAAGAAATGAAGAGAAGCTAAAAGCTCTAACATTTCTGCATCTTCTTTTATTTCTGACATGAATAATAAAAAAGAATTAAAACGTTTCTCTGCATTTTCATCAGCGAATGCAGCACTTGGTAATCTATCATATATATCAACTAATTCATAACCATGTCTCGCAAGCGTTATAGAATAAGGTCCTCGAAGATACCAATTAAAATGATAGCCTAAATATAGTCCAAAGGCTTGTAAAAGGTAGACCGTTTTCTGAAGAATAAGCCTATCTTTAAAGGAATATTCAAATGATTTAGGATTGTAATTACCTATTCTTTTTAATAACCCCCCAAGTTCTTCTACTTTTATCATCTCTGAAAAACACCTCCCCATAAATATAAAAAATAAAATAAATAAAAATAGTTTTGGTTTTTTCATGTTTGTTACCCATTTGAATAATAGATCTTATCTTTATCTCTCCTTTGAAAGCCTACCTCCAAAGTTGCAAACACCTCCCATACATTTCGACATTCATCTCTTCGTGCCTTCCTCGGCACATGGTTACGCGTCGTTTAGGGTGGTGGCCTCACCGCAGAAGTATTAAATTAATAAATACATTAGGTTAATACCCGCTGCGTTCGTTGGTGCGCCCGAAGC
>CAZWON010000075.1:0-1764 GCA_964635565.1 uncultured Planctomycetia bacterium
TTTTATGCTTATGACAAAGGAAAAAGTTTAGAGGAAAATATTAGAGAAATAGAGAAGATTATAAGTTTACTTAGCTAACTAATCTCCACCGAATAGGTTTATTTAGACTATGAAGTATAATTTTTCAACCTAAATATTATTAGGTATTAATATTTACCAACCGTCACCTAATAAATTCATATATAAATAATAAATATATATTATGATAACAGAGATAACTTTGCCACATGAAGAAATTGCGGGAATAATTGGAGGACAGCAAAGAATCGCAATAGATATAGATGAATCAAAAGTTTTTTTGGAGACTTTAACAAAATTAACAGAAAGTGCTGTAAAAAACAAAAATAAGGAAGTTGCTAACATTCTTAAGGGACTTATGAAATCTTATAGAGAATATTATGAAAAGGTTGAGAAGATGATAAAAATTTTGTATAAAGATAACAAAGAGAAGTTAAGGGGTTGGACAGAAATAGTAAAAACAAATCAGTCTATATTTAGAGACTTGGAAAATGAGTTAAAAAAGGTGAGTTAATATGGTATTCAAAAAAATCCGAGATAAATTGGCAGGATATAAAAGTAAAATAACAGAAGGACTTTCGTATGCAGGATGTCCAAAAACAAAAGAAGGGATAAAGAAGAGTATTGGATATATAAGCGGTGGCGCAGCTGGTGGTACGGCTGGTGGTTATTTGCTTTCAAATTTTGGAGAGAAAATAGCTGAAGGAGCAGGATCAACAATTAAAGCGGTCTACAATAGTTTATCCCATAAGGCAGGTTATGCAAAATCCATAGGTGAAACAGTGGGTACAGGAGCTAAAGATGCTTTAACTTATACAATTACAGTAAATCCGCTTATTTTAGGTGCAACATTTCTTGGCGGAATGGCAACTGATGAAGGAATAAGAATGGCAAGAAAGCAATTAAAAAAGTATAAAGCTTTACATCCCAAGATAAAAGAAGTGGCGAAGATGTTGGGCGGTAAACAAGGAGAAAAATTGGCAGAAAGCTATCACTCAAGTTTTGTGAATGCTGTTGACAGATTAAACGGATATATTTCAAAGATAAAGAAACTGGAAAATGAGAATAAATGTTTAGAAGGAGATATAAAAAGACTTTACAAAACGGAACATCCCGATATTGCAAATAAAGAAGCGCAGAAGTACAAAGAGATATTGAAAAGAAATAGTAATATGATAGATTCTTATATCGCGAGTATAAAGGAAATTGGAAGGGTAGTAGAAGACAGACAAAACAAATTAAATGAAGTTATGAAAAGAGTATATGATGTTATAGAGGGTAAGAGCAATAAATTGGTAACATACGAGGATCTTGTGAGAAGAAAAGAAATAGATATAAATAATGTACTTAAAGATGGAGAAGAATATTTAAAAAATAGAAGTAAGGAGACAGCAGAAAAGATGGCCGAATTAGCAATAGAAATTGGAAAAACTAAAGATAGAAAAGAGCGGAAAAAACTGCAAGCAGAATATAAAGTATTGCAGAGAAAGTTGGAAGAATTACCTTATGAGAATATGAGGTTTGGTGCAGCTGAACGTCTCATTGGACATCCAAAAGAAAAAAAGGGAATATTAAATAGATTAAAAGACCTTAAAAAGAGACTTGAGAGTACATACAAAAGCAAAGAAAGTAATAAATCTGTCTAATAAAAATTGAATTGCCTCCTTTGATTTATTTTATTATTTTCTTTTTTTATGAACAAACAAATTCTTTCTTTCTTAGAAAATAAATCCAAGCAACTTGTTA
>CAZWON010000076.1:0-1759 GCA_964635565.1 uncultured Planctomycetia bacterium
AGGTCACGTCCCGTAGGGACCCCAATGGGGTAGGACTCCTTTGGAGACTCCTATATTTGTGCCATATGGCATTAAGAGTTTTGATTTAATTATGATTAATTTTAAAATGAAATTTGACAAATATTTCACTTTCAAAAATGAATGGGAGACAATCATGATTAATAACTCTTCTCTTAGAAAATGGGAAAGACTTGCAAAAAAACAACTTAACCAACAATTTTTAAATGAAATAATTCAAGGATTAAACTGTTCTTCTTTTGAAGCAAGCGCTATTCTTGAAACAGTACATAAAGTATATGCGCCATACTTTAAAACAAGTGGAGCTTTAAAGCCTGGTCAAATTCTTTTCCAGGTGGTTTCTATTGAAAACGGAGCCTCTATTCACCTGGAGAATTGTAAACAAATTAGTGTAACACTGACCCTGGATGCAGGAGAGGAGGACCTGAAGATTCGAGAAAAAGAGGGGGTTATAGGACTTAGACAATATAGAATCCAGCGTGTTTGTGAAGAAGCGTTTCAGCAAGGCGGCTTACTCACAGTTGAGGATTTAGCCAACAGATTATTCAATTGTGGAGAGAGGACTATCTCAAGAGATTTAAAAGCGCTTAAAGAGAAGAATATTGTATTACCTATCCGCTCTACGATAAAAGATATGGGACGAGCCATTTCTCATCGTTCTCTTATTATCAAGGAATGGCTGAAAGGTAAAGAATATTCTGAAATTTCCAGGGATACTTACCACAGCATTTATTCCATCAGAAATTACGTAGACAAATTTAAACGAGTCATATCTCTTGCAGAAGAAGGATTCGATGTAAATACAATTGCTTTTTTAGTAAAAATATCATCCTCGCTAGTTGAAGAATACTACAAGATTTATAGTAATTTAGAGATCATTCCTTCCAGGAAAGAGGAATTAAAATCTTTTTTAAAACAAAAACAAGTTGAGAAGAAAGAAGGACAATACTCAAATGATTAAACCATCTTTTGCTTATAAACGTTACAATTCGGCTAAACAGAGATTTCTCAAGCAAGTACTTGATAATTTCTTATCACAAACACTCTCCCGACATTTTGGTCCTCTCATACGAGAAAAATTGGTAAAAGAACTCATCATACTATTTGAAAAATATTCACCGGAAACAAAAAGGCTAAAGCCTGGACAAATACTCTGGACAGCACTTGATAAAAATACAAGGGGCGATTCACCTAATCGTAAATTTGTACCGGTAATCTTATCCATAATTACAGAAGAGGATATTGAAGAACTTTCTAAAGGTAAACCTGTATCAAAAATTACAGAAAAAGCAATCGCTAGAATAATTTATGAAGCCTATGAGCAAGGAGGAATATTATCTACCAGAGATATTTCTTTATTAACACTTAGAAGTATCTCTGCAACCTCTAAAAGAAGAATTCAATATGAGAAAGAGCATAACTGTATCTTACCCCATACAGGAGCATTACACGATATGGGAACTACAATATCTCATAAAAAAACAATTGTTCAAAAAGTGGTGTTTGAGAAAAAAGACCCTGCGGATGTAGCGAGAGAATGTAACCATACACAACGAGCAGTAGACAATTATCTCAAAGATTACAACCGTGTAAAAACGGCTTATGAATATAATAAAGATCTCAGTTTTATTTACAGTGTTACCGGAATCGCAAAATATGTTGTTAAACAATATGTGGAGATGATTAATCATGGTTAAATATCTTGTAAAAAAATACTTGACTTGCCATTTGGCAATACCTT
>CAZWON010000077.1:0-1753 GCA_964635565.1 uncultured Planctomycetia bacterium
TTTAAGGCCACAATTACAATAGGTTTCAGATAGCCGGAGCACTCGTTTATTAACCTTGCCATTTCATCCTCTGTTAAATATCTAATGATTTGATTATTCTCTTTATAGAATTTTACTTTTCTAACAGGATTTTCTGTAATTTTACCCCACTGGATTGCTTTATTAAAGATGGCTTTGAGGCAAGCTATTTCTCTTTTACTGTAGCTGGTTTTACTTTTTCGATTCGTTCTTTTTTATACTTTTCTATATCTAAGGGTGTTATCTCATATAGCTTTTTCTCCCCGAAGAAAGCTTTAAGGTGGTTAACAAGCTGGACATCTCTCTGCCAAGATCGCTTATTTGGCTTAGAGTGAAATTCAATAAACTCATCAGCAAAATCTCTAAATTTTATCTTTTCTTGTTTTTTCTTATCTAAGAATTTATTCTCAGCAACCTCTATTTTTCTTTTAGATAAAGTTTGTTCAGCTTGCCTTTTGTTGGGACCAACTGCCTCCCTATGTCTTTTACCAAACTGATCATAATAATCAATGTACCAAATTTTACCACGTTTATAAATACCCACGCTAATAAATCCACTACCTATTTTTTATAAAGAGAGTAAGAATATCTCAGCCGGGATGAAGTATAATGAGCTTTTGCCAACTCTTTCTTGACCATAAAGATTTTTGGTAATAAGAAATGCCTTATCCTTTTTAAATTTTCTCATGAAATTCTTTAAATTATCCTTATCATTTTCACGTATCCGGTTTTTATATTTTGCCTCCACAGGGATAATTTCTTTATCTGAGATGATAAAATCAACCTCATCATTTGGTTTCCAATAGTTGAGCTTGGCATCGTTTTTCTTACAAAATAAAAAGAGAGCAATTCCAATGAGATTTTCAAATATGAAGCCCAGATTATCCTCTTTTACCTCATAATCTTTAAGAATAGCATTTCTTAAACCCTGATCTATAACAAGAAATTTCTTTTTTGCTTTTATTTGTTCCTTAATACCCGCAAATTTTAAGATCTCAGCTATAAGATAGGAAGATTTAAGAAACTCTATGTAATTAATAAGGGTTGATCGGTCAAGTTTTACAACGTCATTTATCGTCTCGTATGAGAGCAGTTTGCTCTGGTGAACAGCGATAAAAGCAAATACTTGCTCAAGGATTTTTACATTTCTTATCCCAAAAAGACTTGCTATATCCTCATAAATTGCCTTCTTTGGAATATCCTCAATTAACATTGTAAACCAACGCAGCTTTGCGTCAGACTGATTTTTTATCTTAAACCATTCAGGAAACCCTCCTACACTCAAGTATTCTTTAAAAGTGTTTTTTAAATTATGTTGGATTCTTCTCACTTCAAATTCATTAAGTTTCAGAAGCTCTTGATAATCGATCCTTTCTACTTTTATCCCGGAAAATTTTGCAAACTCAAAAAAATTTAAAGGAAACATCTCTATTTCGAAAGTTCTGCCACGCAGAAATACATTTGCCTCCTTTTGTAAAGAAGTGCTTGATGAACCAGAGAGAATAAATTTTAGATCCTTCTCTCTATCGTAAAATGCCTTTATCCACTTATACCATTTATCAAATAAATGGACTTCATCCAAAAATATATATTTTTTGCCTGACAAAGCGATATTTTCTAAAAAATAGTCAACGATATCTTTTAAAAGATTATCAGAATAAACAGAAAGCGAAGGGTCATCTAGGGAATAATAAAGCACATTTCTTGGATTATGGCCATTTTTGATCAAATGCTC
>CAZWON010000078.1:0-1732 GCA_964635565.1 uncultured Planctomycetia bacterium
TTACATCTATGGAAACGGAAAAACGTATATCGTCGGTATTTGGCTTGAAGCTTAAGCCGAGCACGCCGATTGTCTTTCCCGGAATTATCCAGACCGCCTCCTCGACCTTTTTCACCAGGAGCTGCTTTTGCTCTCTGTTAATTTTTGCTGTTTCTCTAAGCAAGCCGAAATCATATCCGGCCTTTTTTGCAATGTAAATAAATGCCTCTAAGTCTTTCGGAAAGCAATTATGTATTATCAATCCGCTACCAGTAACAAACGTACCGGTATCTTTGACTTCTAGAGAATAAACCTTTTCTTTACGGAAAAATTGTTTAATCTTTTTTATTTTCACTACCCCAAAATGACTATTAATCCGCTTGAAACCAGTAGGCTTTATGTGTTTCTTATAACTCAACAATCTCTGGTCAACCCTCCTCTGCATATCTCTGTCTTTAAAAAGAGGTAATGCCTTAATCTGATCTCGTCCGGAAATCCTGATAAAATGTGCAAAGTTAGTTGCTCTCTTCGAACGTGATCTTTTGTAGCTAGGAACTATGCCTAATGTATGAAATAAAAACTCCATGCCTTGGATTAACTTAAGGCTTATTGAGCCAAAATCATAGACTACCGCTTGAGTATTTCTAGGAAAAGCAACATGGCCATCGCCTCTAAAAGTACCCAAGAGAAAAGCTACCTTCTCCTTTTGGCTTAAGCCGTAAATCATTTCTGGCACTTGCGCCGTGTAAGAATCAATTCCGCATTTTAATATATCATTTATTAAAAAGGCGAATATTCGAGAACTAATAATAATTGATATAGTATGATACTGGTTTTGTTTTAATATATGATAACTTACGCCGAAATTGTTTAATATGTTACAAATATCCACTATGTATTCGTTTTCTTCTTCATTAAAATGAAATACAACACGGGACCGTTGCCCACGCTCACAATTCTCCAAGTGAATATATCCCTCGCTTGCATAGTAGCCTAAAAGTCTACAAAATTCCTCATCCAATTTAACTGTAGCAGGGAAATAAGTCGTATTCCCCTTGCTGGTAAAAAGACGGACTTCTTTTCTGCTTATCGGCATCCTCTCTTGGCTCTCTAAGATTAAATATTCTTTGAGACTCATACAATTATTATTTATAACATCTTGTACTCTCCAACTTCTATCTTTATTTATATTCCTCAGGCTTCTAAAAATAACTTGTTTGTAATCTTTGAATTCTTTATTCTTCGGTCTCACTTTAATTTTATCGAAAAAAGCGCATTTTTTTTGTAATTCATTTATTATATCGATTTCGTTAACATTTCTTGTGCTGCCAACAGGTAAATTTAAAAACATCGGCAAGAAATCTCCTTCTTTAAGATCCTTAGCTAACACTATTTTAAATCTGTTGTTTTCATAAACAATAAAGGGGTGGTCATCTGTTGCAGTTATCGCCTTATTCATTCTTGTCTTAATTGTAACAAGTTTACCAGAAAATTTTCTTTGAGAAACCAAGATTATTTTACTAAATTTCACTCGTTTTGAATTTGTATCAAAACTTAATACTTCGTATCTTTCTTTATTAGCTATTTTTTTATAAAGATCTCTCATCGATAATACTTGTATTTGTCTATCATTAATCTCTTTGACAATCACCTTCTCGCTACCTCTCAAGCAAAATCCCCCAAAGCCGGCGCCGGCACTCAGGAATGCCCGACCTATGCGCCTGTCCAGCCCCATACCATCGGCGACCTTGAT
>CAZWON010000079.1:0-1659 GCA_964635565.1 uncultured Planctomycetia bacterium
CATCATTTCAGCTACTTTATCATTCCCTCTGAATAATAATACTTTCTTAAAATAAGATAAAACTGCTCTTCTGTTTCTTTCAGGATCTCCCTCAAGATCAATAAGAATTTTTCTGATATTATCCCAATTATTATTTTTTATAAGAGACCTGCATAAATGTATTATGTTCTTCTCTGAAATCGTTCTACTTTCAATAATTTTTATTGCTTCCTTTTCATCTTTCATATCTATTACAGAATCAAGAAGCTTTAGAGCTAATCCTGCACTTCCTTCACTAACATCAATTATCTTCTCTAATACTGAATCTTTTATCTCCTTTCGTTCTCTTTTAACAACTCTTTTTAAAAGCTTAGCCATTTCTGGTCTTAATAAAGGCTCCATTTCATATTCAGAACACCTTCTCTTTATTGTAGGAGGTATCTTATTAGGTTCAGTAGTACATAAAACAAAATAAACATTCTCTGGTGGCTTTTCTAAAATATTAAGAAGAGCTTCCATAGCATCATGACTTATCTGGTGGCATTCATCAAGAACATACATTTTAACTTTTCCTTCCACAGGAACATATGTACTATTCTCTATTATTGCTCTTATTGTGTCTATTCCTCTTGTGTTTGCTGTATTATAATAACTGAAATCCATATCAGAACAGCCTAATTGGCTTTTTAGTATATAAGCCATTGTGGTTTTTCCTGTACCTGCTTTCCCTGTAAAAAGATAAACTTGAGGGATTTCTTTTCTATCTCTCTTAAATAAAGAAAGAAGACTTTCTTTTACTGAAGAATTCCCCACTAATTGTTCTATTTTTTTTGGTCTATATTTGACATTTAACATAATATTTCTCCTTATATATCTTCATAAGTTTCGTTAATTAATTCGATTGTTACTTCTCCTACTTCCTCTTTTATATCCCAAGCACTATCTACACAACAATCTTGTTTTAGCTCTTTTATTCTTGAAATTAATTTATCAACAAAATCTCTTGCTACAGCACTATCCCAAACTGTTGCCATTTTTATACCCTCCTTTCTCATAATAAAGAGCAAGGAGATTTTAAACTAAAAAATAAATTCTAAGGTTAATTCTAAACTATATTCAGTTTTTCATTCTTTAGCCCATTTGAATCAAACCCCCTTTCTTTCTCTCCTTGCTCTATAAAAGTAAAGATTTTTGTATAGATTCAATTCTTTTCTTTGCCATCTCTACATATTCAGGAACAATTTCTATTCCTATCCAATTTCTATTTAACTTTTTTGCTACTCTGCCTGTTGTGCCTGAACCCATAAAAGGATCAAGTATTACCCCACTAATCCAACCAACATTACAACCACAATCCGTCCAGCCAATGGTAATATACTGAGCAGATAAAGAAGGAACATCTTTTTTTTGAGACCACCCAGCTTGTAAATCCGCTTTATGTTCGTGTAAACTCTTACCAAGATATTTAGCATATTCCTCCGTTGGCTTCGTTATTCTTACCCTCGCCTTCCCACACTTCTTACAAATCCATTGAGGACATCCTGCTTTTATCATTGGCTCTACTAATTTTTCAGGAAAGGTGGCAAAGTGGGCTTCTGGGAAGGGTTGAGTGGGAATTGTCCAGATGTCGCCGGGATTTTTACCGAGAGGATGTAAGGGTGCCACTATTCCATCCCTATC
>CAZWON010000080.1:0-1575 GCA_964635565.1 uncultured Planctomycetia bacterium
GGGATATTTCCATCTCAAAAGACTGTCAATAAAAAATTTCAGGAAACTGGAGAACTTTTCTTGACATATTTATAAAAAATGCTATTATTTCTAAAAAATATTTATTAATAATATTATAAAAAATAAATAAAATGGAGAGAAATCAATTTTTCCACAGGGAGCTTCTGGATAAGCTAAAAAAATGGATAGACAGAAGGGAAATTTATGCGATTAAGGGACCGCGCCAATCTGGCAAAACCACTCTTTTAAAAATGCTGGAAAACTATTTAATTAAGGAAAGAAATGTTAATCCGGAAAATATTATTTTTTTAACTCTTGAGGACCGTGAAATTCTGGATAAATTTTCCCGCAATCCTAAAGAGTATGTGCGAAGTTTTATTATGGGCAAAGAAAACGAGCGTTTTTATTTTTTAATTGACGAATTACAGTATTTACCTGAAGGTGGTCAGAAGTTAAAACTCCTTTATGATCTTTTTGAAAACATTAAATTTGTTGTTACCGGCTCCTCCTCCCTTGAACTTACCGGGAAAACAAGTAAATTCTTAGTTGGAAGGATGTTTTCCTTTTATCTTTATCCGTTAAACTTCGGGGAATTTATTAAAGTGAGCTCAAGAGAGCTTAATAATGTTTATCAGGAAAAATCTAAGTGGGTGAGAGATTTTGTCACTGAGGGGAAGAACTTTGCTGCTCCCAAAGAGGATATTTTTTTAGGTGATTTTGAAAGGTGTTTTGAAGAATATGTCCTGTTTGGAGGCTATCCAGAAGTGGTGAAAGCAGAAGATATGGAAACCAAACGGATAATTCTTAAAAATATCTATGAAACTTACATTACCAGAGACATTATAGAGCTTTTGAGGATTACAGATATTACCAGGTTTAGAATCCTGCTTGCAATTTTAGCCAATCAAATTGGTAGTTTGGTCAATTATAACAGTTTGGCTACAGACATTCAAAGTTACTTTAATCAGGTGAAGCATTATCTTTCCATACTGGAGGAAACCTTTATCATTAATCTTCTTAAACCTTTCTTTACCAGTAAGACAACGGAGCTAAGGAAAAGTCCAAAACTTTATTTCATGGATATGGGTCTGCGAAATTACATTATTGATAGCTTTAACGAGCTCACTTTTCGTCCTGATAAAGGAAAAATTGTTGAAAATGCCGTCTTAATCCAATTAAAAGTAAATGAGCAAACCCCTCTTAGATACTGGCGGACTTTAGCAAAGGCTGAGGTTGACTTTATAATAGAGAGCAGGAATAATCTTATTCCTATTGAGGTTAAATATTCTCCTTTTAAGCAGCCAAAGATATCCCGGGGTTTCAGGAATTTTCTTTTAGCATATCAGCCTCAAAGAGCACTGGTGCTTACTAAAGGTTTTTGGGGGGAACTGAAGGTGAGCTCCTGTTTAATTAAGTTTGTACCCGTATGGTACCTGTGAGATTCTTCTTAAAAATCTTGTTTGTTCTCTCTTTATGCCACTGAACTACATGCCTGTTTCTTCAAAAGGTATGTAAAGGGAAGGGATTTCTTAAAAATTTAGGATTTAAATGTAGAGAAATGTTAGAACCTTTTCT